>JAYZVO010000058.1:0-13671 GCA_036155555.1 Myxococcota bacterium
GGCGCCTGGTGTTCACACCAGGCGCCCGCTCGCTTTTCTATGGGGTTTCCCCCCACGTTGATTTTCGAGGATCAGCGCGTCGTGCAGATGCCGATCTCGTTGTTGTCCATCGAGAGCGCTCGACACAGCGGCGCGTTCGGCCCACAGTCCGCGTCTCCTCTGGAGAGGCGGCAGGTGCGCTGACATCGCAACCCGCCCGCGCGCGTCGGATAACAGGTCACGTCATCATCGCCACACGAGTTGTAGAGTTGGCTGCAACGATCGCCCTCGGCGAGCATGTTGTTCGCCGTGCAGACGCCGATCGCTTCGCTGAATGCCACGCAATTGGTCCCTTGGTTGCAATCGCTAGGGCCGTTGTAGAACGGACGACACGACTGCACACACGTCCCTGTCCCGAACTGCGGGTTCAGGTTGACGCACACCGAGCCGGACGCGCACCCGAAGAACCCATCGACCTGCTCGTCGCAAGGATCGCCGAGCTGCTTTGTCGGGTCTGATGGCGTGCAGACGCCATCGAGCGGCAACACCGGGTCATTGTAGACAAAGCATCCCTGGTCAGGGCTGCCACAGTTCTCTCCCAACTTGCAGTTGTCGAAGCAGAAGCCAAACTGGCCCCCTTCCTCTCCGAAGACGCAAGACTGGTTCATCTCGGGGCAGGTCTGCTGCGGGTTCGGCGCGTTGAGATCGCACAGGCCGATGCAGCGCGCGTCCCCTGTGCCCGTGAAGTCCGCGCAGTAGTAGCCGCCCGTGAACGTGTCGACGTTCTCGCAAGGCTGGTTGCTCTGCTGGCAGAAGAAGGGGTCGTATGGGACGCACTGGCATTGATCGCAGAAGGTTCCATCCGCGCAGCCGCCAGGGCAACACTCCATCTCGCAGTTTTCGTCGATGGCCATGTTGCAGTTGTTGTCCAGGCCATCCCCACAGAACTCGTCGAAGAATGGCGCGACGCGCGGGTTGTTGTCGTCGCAGTCGAACGGCTCGCAGTTGCGGAATGTGCCATCGCCATCGCGGTCGATACACTGCTCGATGCACTGGCCATCCTCGCAGTTCGTCAGGTCTGGGCAACGGCGCCTGACCTCGACTGCTTCTCCTTCATCGGTGAAGACGCACTCGATGTAGTTGCGCTCGCTCTCGCAGTAGCGAAAGCCTGGCTCGCACGAGGGCTCGACGTTGGGGCCAAAGTTGTTGTTTGGCTCCGCGTTGGGGTCGAAGTTGTTGTTGTTCGGGGTGTCGTTGTTGGCGACGACGTTGTTTGGTGCGTCGTTTGGCCCGAAGTTGTTGTTCAGCGACGTGTTGTTCGCATTGTTCTGCGTATTATTCGCGTTGTTTTGCGTATTATTCGCGCTGTTCTGCGTATTGTTCGCGTTGTTTGGCGCAGGCTGCTGCGCGGCGGGGACGCAGATGCGATCCTGCGTGCAGGTGAGGCCGCTGGCGCAGTCGACGTTCCCATAGCACACTTGCCCGACCTGTTGTGATCCTGGGCTGATGGGTTCCGTGCCGCAAGCGCTCAAGCCGAGCAAGAGCACACCGAGCGCGAGCTGAAAGTGCCTTGTCTTTGATCGAACGATCGTCTTCCTCACCTGCAATCCTCCTCGAGCGGGTGCTCGTTTCCATACTAACCGTCGCAAGATCCTTTTAGTGGAATCACCACTGAGATGCAATTTCCTGATCTGTTCGTCTTGCATTCATCCGGGGTGCCGCGTCAACATGAGGGGTGACGCTCACTCCCCGCCATGGCCTGGAACAAGGTAGAGCAAATCCTTGCCGTTCCTTATTTTTAGCAACCTCTTCGTCTCCTGTTGCGCGGCGAGTCTGGTGCTCGCGACCTGGGCCGAGCTCGGGCTCGAGGTCTCCATTCTCGATCCGATGGTGGGGCTTGTCTTCTTCGCCACCTTGCTCGTCTACAACCTCGATCGCGTGACGGGGACCTCTCCAGAGGACGCCTCGCTCGACTCCGAGCGTCACGGCTGGATCGCCAGGCGACGCGCGCTGTTGTTCGGGCTCGTCGGGTGCAGCGCGGCGGGGACGCTCGCGATGGGGTTCTTGCTCGATTGGAGGATCTTTGTCGCGTTGGTACCGCTCGGCGTGCTCTCGCTGACCTACAGCTTGCCTATTTTGCCCGGCGGCAAGGAGCGAGGCTGGCGCCGATTAAAGGACGTGCCTGGCCTCAAGATCTTCCTGATCGCGCTCGTGTGGGGCGTGGCCACGGTCACCTTGCCTGCGTGGCATCGTGGCGTGAGCCCCTGGTTGTTAGAGCCCGCGTGGCTGATGCTCGAGCGCGCGTTGTTTATCTTTATTATCACGCTCCCCTTTGATGTGCGCGATATGGAGCGGGATGAGGCCGCAGGTGTGCAAACGCTCCCGCTCTTGCTCGGGGTGGAGCGGACGCGCTCGCTCGCGCTCGCGCTGCTCTGTTTCTTTATGGCGTCTGCCGCGGTGCGCCATCACGCTGCGGGGTATGTCTGGCCGCTCGCCATGTGCACGATGCTCACGGGCGCCTTGCTCGCGAGGTTGGACAGAGAGCGCTCGGAGTCCTACTACGTCGTCTACATGGAGGGGACGATGTTGCTACAGACGTTGCTGGTGTTGGGGTGGTACGCCTTCTCAATGAAGGGATGAGACGACGCTCTTGCGCAAGTCGCCGAGGATGCGTTCGACATCCGCCTCATCGAGCGTGGCCTGGATCGTGATCGAGGAGTCGATCAGGTCCGTGTCCGCCTGCGCGTCCCAACTGCGATGGTAGGGGGCATCCGCCAGGAGAACCACGAAGCATCCGCCATGGCGAGGGACCTGCCATGGTTTCCCCTCGTTGTAGATCATGTGGTGGAGCGGATCTGCGATTTGCAACGTGTCATCGAGCGCGGCGCAGGTGTAGAACCCGAGGTTCGAGCTCACGCTGCCTGCCTCGCCAGCGCCAAAGCGGCGGTAAGAGCGCAGGCGCTCGGGCGAGATCTCCTCGTCGACAAGATCGTTGCTGTCCTCGCGCTCCTGGAGCGCGCCGAGGACCAACGTGTAGAGCTGGAAGTTGTTGTAGACGCCGACAGCGCGAGCGCGCCACCCTCGCCGCGAGGGCACATGCAGCAGCAGGATCTCCTCGTGGCTCAACATGTTGGCCATGTCGTAGGTCCAGCCAGGGGAGGCGTCGAAGTTTGCGAGGACCTCGAGCGCGTCCATCAGCGTGTTGTCCGCGCGCATCTCCTCGCGCGCCGTGTGGCTCAGCAGCGCGACGCTCGTGAGCGCGGTGCTCACGCCAGGCACCGCATCCCACCAGTCATCCATGGGAGGTTCGGCGCGCGCGAGGATCTCGAGCGGGTGCTCGGGCTCCTCGTCGCCGACCTGAGCGCCGAGCGCGTCCGCCAACGGATCGAAGAGCTCTCTGGCGCGCGCGATGAGCGGCGTCGCCAGACACTCTGGCGGCAGGCCGCTCTCGATCCCCATCCCCAGAAACAGGCTCAGGTTGCCGAGCTGGTGAACGGGGACGTGCTCGAGCGCGCCGTCCGCGAGCATGGTGTAATGGGGGATGATGTCGTCGAGCACGGCGCCCGTGAAGACTTGATCTCGGATCACGCCGAGCTCGGCGAAGAGCTCTTCGTGTGTGTCGATTCCCTCGCGCAGACGCTCGAGGAATTCATGAATGATTTGTGTCTTCGAACGCATCGCGGGAGTTCCTCTGGCGCGAAGGAGCGCTCTGGTTGCGCGAAGGTGCCGAGCGAGTGGGTATACCTCGATTCTGTTCGCTCGGCGCGGATTTGTCCAGCGCGCCAGACAAATTCATCGAATGCGCCGATGAATCTCGAGGTTATCCGTTGACGTGCGCCAACGCCTGTTCGAGCGCGTCCTGGACCATCTCCTCGCGCTTTGCCTCGTCATGCCAGTCCGCCTGCACGCTCTCGCTCAGGCTGTGGAGCGGGTCGAAGTAGAGGAAGAACTTCCCAGGCTTGACCATCGGCGCGGTATAGACGCTGACGCCGGTCTCGCGGTTGTAGTGCTCGTAGGAGTGCGCGTCGCGCTTTCCGCCGCCACCTGGCGCGTCCACGATAAACGTCGGGGTGTTAAAGCCCGCGGTGGTGCCGCGCACGAACTTCTCGATCTCGATGTTGCGCTGCACGGACGTGCGCAGATCCTCGACCCCCTGCACCATATCATGCTGGTAGACATAGTAGGGCTGCACGTTGACCTCGCCGAGGCGCTTGACGAGCTTCTGCATGACCAGCTCGTCATCATTGACGCCGCGCTGGAGCACCGTCTGGTTACGCACGATCACGCCGCGCGTGAACAGCATGTTCATCGCCTCGCGCGTGATCTCGGTGATCTCGTTGGGGTGGTTGAAGTGCGTGTGGATGACCACCTGCTTGTAGCGCTTTCGCCCTTCCTCGACGACGTTGGTGATGGCGTCGAGCCAACGCTCGTCCGACTGGATCTTCATCGGCATCACCGCCATCCCCTTGGTGGCGAAGCGGAGGCGCTTGATGTGCGGGATGTCGAGCAAACGCATCCCGATGTTCTCGATGTGCTTGAAGGCGAGGTTGAAGGTGTCGCCGCCGCTGATCACGATGTCCTCGAGCTCCGGGCGGCTCTCGATGTAAGTGTAGGCATCCTCCCAACGCTTCGGGTCAACCTTGAGGTTGACCTTCTCGACGAGCTCGGTGTCGACGCCGATGGCGTAGGAGCGCGTGCAGAAGCGGCAATACACAGGGCACGTGTTGAGCGGGAGAAAGAGCGCCTTGTCCTGATAGCGGTGCGTCAACCCTGGCACTGGCGCGTCTTCTTGCTCGTGGAGCGAGTCGAGCGTGAGCATCGGGTGGTCAGCCGTCAGGCGCGATGCCATCGGGATAAACTGCGTGCGGATCGGGTCGTTGCCTGGGTCCGACCAGTCGATGAGCCCCATCAGGTAAGGGGTCACGCGCACCGCCATCGGCGCACGCGCGAAGCCCTCGACGGCGTCCTCGAGCCAGTCATCAGGCGCGATCTCGCGCACCGTCTCGATCAACTGGTCGGCGCCATAGACCGAGTTCTTCATCTGCCACTTGTAGTCGAGGAAGGTCTCCTTATCGACGTCGGCAAATGCCGGGATCTGGCGCCAGAACTCGTCATCGCGCAGGTTGCGGAAGTCGAGCGCCGAGGCGTCCACGGGAGGTTTGGTGTGCCGCTCCTTGGGGGGAGCTGCGTGAAGTTTTTGTGTCGGGGTGGGGTGGTTTAGGGTTTGGTCGATCGCCATCGCCGTCTCCTTTGCTTAAACGCCTGCGTTTGAAGAGCGAAGTCGATGTCTAGAGGCGATGAGGTGAGGGCGCGGCGCGCAGAGCTTTCAAGATGTCTTGAATGCGATGCATCGCGTCGACGCCACACCACACAGTAGCCGGGTGATTGGGGGGAGAGGAGCATGTCCTCATCCATCGAAAATCACTCGGGTTGTCGTCTCCAGACGCACTTCGCGTCGAAAGAAGACCTACGTGTTCGTAGGTGGCGCGGCGGGCCGTAACCGCAAACCCAGTCCACACCTCATAAGGAGAGGTCCGGCATCTCCGATTATGGGGACGCGCGCGCCAGAGTCAATCCCCTAATATATGACGCAGTGCAGCATTCTATGGGGGTCATCGCGAGAAAGACGCCTCCTTGACGAGGCCGGAGTCCGTGGACCTTCGAGGGGTTATCTCATCTTGCCAGGGATGGCACAGACCGGCGCGTTGTCGACGATGGCGAAGAAGCGGATCTCATCCTTGCCATAAGCGAAAACTCCGACCGAGCGCGTGCCGAATTGTGCGCCCACGCGCTGCGCGTTGATCTTCATCATCGCGTTGAGCGAGCGCTGCGCGCCGAGCTCTGGGAAGTCATCCCCCTTCACGATCAGCGGCGCGAATTGCAGCTCGGTCACCGCCTCCGGGTCCTTGTTGGGGAGCTGATCGGCCTCGGCCCAAACCATCAACGGTTTGGTGGGATCGAGCGGGTTGCTCACCAGGACCTGATCGTAGACGTACTTGTTCTCCAGAATCGTCGGGCTCGGATCGGCCACGACCATATTGTCTGGTCCCGTGGTGACAATGTTCAGGATCGCGCGACGCGTACCTCCCGAAAGGTCCGTCGAGCGCGACCATCCCATCGCGATCCATTCAGCAGGGCCTCCTCCAGCGAAGACAAATGGAGCAGGGGGGAAGTCCGAGATGTCATTGCCAAAGGCGATGTTCAAAAAGACATCGAGCGCATTCGTCGCGAGGTGCCTGTAAAGCTCCCATGGGCGAGACTCGATCATTTCGGCGGTCTCGTTGACCCCCGTTTCGGCGTTCGGGCGAGCGCGGAAGACGCGGTGCTGTTGCGCCGTGAGCGCGTTGTTGAAGCCCGCGTTCCCCTCGATATGCTCGAGCGTCGTCGTGGAGATAAACAGGGCGTCTCCCTGGAACGTGACCTGCGCGTTAAAGCCGTTGAGGAGCTGCCTCGGTGTGCCGAGGTGAATCGGTTCGTCGGTGGTCACGAGCGTGGTCAGATCTGGCTTGTTCAACTCCTTGAGCGTGGCGAACGTGTTGATGTCGAGGTAGAGGTCGTCTCCTGACTTTTCCTGATCGTCATACACATAGGGCAGCGCGAGGACCTCCAGCGCTTTCCCTCCCTGAACCTGCCTGTCGTTCGTGGCGACGCTGAAGTCGGCCAGCCCCGAGGTCTCGATCCCCCTGAACGGACGCATGTTGTCGAGCATGACCGGCTCGACATCGATGAATTGGTTGTCTTTGATCTCGATGGTGTACAGATGCACGAAGTCATTCTTGCCTTCGGGCGCTTGCTCATCATGCCACCACACGAACATCAGCGTGAGCGGGCCATAGTTCTGCAAGATGCGGAAGCTGCGCACTTCCTTCTCGCCGCGGTTGGCGATCCCTCGAAGCTCCTTGCTCGAGCCCTGGACCAAATCGCCGCGCTCGTCGATCAAACGCAGCTCGATCTCGGTCCTGTCCGCCACGAAGCCGAGCAAGTAATGCGGCGCCTCTGCGGGGTAATCCGGGTCAAAGGAGATCTGTTCGTTAGAGCAATCGAGATCTCCCGCACCTTGCAAGGGCATCCCATTACAGAGAAAGCGCTCGAACGGGAAATAGCCCATCATCTGAGGTTTGGGGTAGTGCACGAGGCCATCGTTCGTGCTCGAGGCGATCACCTTGGAGTTGTTCCTCGGGTTGATCCCATCACAGACACACATGCCGCCGCCACAGAACGTATTCGAGGGGCAGACGAACCCCTTGACGCCGCAGTTCTCGGGATCATCGACGAGGTTGCTGCACATGCCATCGACGCTGCACACTCCCATCGGGCCACAGTCAGCATCCTGTTCGCAGGTAAACGGGACGCAAGCCCCATCAACGCACACGAAGTCACCTTCGCAATCCTCATCTCGGTTGCACATGGGCTCCTCGCCCATGTCTTCTGGCGGCGTGCCGAGGTCCTCGCTGTCGCCAAGGTCCGCATCGTCGCCAAGGTCCGCAGGGTTCTCTCCCATGTCCTCCATGTCGCTCCCCGAGGAGCCCATGTCTTCATCGAAGACCACCACCGTGGTGTTGTTCCCCTTGTTGTTGTCCTGACCTGAAGGCGCAGCCTCGGTAAACAGACAACCCGAGCAGATCAACGCCGCGAGCAGTGAGGGGACGAGTGTACGTGTGGGGTTTGAAGAGTAGGATTGTGAGATCGACATCTTGCGACTCCCTGGTCGATAAAGGTGGCGAAACACCACGCCGCATCCTGGCTATAGTGGTGAGTCGCGCTCATACAAAGCAGTTGTGCATCAAAAATCTGAAGGTCGGCGTCAACACCGAGTGTAACGGAACTCTGCACCAGATGGAAATCTGTGTGCGCTTCAAACCGTTGTCCCTCGGACGAATCTCACGTCATGCGAAGGCATCTGTTCTTATGCAGCCCCGAGCACTTCTTGCTATGCTTGCTGACGCGACAGCTCTGCGCGAAAAAGCAGGGTTCCCCATGGTCCACGAGGAGACCGCGAAATGAGTGCTACCCCACGCAATTACAAGATCGAAATTCACGAGGGGATCAGGCGTATCGATGGCGCGAAATGGAATGCGCTCGTCGAAGGGGAGAGCCCCTTCCTCGAGTATGGCTTCCTGTCACTGCTCGAAGAGACAGGCTGCACCGGCGAGGAGAGCGGCTGGTTTCCCATGATCTTTGTCGCCACCGAGAGCGATGGCGATGGCGATGGCGAAGACGCGACGACAAAAAGCGAGGATCGCCCTTACCTCGGGGCGCTGCCGTTTTACATCAAGACAAACTCTGCCGGTGAGTTTGTCTTCGATTGGGGGTGGGCGGATGCCGCCTACCGCGCAGGCATCCGCTACTACCCGAAAGGGGTCGTCGCCGTGCCATTTACCCCTGTCACGGGCGCGAGGATCTTGACGGCGAGCGAGCTCGAAGAAGCCGAGCGCAGCGCGCTCGGCTCGGCGCTTATCCAGACCGCGATGGGCTTTGCCAAACAGGCGGGGCTCTCGTCCGTGCACTTTAACTTTATCCCCGAGCACGAGACCGGGCTCTTCAAGGAGCTCGGTCTGCCGCTGCGTTACGGCATGCAGTACCATTGGTACAATGGCCGAGAGCGTGGCATGGCGAGTCCTTACGAGGACTTTGATGACTACCTCTCGAGGTTCAGGTCGAAGAAGCGCGCCAACATTCGCCGCGAGCGCCGCAAGCTCGAAGAAGAAGGCGTGACCTCGCGCGTCCTGACAGGGGACATGATCGACGAGGCCATCATGGCCGACATGTTCGAGTACTACCGCGATACGGTGCAGAAGTTCTTTTATGGCAAGCAGTACCTCACCGAAGAGTTCTTTCTGGCGTTGCCTGATGTGATGCGTGACAGGCTCCACTTCGTGATCATGTCACGTGATGGCGAGGACTTTGGCGGGACGTTCAATCTCTATAAAAACGACCGACTTTATGGCCGTTACTGGGGGGCGACAGCGGAGGTTCAGTTTGCACACTTTGAAGCCTGCATGTATACGCCCATAGAGTGGGCGATCGAACATGGCGTCAAGGTCTTCGAGCCGGGCGCTGGCGGCGAGCACAAGTACGACCGAGGCTTCGAGCCGACGCATACGTACTCGGCGCATTATTTGGTAGACGAGCGTCTCGACGAGGCAATCCGCGGCGTGCTCGCGCAAGAGCGCGCCAGCAGAGATCTCCAGATCGAGCATCTCTCCAAAGAGAACCCCTTTAAAGACACCTGATTATCCTCGGCGCGACTCACGATTCGACATGACCGATCTCTCATCCTCAGAAGACACGCAACAGGCGACCGCGGATAAACCTGTGCGCTTCGAGATGCTGCGCTCTTACACCCCTGCCGACCTCCTCACCCTGGGGAACGCGGCTTGTGGGACGGGCAGCCTCTTTATTTGCCTGAATTACCTCGACCTCGGCTCTCAGAAGGCGATGCTTTGGCCCGCCTTCGTGCTGCTCCCGCTCGCGCTTATTTGCGACATCTTCGATGGTTGGGTTGCTCGCAAAACGCGCCGAAAGAGCGTGCTCGGCGCCGATCTCGACTCGCTCGCGGATATCGTCTCCTTCGGCGTCGCGCCTGCGGTCCTTGGATTCACGATGGGCCTGCGCGGCGGCTGGGATATGGCGCTGCTGATCTTCTTTGTCGTCTGCGGCATCAGCAGGCTCGCGCGCTTTAACGTCACCGCCGACGAGCTCTCGTCAGGTACCGGCAAGGTCACACACTTTGAAGGGACGCCCATCCCGAGCAGCTTGCTTATCGTGCTCGTCCTCGGCGTCCTCTTCGCGCAAGACATGACCGGCCTCGAAGGCTTTATCGGTGGGAGCACCCGCATCGGTTGGCTCTTCCACCCCTTCTCGCTCGTTTACGGCATCAGCGGCAGCTTGATGATCTCCAAGATCAAGATCCCCAAGCCGTAGCTCCCCAAAACGCGCCTGCCATTGTGTGGCAATGAGGTTGCTTTTCGTCACCGTGCAATAGCGAAGGTGCGACGGCGCGTTTTTGGGATACTACATCCAGGCTCCGCCGATGACAGGCTCCTTGCCATCGGCCCACGGATGGTCCGGGTAGTGGACGCTTATCAACGTCAGGCCATGTGGCGGCGCGGTGGTGCCACCGAGCGCGCGATCCTTCTCGTCGAACATCCGCGTGATGATATCTGGAGAGAGGCGCCCCTTGCCGATCTCGACGAGCGTGCCGCTGATGATCCTCACCATGTATTTCAAGAACGCGGTGCCTTCGACTTGGATGGTGATGTCTGCGCCCAGGTCGTCTCCTGTGAGGATCTCGACGGCGGTGATTTCGCGCACGGTCGTCTTCGCCTGACAATCACTGGCGCGGAACGCCGCGAAGTCGTGCTCGCCGACGAGCAACGCCGCAGCTTGCCTCATCGCGTCGAGGTCGAGCGGCTTGCGCACGTTCCAACTGCGCGTCAGGCGTAGCGGGTGCTGGAAGCGGTGATTCCAGATGTTGTATCGGTAGGTCTTGCCACGTGAGGAGTGGCGCGCGTTGAAGTCGAGGTCGACTTCATCCGCGTGCAATACGCTGATGTCGTCCTCGGTCAGCGCGTTCAAGCCGCGCACGAAGTCCCACAAGCCACGGTTCGTGTCGTGGTCGATGTGTGCCGTCTGGCCGAGCGCGTGCACGCCCGAGTCTGTGCGGGACGCCCCTTGAAAGATGACCTCTTCGTAGGGGATCGCGAGCAAGCGCGAGGCCGCCTGGATAAGCGAACCTTCCACGGTCAGGCAGTCAGGTTGTTGCTGCCAGCCGTGGTAGCGGGTTCCATCGTAGGCGATGCGCAGGCGGATTCGTTTGGTCATAAACCGAACGCGAGGTCAGAGAGGAGGATCAGTATTCGAAGGCGAGCCCGAACATCCAGAGGTTGTCCGAGAGGTCGAAGCCGCTGCCGCCGAAGTCGTCGATTTTCGTGAACATGTACTCGGCGAACAGGTAGGAGTTGTTGATCCCCCAGTTCAGGTCAAAAGAGGCCGCCGAGCCTGGGTCGAGGTAATCGAGCATGAACTGGAGCCCGAGCGAGGCGTGCCAGCCCATCTTCCCACCCTTGGCGCTCTCGCCATTGACATCCGAGACCTCGCCGTCGCTATCGAGCACGCGCCAGAGCACGTAATCGACGCCCACGCGCGCGATAGGCGCGAGCGGGATGCGGTGGTGGAGCGCCGAGTAATCGTAGCGGTAGAACAGCGATCCTCGCAGCGGGATCATGCGAAACGTTGTCTCGCCGGGGACATCCTCCTCGGTCGTCGCGCCGCCCGCCTGGACTTCGCCCTTCTTCGAGGTGTAGCCCGCGTGGAAGCCGAGCCCGAGCTTGCCAAACTTCTGGAACAGGTAGCGCTCGTAGACAAACTCGCCATAGACGAGGTTATCTGCTCCATAGAAGGACTCGAAGGCACCAGCTCCGTCGCCGCCCGTCTCCGCGTCGATCTGGCCAGGGTAGAACCCGCCGATCTTGAACTCGAAGGAGCCCTTGATATCACTTTGCTTGCCGACCTCCTGTGCCTGTGCCGTTCCTGGCGCGAGCAAGCAGAGAGCGGTGGTCATCGCGAGAGTTGTGGCGGCGGTGGCCTCGAGCCCACCGCGGCGCTTGCGGCGCATCAACATCATGCCTCCCATCAGGAGCAGGAACCCGCCGAGCGGCGCTGGCGAGGGGACCTGGTTCGACGCGCTCGAGCAGTAACCGCCCGTCTCGCTGCCGCCACGTCCCTTGTAATCTTCCCAGAAGTCGATCGTGTCGACGACCTCGACGACCTCCGGTCCGATGACAAGGCTCGGGTTTCCGACCTCGTCGATCGTTGCCAGGCCGATCCAGACCTGCGTGCCCGGCTCGAGCGTCACAGACACCGAGCCTGTGTTGTCCTCTTCGCTCGAGACGGAGATGTCGCGGCGTTGCGCGGTCGTGTTCGCGGTGAGGACCTCGTCAGGATAGACACCCGCGGCGAACTCACTGGTCGAGTAAACCACGCGGTAACCGCCGAGGTCATTGGTCTCGGTGCCGACCCAGGTCACCTGGATGGTGTCCTCGGTTGCGATGGCGGTGAAGCTCGTCGGCGCGCTCGGGCGGATCGTGTCGAGCATGATGCGCGCGTCGGCGGGTTGGTAGCTGTCCGCGGCGTCGTAGATGTTGGCGCGGATGAAGTAATCGCGCTCGATCGTCTGCGTGGTGCAATCCTCCGAGGTCGTAAACCCGGTCAGCGTGTCGAAGCTGATCGAGGGGGTCGCCTCGGTGGTGTTGAAGCTGACCTTGGAGTCCGAGATCTCGGAACAGGTCGAGTTCCCATCGCCACATGTAGGGCTCGAGCCCGTGCCGCTGTCGAGCGAGAAGTAGTAGAAGTTCTCGAGGTAGGGTTGCAACCCCGTCGAGCTTCTTTGCGCGCTCATGTCAAAGCTGGCGGTGAAGCGGACCGAGACCGTCATGTCATTGACCATGGCGTCCTGACAGTCCTCGATCCCCATCGAGGCATCCTCTCCATCGACGCTGTACTTGTAGCTCAGCGCGGTGAAGGTGACGTCGGTGACCTGCGTACTCGTTTTGGGGTCGAGCGCGCTCGCGTCGGTTGCGGCGAGCATCAAAACGCTCGAGCAGAGCAGGGCGCTCGCCAGAGTCTTTGCTACGGGGTGGAGTCGAGCTGAGATCACGAGGTGGTCTCCTTGTTATCGTTTGCGATCAGCGCTTCGGCGATTTGCACCGCGTTGAGCGCGGCGCCCTTGAGCAGGTTGTCCGCCACGACCCAGAGGTGCAGGGTTTGGGGGCGGTCGAGGTCCTGGCGGATGCGACCGACCCAGGTCGGATCGGTGCCCTCGGCCAACCTCGCCAGCGGGTAGATGTTCTTTTCAGGAGCGTCGTAGAGCTTGACGCCTGGCGCCTTGCTCAAAAGCTCGCGCGCTTGCTCGGCGGTCAAGGCTTCCCCCAGGTCGAGCGTGATCGACTCGGAGTGGCTGCGAATCACTGGCACGCGCACGGCGGTCGCCGAGATCTGCATCTTCGGCGCGCTCATGATCTTGCGCGTCTCGTATACCATCTTGAGCTCTTCTCGGGTGTATCCCGAGTCGAAGAAGACGTCGATGTGTGGCAGGACATCGAACGCGAGCGGGTGCGCGAACTTCTTGCGCTCGGTCTCGGGCGCGTCCTCATCCAGGAACGCGTTCACGTCCGACATCAACTCCTCGATGCCCGTCTGTCCGGCGCCGCTCGAGGACTGGTAAGTCGAGACCACCACGCGCTCGATCCCCACCGCGTCCGCGATAGGTTTCAGCGCGACGACCATCTGGATGGTCGAGCAGTTCGGGTTGGCGATGATTCCCTTGGGGATGTCGCTCAAGGCATCGGCGTTGACCTCGGGGACGACCAGCGGGACGTCATCGTCCATGCGCCAGGCGCTCGAGTTGTCGATGACGATGGCGCCCTGAGATGCCACGCGCGGCGCGTGCTCCTTGCTCGTCGATCCGCCCGCCGAGAACAGCGCGAAGTCCACGCCGGTGAAGTCGGCTGTCTGGAGATCCTCGATCGTCAGCGTGCGGTCCCTCCACTCGAGGGTGTTGCCTGCGGATCTCGCCGAGGCCATCACGCGCAAGTCGCCGACGGGGAAGTCCCGATCGTCGAGCATCTTCAACATCTCGCGACCCACGGCGCCCGTGGCGCCGACGACCGCGACAGAATAGGTTCGTGCCGA
>JAYZVO010000059.1:0-16374 GCA_036155555.1 Myxococcota bacterium
TTTCGAGTGATGGTTGGAAGAGTCGAAGCCAGCAAGGGCTCAGTACTTCCCTGACTTCCAGTAATTCTCGATCGCCTGGTAAGCGACCGTGAGTTCTTGCGTGAGCTGGGTCGAGAGCGCCTGCATCTCGTCGTTGGCGGCGAACTTGTCGGGGTGATACTTGCGCATCAAGCGACGATAGGAAGCCTTGACGGTGTCCATGTCCGCGCCGTACTCGACCTCGAGGTTGGCGTAGTAATCGCGCAGCGTCTTCTCGGAGGCGGACTTGGGGGGCTCGTAGTTGGTCTTGCCTGGGCCGCCGCCGATATGCTCGAAGCCCTCTTGTGGGGCATCTTCTTCAGCGTCGAACTCCTTGATGGCGTCGAGCAGCTGGTTGAGGTTGGCGCGAGCCGCGCGCGCGAGTTTCTCTTTGAGGTCCATGTCAGGCGCCTATCATTGGCGGCGAGAAACCCTTGTAGGGCAAGCGCTCTCGCCGCGAGAGGTCATTGGTTTGGCACGCACCACAACAGCGCGCACCCGACGGGGCGAAAGTTAAACGTTGTGAGATGTTGTGGCAAGCTCACTGCTCGAGCACAGCGCGGCGAACGATCTCGTCGATGAGCCTCTTGCTGTCTGCCGAAAGCCGCGTGAACGCCACCCCCATCCCGGTCTCTTCGTCCGAGCGCTCCACGCGCACGACCTCGCCCTCGCCCTCGACGATTTCGACATCGTCCACGATCACGGAAAACCTCAAGGTCACGCTCGTCCCCACTGGGAGCGGGTTCTTTGACCGAATGAAGACGCCGCCCTGAGAGATGTTGCTGACATACTCGGCGATGTAATCCTCGATCATGGTGAACTCGCGGTTGACCTCCACACGCACGTGTTGGCGTTGATGTGGGCCGCTCTCCTGAGGTTGGCGCTGATAACTCATCGTGGGCTCTCATGAAAACAAATGAGGCGAGGAGCGGGTGCTTACCCTCGCTCCTCGCCTCATCATAAATGCTCGGGCGAGAAAAATCAGCCCGAGAGCCTACGATCCTGACAAGGATCGTAGTGAATGCTCAGGCGCCCTTTTTGGCGCGCGATTTCTTGTGCGAGACGGTGAACTCTTCGATGTGGAGTTCCTTGTCTCCGAACAGGTGCAGCTTCTTGTTGTACTCGCGCTCGAGCGAGCCGAGCATCTTCTTCTCCTTGAAGCGGATGAAGTCGATGACCTGCTCGTTGGCGTAGATGTAAAGGTTTTCGACGGGCAAGACGGCGGCCTCGCGCTTGATCTCGCGCAGGACCTCGTAAGCGACCGTTTCCTTGGACTTGAGGTAGCTGCGACCAGCGCACTGCTCGCACTCCTCGCACAGGTACTGGACTAGTGACTCGCGGGTGCGCTTGCGGGTCATCTCGACGAGGCCAAACTCGGAGATCGCCAGCGCGTTCGAGGTGACCTTGTCTTTCTCGAGCGCCTTCTCGAGGCGCTTGTAGACGGCCTCGCGGTGCTTGCGCTCGTCCATATCGATGAAGTCGATGATGATGATGCCGCCGATGTTGCGCAGGCGCAGCTGGTAGACGATCTCGTCTGCGGCCTCGAGGTTCGTCTTGTAGATGGTCTCCTCGTGGCTCGAGGTCTTGCCGACAAAACGCCCGGTGTTGACGTCGATGGCGGTGAGCGCCTCGGTCTTGTCGATGACGAGGTGACCGCCGCTCGGGAGCTCGACGCGGCGTTGGAGCGCGCGGTTGAGCTCGATCTCGATGCCGTAGGCGTCGAAGATCGGCTCGGGGTCATCGTAGAGCTCGATGTTCCCCGAGAACGAGGGCATGTATTGCTTGATGAACTCGTGAAGCTGCTCGTAGGAGCGCTTGTCGTCGATGACGAGCTTCTCCAGATCCGTCGTGAAGAGGTCGCGCGTGGCGCGCAACATCAGGTCGGGCTCTTCGTAAAGCAGGTAGGGGGCCTTGACGCGGTTGAACTTCTCGAGCACGTCACTCCAGAGCGCAACGAGCAGCTCCATATCGCGCTGGAGTTTGTCATCATCGACGCCCTGGCTGACGGTGCGGACGATGAAGCCCGCGCCCTCTGGGCGGCAACGGTCCACGATTTTCTTGAGGCGACGACGCTCGCGATCCGATGCGATGCGGCGAGAGATGCCGATGTGCGAGACCGTCGGCATGAAGACGGAGTAACGACCGGGGATGGAGATCTTGCCGGTCAGGCGCGCGCCCTTTGTTCCCATGGGCTCCTTGGCGACCTGGACGATGATCTCCTGACCTTCCTTGAGGACGTCCTGGATGTTGACGCGGCGGCGGTTCGACTTCTTGTCGCGTGAGGGAGGAGGCCACTCATCGGCGTCCTCGTCGCCAAATGCGGCGACGTCATCGTCGAAGTCGTAGAAGTCGGAGACGTGGAGGAAGCCTGCTTTCTCTTGCGCGATGTCGACGAATGCGGCCTGCATTCCGGGGAGCACGCGCAACACTCGCCCTTTGTAAATGTTCCCCACGATGCCCTGCTCGCGGGTGCGCTCGAGATAGAACTCGGAGACGATGCCATCCTCACACAACGCGACCCGGGTTTCGGAGCTGGTGGAGTTGACGACCAGAATGTTGGACATGGAAATCCTGCTTGCTTTAAAGAGGCGTCGGAGGTTGGCGAGGACAATCCCCTGGCCTGACGTGGCTCTGATCTCCACGTGAGGCGGACATGCTGGCAGGGAGCGCACCTGTTGGCGGTTTGGCGCCCTGCTCTGCTCGTGTCCTGATGGTGCGGACCGCGAGACATCACCGCGAACCTCGAGGTTCGCCGCGACATGCTCTGCGTTTCGCGCTGCAACCCATCTGTCATGGGTTGTCCCACCGCTCCGACTTATTGTGAATTTTGGTCGAGAAATCACCGCGTCAGGCGACTGATTCGCGAGCGCACGGCGGGTTTCTCTTCTCTTTTCGATAAACTCTTATGCCCACGGATGCAGCACCCGCGAGCGGCTTGTATGTCTCAAGGCACGCCGCGCTCGAGGCGCGGTGTGCTCGACGTTCTTACCTCGACGAAATGTCACGGGATGTGAGAGTTCGGGAGCTCGCTCCTCGGCTCGAGGCGACCATGTGCTATCACTTCTCGAGATTTGCTTGCCCCAGGACGTGCCTGAAATGGCGAAACAAATCCCCTCAAAACCCTGGAATACTTAACCTTTTCACGACCGCACAGCATGCGCGAGTCGCAACCTCGCTACTTGCCCGACTTATAACACACCGATCGACATGGGACCAATGCAATCAGAGCCGGTGCTCTGGCACCACGGGAAAGAAACGTTCGACGTGAGCCGTTCTCATCCCTAGAGTGAAACGAGAACCTCGCCACCTCATTCCTCGGGATGTTCCATGAACGGGTTTCTTTGCGCGAGCTGCGGCAGCCACGCCCCGAACCAACACCAGGATCGACGCGATTGCGTCGCGTGCGCAGGCCCACTGCTCCTGGATAAACGCTACCGGCTCGAGCGCGTGCTCGCGCACGGCGCCATCGGCACCACCTACCTCGCCACAGAGCTGAAAGGCGGCCAGACCTTCGCCATCAAGGAGCTCTCCTTCGCGCGCCTCGACTCGTTCAAGACGCAGGAGCTCTTTGTTCGAGAAGCGCGCGTCCTGAAACAACTCGAGCACCCCGGCATCCCCACCTGTCACGATGATTTTGTCTGGGGCATCGGCAAGCACCAGGCATTCTACCTCGTCGAAGAGTTCATCGATGGCACCACATTGGAAGCGCATCTGAAGCGCTCCAGGCCAGGTGAACGCGAGGTGCTCGCGATGTTGCTCGAGCTCAGCGACATCCTCGCCTACCTGCACTCGCGCACGCCGCGCATCATTCACCGCGATATCAAGCCAGACAACATCATGCGTCGTGAAGATGGTCGCCTGGCGTTGATCGATTTTGGCGCCGTGCGCGATGATGCGCTCCAACAATCAGGCAAAATCACCATCACAGGCACTCCCGGTTACATGGCCCCCGAGCAAATCCAGGGTGCAACCAGCGCGGCGAGTGACGTGTGGGCCATGGGCGCTCTCGCCGTCACAATGCTCACACGAGAGAGCCCGACCCACCTCATCGACCAAAATGGCACCTTTGCCTGGTATGATGCGGTCAAGCCGCAGGTAAGCAACCCTTGCCTGGCGCTGCTTCAGGGCATGTTGCAACCGAACCCCGGCGAGAGGATTCAGGATGGAGCGGCGCTCGCCGCGCGTCTTCGAGAGGTGCTCGAAGGCAAAGCAACGCTCGCGATGACCTCGACGCAGCAGGCGCCGTCGCGGGATAAGAGGACGCGGGCGCCCGGCACACCCCGACGCACCGCCACAGAACTCGTGGCGCCCGCGCCTTCTTATCCCGCGACGGCGCGACGCCAGAGCGGCGAGAGTCTGTTCGGGCTCTACCTACTCGCCGGGGCGGGCGTGGTCGGCGTGATGCCTTGCGTGGTTGTTTTTGTGGGGTTGAGCGAGGCCGCGATCGCCATGTCAACGCTGCTGTTCTTGATGCTCCTGATGATCCCGTTCATCCCGGCAGAAGAGCAAACCGACACCTCGCGCTTGCTCGAGGAGTGACCTGGCGGCAACGCGCTGCTTACTCGGTCAACTCGAAGGGGATGACGATTTTTTCGCGGTCCTCGCCAGGGAACTCGACCTCGCAACGCCACTGCCCAGGTTTTTGATCCTTCACGTTGAGGTACTCCCAACTGATCGTGGAATCCGAGGGGACCTCGTGGTTGGCGAACTCGATCCTGGTGTCGTCAGGGCCATAGATCGTCCACTTGCCGGTCGCCTTCTCGTGGTCGTTGTACCAAACGACCACGCAGGTCAAACGATCCCCCACAGGATAACTCGCCTCGCTGTCATAGAAGACATGACGCCCGCGGATCTGGGTGTGCCTGCTCATGTAAGCATAGCGAATCTCGCGATGGTTCGGGTTCTTGTTGCCCTTGCGAGGGACGAGCTCGTGCACCCAGCCGAGCACGCGATTGTACATGAGGCTGTTGGACCAGCGATTCCAGGGGAACACGTAGTAGTTTTGCTCGGGGTTCTCCTTCATCATCTGGGTCACCCAGTTGCCCTTGATATCCTCCTCGGAGGGCCACTTGATGTGCGGGTGCTTGCGGCGCAGAAACTCGCGATACCAGAGGCGATCACTGGCAGCATAGAGCCCCCTCGAGATGGGAATCACCTGCCTGTCAGGGTGCTTGACGTAAGCCTCGTACCACATCGCGAACGTGTGACGGTCGACCTCGGTGAAGACGATGGCAGGCTCCTCGATCACGCGCATCGCCTGATCGCCCATATCCTCGCCATATTGCTCGTCGTAGCCCACGCCCCGGTTGAGCCAATACATCACCCCACAACCCACGAAACATGCGGCGAGGATGGCACCCTTGAGCGGCTTGCTCGCCCAGAACTGAGAGGGGATTCTTGCCTCGAGCAACCAGTTCGCGCCCAACCCGAGCCAGAGGAAGAGCGAGACAAACGCGGCGGGGTAATAGGTCGCGATATCATTGATGGTGTAACCGGACACGTAGGTGATGTGTGCGGCGAAGAAGAGGAAGGTCGCGAGCAGCAGGCGCCAGTTCTTGCGCGCGAGCTCGATCATTCCCAACACGGACAACATCGCCACGCCAGGGAAGAGCCGATCCCGCAAGTCCGAGAGGACCTTGTCCAGACCGACAAACGGCTCGACCTGCTTGCGAAGCACGTCGTACTCCTCGCCAGAGACATGCCTCCAGAACATCTTGAAGTCGCGGATGTCGTTCCACGAGATCGACTGCATCGAGTCGTACTGCGCGAATCCTTGCCAGGGCAAATACAGATAGAGCGACGCGCACGCGGCGGCGATCCCCAACGATCCAGCGATACGTTTCGGGCGAAACAAACCTCTGGGATCGATCACGAGCGCCATGATCACCACGATCGGGATCATGAATGCCATGGTCAGGTGGTTGGTCAGCCCGAGGCAAACCGCCAGGACCGAGAGGTAGTACCACCGAGGTTGCTCGGGTTCGCGCGAGTAGCGAAGCATCGCGAAGAACGCGAGCGCCAACAGCAGGTTATGCAGCGCGTAAACTTCGATGCGAGTGCTCTGATACATCACGCGCTGACCAAAGGCGTAAGCCCAGCAGGTCAACACCGCGACGGGTCCATTGACCTTGAGGTCGCGCATCATGAGGAAGAGCAACCACGCCGTCAGCGCGCTCGGGAGCGCGCTGAGCATCAGCGAGACGTTGAAATAGGGTGTGCCCAGCGGAAAGCGCGCGGGGATCTGACCGAGCAAGGTCAGGAGCGGATAACCGCTCGGGTGGGCGCCTCCGAGGTTGAGGATCGCGATCAACAACTCGGGACCATCCCCGATCGTGAACTCGAAGCTCAACAAGGGGATGTACATCAACAGCGGCACGATCCACACGATGTGGTGCCACCGTTGCTCGAGAACTTCGCGCCATTTTGGAGGAGCAGCAGGAGTGCGCGCCTCGGGTAAATCATCGGACATCACAGGCTCATCGCAAACATGTCATCGGTGCATCACACCCGGCACCAACCATCAGACGTTTCGCGCGGGTGTGTTTCGGCGCATCACCTTATACAAAAGCTCGCGCGGCGAGAAGCTCAGGACGCGGGACCGATCTCGCCGCTGGCGATGGCGTCCTCACCAGCTTGACCGAGCGCCTGTACTGCGAAGATCAGCCCAGCAAAGCGCTCGTCCTTGGTGTGGCCATGTTTGTAACGGTAGTAAATCTGTTGCGCGATGACCGCGAGCTTGAACAGGCCATAGATGTAGTAGAAGAGGAAGTCGGTGACATCTCGACCGCTGCGCTCGGCGTAAGCCTTGACGAGCTCCTCGCGGCTCAGGTTTCCGGGGAGATCGGTGGGGCCGAACTTGAGCTGCTGGAGAACAAACGAGTCCTTTGCTTCGACCCAGTAAGCGAGCGAGGAGCCAAGGTCCATCAAAGGATCACCGAGCGTCGCCATCTCCCAATCGAGCACCGCGCGCACCTGGGTCAAGTCATCAGGGTCGAGGATCAGGTTGTCGTACTTGAAGTCGTTGTGAATCAGCCCAGCGGATTGCTCCTCGGGTCGATTCTCTGCGAGCCAGGCGGCCATGGCATCGATCCCCTCGACGGTGTCGGTCATCGCCTTGCCCCAACGCCGCGTCCACCCGGACACCTGACGCTCGATATATCCTTCGGGCTTTCCAAACTCCGAGAGCCCTGTGGCGTCGAGGTCGATGCCATGAATCTGAACGAAGGTGTCGAGAAAGGCGTCGCAAACCCCCGCCATGGTCGCCTCGTCGAGATTAACCCCTTCATTCTTTCCACGGCGTAAGATCACACCCTCGACGCGCTCCATCACGTAAAATGGAGCGCCGATAATGGACTCGTCATCGCACATCACGAAGGGGCGAGGGACCTTGGGCCAGACAGGATAGAGCGCGCTCATGACGCGAAACTCTCGCCCCATGTCGTGACCGGATTTGACCTGCGCGCCGAAGGGAGGACGCCTGAGCACGTACCCCTGCCCCGAGGATCGATCTTCGAGCAAGTAGGTGAGGTTCGAGTGCCCTGCGGGGAACTGTCGGACGACGATGTCTTCGCTCAAACCATCGATGTGATCCCGCAAATAGGGGAACAGCGTCCCTGTCTCGAGCTCCTCTCCGCTGCGCACATCGCGCGCGCGATCCAGTCCTTGCTTCGCCATCCTCGCCTCGCTTTTTGGCGGTAGTGATTTCGCGTCCATGTCGCTCACGCGTGAGGCGAGGATGAACCTCTTCGGGTTCATCCTCGCCTCACGCCATCGAGCCATTTTCAGGCGTACTTCTCGAGGATCTTGCGCGCCAGACGCGCCTTGTGCACCTCATCGGGGCCATCGTAGATGCGCGCGCCGCGCTCGTGACGGAACCAGTAAGAGAGCACGATATCGTCCGTGATTCCGAGCGCGCCGTGCGTTTGGATCGCGCGGTCGAGCACGCGCTGGAGCACGTTGGCGACGAAGAACTTGATCGTCGAGACATCCACGCGCGCAGCGTAATCCCCCTGTTGATCGATGAGCCACGCGACGCGGAGGACCATCAGACGAGCGGCGTCGATTTCAGCGCGGGACTCTGCGATCCAGCCTTGCACGAACTGCTTGTGACCGAGCGGTTTCCCTGGCGAGAGTTCGCGAGTCGCCGCGCGCTCGCACATCATATCGAAGGCGCGTTCGCATATGCCGATCCACCGCATGCAGTGGTGAATCCGACCTGGCCCGAGGCGCTGTTGCGCGACCGCAAAGCCTGCGCCCTCGCCACCCAGCAGGTTCTCCTTGGGCACGCGAACATCCGTCAAGCGAATCTCGGCGTGCGAGAAGTAATCCTCTCCTGCCTCGCCCATGACCGGAATATTGCGCACGAGCTCGAAGCCGGGAGTGTCCGTGGGGACAATGATCATGCTGGCGCGTTGGTATTTATGAGCGTCTGGATCTGTCACCGCCATCACGATGCAGAAGCTCGCGCCATCGGCCGAGCTCGTGAACCACTTGTGGCCGTTGATGACCCACTCGTCACCATCGAGGACGGCGCGCGTCGAGAGGAAGATCGGGTTGGAGCCAGCGTTCTCCGGCTCGGTCATCCCGAAGCAGGAGCGGATGTCGCCAGAAAGCAACGGCTCCAGAAACTCCTCGCGCTGGTGCTCGCTGGCGTGTTCGAGCATCACCTCCATATTGCCAGCGTCCGGGGCCTGGCAATTGAAGACGTAGTGCCCGACGGGCGAGCCGCCGAGCACCTCCGAGATCATCCCGAAGTCAGCGAGGCTGAGCCCCAAGCCGCCATGGTCGGCGGCGAGGTGCGGCAACCACCACCCCTCTTCCTTGACGCGCTCGCGGAGGGCCTGGAGCTTGGGAATCGAAGCGCGGAAGCCGTTCTCGAGGAGGTCTTCCTCCAGGGGGTAGAGCTCCGTTTCGACGAAGTCACGGATGCTCGCGAGCGTGCTCGCCAACTCCTCTGATATTCCGAAATCCATCTGCGTCCTCTGAAGATAGGTTAGTGACTTGACGGTTCCAGTTCACCGCACTTTTGGCGCGATGACTGCGGCGAGAGAGCGGAAACAGCTCTGCCCTCTCGCCTCATAATTCACCCTTTCACCGAGAAGAGATCGTCGAGCTTCTGACGCACCTCGGCTTCGAGCTCGACCTGGGCAGCCTTGACGTTATCTCGCACCTGGCGCGTGCGACTCGCGCCGGTAATCACGCTGGAGACTTCGGGGCGCGTCAGGCACCAGGCGAGCGCGAGCTGTGCTGGCGAGAGCGAGAGCTCTTTGGCGAGGTCGCAGAATTCGCGAATGCGCTCGAGGTTCTTGTCGTTGAGGTCGTTCTCGAGCCAGCTCGAGTCTGCGCCGCGACTTCCTTCCGGGACGCCATCATTGTACTTGCCAGTGAGAAGTCCCTGGGCGAGCGGGCTCCAGACAACGAGCCCCATCCCGAGCTTTTTGGCCCTCGGGAGCACGTCGGCCTCGATCTCGCGGTGGATGAGGTTGTATCGAGGTTGCTCGACGGTAGGTGCGTAAGCGCGCCAGTGCTCTGCGCGATCATGTGCGAGTTCGAGCTGATCGCCGCTCCACATGCTGGTGCCCCAGTAGAGGACTTTCCCCTGACGGATCAGGTCTTCCATGGCGCGAAGCGTCTCATCGAGGGGAACATGCTCGTCCCATCGGTGGCAGAAGTAGATATCGAGGTAGTCCGTTCCAAGACGACGCAGCGATCCCTCGACGCTCTCCATGATGTGCTTGCGGCTCAAGCCGCGATCGTTGATCCCCTCGCTCATGGGCCAGAAGACCTTGCTCGAGATGACGAGGTCGTCGCGACGGTAGTCACGAATCAGCTCGCCGACCACGCGCTCGGACTCCCCCTTCGCGTAAATATCAGCGACATCGATGAAGTTGATCCCCTCGTCGATGGCGACGCGGAGGATGTCGTGTGCGGTCTCGTCGGCGACGCTCTTGCCAAACGTCAACCACCCACCGATCGAGACCTCACTGACGCGCAACCCGCTCTGCCCCACCTGACGATACTTCATGCCTTGCCTCCACGTTCGGGCTTGTGATTTTGCGCGCTGACGGATGTGCAGCGCCATTGACCTCACGAGCGATCGCCCGTGAAGCGATCCTCACGTTGAAAAATCAGACACAGCCTAAACCAGCCCGAGCGATCTTGCACGAGCCGTGGCCAGCGCGTCTGGATGTAGGATGGGAAAACCCGAAGAAGGGTGCTTTCAGTGGGTATGCGGGACGATATCGACCGCTTGCGCGACCCCAATTTCGGTCTCATCCTGGGCGTCTGCCTCGAGCAAACGAACCCAAAAGACAGAACCTCGGGGCTCATTGGGGTGCACGCCGACGCGGCCTCCCATCGCTTGCGCGAGGTGTTTGACGATCGCCAGCCCCAAGCCTGTGCCGCCGACATCACGCGAGCGACCATCGTCGATGCGGTAGAAGCGCTCGAAGATCCTGGGGCGGTGTTTGGCGTCGAGCCCTGGACCATCATCGACGATTTCGATGCGGATAAAGGGGCGCTCGAGACCTGCGCGGGAGATATCACTGCGCTCGGCACGCACGAGGATTTGCCCCCCTTCAGGGGCGTACTTGATGGCATTGTCGATCAGGTTAAAGAGCATCTGATCGAGCGCCTTGGCGTCCGCGAACACGAGCAACTCGAGATCGACATCCAGCTCGAGTTCTTGCGACTTGCGCTCGGCCTTCTCCTCCAACATATCGAGGACGCGCAGCGCGGCGCCAAAGACAGAGACTGGCTCGAGCGCGAGCCGAAAACGCCCCGCCTCGAGCTTGGAGATGTCGAGCAAATCGGAGATGAGGCGAGAGAGACGCTCGGCGTTGCGATAGAGCGCCTCGAGAAACCGCCTCGCGTGCGGCGAGGAACCAACCAAGTCATCATCGGCGAGCAACGTCTCGGAGTTGAGCATGATCACGCTGACAGGCGTGCGGAGTTCGTGTGAGACGTTGGCGACAAAGTCGCGGCGAATCGTCTCGAGCTTTCGAAGCTCGGTCACATCGTGCATCACGAGGAGCTCTCCGCCCCCACCTGGGCGCGGCGTGATGTGCACCATCACACGCCGCTCGGGCGGACCGGGCAGGGTCAGCTCCGAGGTCGAGTTTCGGCCCTCGCGCGCATCCTCTAACAGGTCGAGCAGCGCGGGGATCTTGATCATGGAGGTCACGCGGTGCCCCTCGACCTGTCCATCGAAGGCCGCGAGCTGGTGCGCGAAGAACTCTTGCGCGGCGCGGTTGATCAAGCGCACGCAATGATTCTCATCGAGCGCGATCACAGCCTCGGACATGCTCTCGAGGACGGTGGAGAACCGGTCGCGCTCACGCGCGAGCTCCTCGACGCTTCTCGCGAGCTCCTCGGCGAGCTGGGTGATCGAGAACGCGAGCCCGCCGAGTTCATCCTGTTCGACCTGCTCCAGACGCGAGCCAGCGCCGCGAGCCATAAAGTGTGTATGCTCGACCAGACCTCGCAACATGCGGCCCATCAGGTAGGTCGCCAACCAACTCACGATCAAGGTCGCGCCCAGACCGAGCAACGTCGCGAACATGATCAACAGGCGCAAGCGGTCAAAGGTCTTTGCTAACTGGGCGCGAGAAAAGGACGCGCGCACGAAACCTTTGCGCTCGGCGGTGTCGAACGCGCGAACCATCTCCGACCCGCCCTCGTGCTCGTGAGCGCGCGTTCGATCAGCGGCGAGAGCGCTCCAGCGAGAGAGCTCCTCGCCGCTAATACTGGATGATTTCGAGGAGGAGGTATCGACGAGGACATGGCCCCTGTCGTCGATCACCTGGATGGTCGATGTAGACGCTGTAGCGACGCGACCGAGGGTTGCCGAGAACGCCTGCGGATCGTTCGAGAGGCGCGGAGCATCCTCGACCAAAACCCGGACAGTCTCGACCTGGCGTTCGAGTTCGGCGCTGATTTGCTCCTGGCTCCATTGCTGGAGCGCGCTCTGTAGATAGAATCCACAAGGCAGCGCCACCAGGAAAATCAGGAGCATGGAACTCAAGAAGAGCTTTCTGCGAAAGCCAAGTTTCAAACGAATGCCTCGTCCTCTTCATCGGGTCGTGACTTGAAACGATAGCCTACACCGCGGAGCGTTTCGATGTAAGCCCCTGCGTCGCCGAGCTTTTCACGCAAGCGCTTGACGTGTGTGTCGACGGTGCGCGTCATGACGCTGGCGTGAATGCCCCAGACATCATTGAGCAGCACCTCGCGACTTTGCACACGCCCCTTACGCATCATGAACGTCTGGAGAAGCTTGAACTCGAGCGCGGTCAGTTGCACCTCATCTCCCAACAGCATCACGCGATGCGCGGCGGTGTCGACGACGATATCACCGAACTCGAGGCGTGTCGCCGCGACAGGCTCATCGTTATTTGCTCGTCTGAGGATAGCGCGAACCCGCAAGAGAAGTTCGCGGATGGAGTAAGGCTTGGTGACGTAGTCATCCGCGCCGACCTCGAAGCCGACCACGCGATCGATCTCCTCCCCCTTGGCTGTGACCATGATGACAGGGACCTGTCGGCTGCGCTCGTCCTGGCGCAAGCGACGGCAAACCTCTGTCCCCGAAATGTCAGGAAGCATGAGGTCGAGCAAGACAAGGTCTGGGACAGGTTCTTCACAGACGAGCTCGAGGGCCGCCTGGCCATCGAGCGCGGTGCGCGTTTGATACCCTTCGCGCTCGAGGTTGTACGCGAGCGTTGCAGCGAGGTCGCGCTCATCTTCAACGATCAGGATAAGCTCTCCAGCCATCTCTTCTCCTCTCCGGTGCCCTGAATCAAAGGGTTTCCGGTCGGTGTCTTCGCAAGGAATGAGGCGAGAATAGTGCAAGCAGAGGTCGCTCTCGCCTCGTCGCGCTCTTCCTATGTAGATCCTGAAAAAGTTGCAAGCGCCCGGAGGCGACAAATGCTTCAAAAACCTTGTTTTGCTGTGACTTTCTCGTGACAAAGCGCCACACGGCAAGCCCCAATCATGCGAAACCGCTACAGATCCTTGAGATCCTGCGCCTCGACGATCTTGTGGAGTGCATCATCGGCGCGTTCGTGCTCGAGCGCCAGCCTGACAAGGGCACGCGCGAGCTCTGACGCGTCGGTAGAGCGATACCGCTTCGCGAGTGATTTACCGCCCAGGGCGCCGACGATCCCAAAGAGCGCGTCATTGATTTTGCCGCTCCACTGCTCCAACGGACGCGACTCGTCACGATCCTCGCCAGTGATGATCCCAGGTCTGGCGATCGTATACGGAACGCCGCTTTGCTGGACAGCTTGCTCCGCCCTGTAGCGCGCCTTCATGTACGCGTTGAGCCCGTTCGGTCCAACCCCCATCGACGAGAGGTAGATAAACCTCGGCGCATCCTCCCCCAACACCGCGCATGCATCGACGAGCAGCTTTGTCAGGCCATAATCGACCGCCTCGTAGTTCGCGTTGGCGCCATCTTCGCCGCGAGCCTCGAGTTCTTTTTGCCGCGCCTTGGTCGTGCCGATAAGGCAGAAGACGAGCTGCGGCGAGAGACGCTCGAGCGTCTCTCGCATCGCCTCGGGTTCCCAGGGCGTGAGGTCGAGCAAAGCGCCCTGCTCCTCGAAAGCGACGCCGAGCTCCTCGCGACGCGAGGAACCAGGGCGAATGTGCGCCACGGTCTCGATTCCTTTGGCCAGGAGCTCCTCGACCACGCTCTGCCCTGTATAGCCTGTAGAACCAGCAACAAACGCTCTCATCTGCTCTCCTCGAGTGCTCGATCGGGTTGTTCGTGTGAGGTGTGCGCCCGCTCGAGCGCCTCCTTTCTCCAGGGAAACCGATCGTTCGGGTTGTGTTTGTGTAGGAGGAGGTGCGGGCTCGCTTCGTTGGCGAGGCGGTTTGTGTATGCCACGGACACTCCCAGTGCATGCGGGCTGGTGGGATTTGCATGCCTGAAAAACATGCGGCGAGGAGGTGCATCACCGTGCACCTCCTCGCCGCATGTTAGTCACCGCCCACGATGAATCAACGTCGAGGGTTCAAGGTTGTGTGGAGGTTCTCAAAGGAAAGTGCCCCTGAATGTGGTGAGCGAAGAAGCTCTCCTTGGCAGGGCTCAGGAGCAAGGCATCGAACACCTCTGTCGGGACCTGGAGGTAGTCCTGCTGTTGCCCATCGCGGAAGGTCACGCGCACGGTCGAGGTGGAGCGATCGTAGTCGATCACTTCCAAGTCGTTGGAACGAAGTGTGAAAACTCTCATGACCGACCTCCGGCAAGGGTTGCTCTCGTTGACACCCTTTATCTTAAGCGCTTTCTACCTACATGCGAGCCACACCAACATCGTCATACGATCGTTTAAAAGCGCTCCACAAACCGCCTCATGGCGCGCGCTCAAAGCATCCCCCTTGCTCGGAAAAAGTGCTCGGGCCATAGTGTGCGGGCATTCACAAAGCTTGGATATTTAGAGGAGCGTGCGTCTTGGCCACCGAGCACCCACACGACAGCGACTTGTTGGAAGGCGAGGAAAGCGTCTCTGACGAGACGATCGAAGATTTGAGGCAACGTGATATTCGCGCAGACCTCGGGGCAAACTACGACGCCATCGCGCGATCCTCGCCGCTAAAGCGCAAGATCTTCGAGTTCATCTACGCGCCCAAGGTCGAGATTTGCATCTTCATCCTGATCATCCTCTCGATCTTGCTCCTGGTCGTCGAGGTCTCACTCCCCATCTCAGGCCCTGTTGATTGGTTGGGAGGACGAGACGCCGAGGAGCTCAAGCGAGACTTCTTCAGCCTGGACCTCATCTTCTCGATCGTTTTCCTGTTCGAGTACCTGATCAAGCTCTGGATCGCGCCCCGCAAGTGGTACTTCGTCAAGACAAACTGGATCGACCTGTTGGCGATCATCCCGGTGCTGCGCGTCTTTCGTATCGGGCGAGCGATCCGTTTGCTGCGCTTGCTTCGCTTGTTGAGGTTGATGCGCATCGGTCAGTTGATGCAGCAACGCGTCAGCGGCATGAGCGACGAGCTCCAACGGCGCTCGGCGGAAAACCTCATCATCATGGTTTATCTCCTCTTCTCGCTGATCTTTGGCACGGTCGGCGTGATGGTCTTCGAGAAGGGGCACAACGACGGGTTCCAAACACTCGGGGATGGCCTCTGGTGGTGCGTGGTCACGTTGACGACCGTGGGTTATGGCGATATCTCGCCGCAAACCACCGGCGGCAAGATCGTGGCTGTGATCATCATGTTCATCGGGCTGAGTTTTTATGCGCTGTTGACCGGCCTACTCTCTACGATCATCATCGAACGAACCAAAAAGAACGAGGCGGATGGGATGGAAATCTCGAACCTTAACAAGCACGTTGTCATCTGTGGTTGGAACGAGACCGGCAAGCGCCTTGTCTCTGACCTGATCGAATCCGAGCGCGATCCGCACGTCGTCGTCCTCTACCACGAGAGCAAATATCCGAGGTTGCTCGACCCGAACATCTACTACCTCGAGGAAGACCCGACCACAGCGAGAGGGCTCGATCGAGCCCGCGTCAAGCACGCGAGCGTCGCGGTCGTGTTGCCTGATCTCGCTGACGGTCGCGCATCTCAGGACGCTGACGCCCGCTCGATCCTGACCATCCTGGCGATCGAACAAATCAACCCGAACATCCACACGATCGTCGAGTTGCTCAACGACGAGAACACCTTCCACGTGCGTAACGCAGGTTGTGACGAGGTCATTGTTTCTGGTTCTTATACCGGGACGATGCTCTCGCAGGTCGTGCAGTTCCCTGGCGTGAGCGATGTCTTTGGCGACCTCTTCACCCCAGGCACGGGCTCGCACCTGAAGGAGGAGATGTTGGATAAGGATCTCGCGGGCAAGAAGTTCAGCGAGATCTCCGGGGCGCTCTTTGCCAAGGGGAGCGGCGTGCTCGTGGGATACCGACGAAATGGGAAGCTCGATCTCTCGCCCAAAGAAGACGTGGTGCTCCAGAAGGATGACCGCGTTATCGTCGTTCGTCGCCACTGAACTCGCTACATCTGGCGAGTGATTCTTCCAGATCGATCATCACACCCCAGGTGCGCCTGAGGTCGTCGAGTGATTCTCCTGGCTCCCTGGCCAGGATCGCGTCGCAAAAGCGCTCGTACATCGCGCGATACACCTCGACCTCATCGAGGCGCGCCTCGTTCGAGACCCGATCCTCGCGCTCACAAACATACTGCTGATCGATCAACCGCGCAGTGTGCGCGCCTCGGTGCCACTCTGTGAGCTCGCGCACACCTCCTCTGGAGGTCCCGTGGTCGGAGAGCGCGAGGCTAAAACATGCGCCGTTCTCGAGCTCGAGCTCGACGAGCACCTGACCACTCCGCGCGCGTCGAGCGCGCGCGCGCTCG
>JAYZVO010000060.1:0-27369 GCA_036155555.1 Myxococcota bacterium
CGAAGGGGCCGCGACATTTGCCACGGGTTTGCGCGGTTTCACCCCACGGTGGCAAATGTCGCGGCCCCTTCGGTTCGCTCGGCAGCAAGCCTCGCGAGACAAGAATGGCAGAAGCACGTGACACATCGGTTGTCTGCGATATATAAGTAGGCGCTTACTTCAAAGGCGCGCCCGCAAATGCCACAAGCGCCAACTTTCACCAACCAGGAGTGACGCCCATGATCGGTTTCGAGCTGAGCGAAGATCAGAAGATGTACCAAAAGACCGCGCGCGATTTCGCGCGTGATGTCATGCGCCCTGTGGCCGAGCACCACGACCACACCGGCGAGTTTCCATGGGCGGTGTTGAGGCAGGCGCACGAGCTCGGGTTGATGAACTCGATGATCCCTGCTGATTATGGCGGCATCGGGCTCGGCTGCTTCGAGGCGACCCTCCTCGCAGAAGAGATGGCCTGGGGATGCTCTGGCATCGGCACGGCGATGGAGGCCAACCAGTTGGCCATCTCGCCCGTGATCATGCACGGCACCGAGGAGCAGAAGCATAAATACCTCGGCCTGCTCGCTGGCCCAGTCGACAGCGACGGCAACCCTCACATGGCCGCCTACGCCGTGACCGAGCCAGGCGCTGGCTCGGACGTTCAGGGCGTCAAGACCCGCGCCGTCAAGGATGGCGACCACTACATCATCAACGGCCAGAAGATGTGGATCACCAACGGGTCCAAGGCATCCTGGTACTTCGTGCTCGCCTACACCGACCCGGACGCTGGCTACAAGGGGATGACTGGCTTTATCGTCCCTGCGGACACGCCCGGCATCGTGGTCGGCCGCAAGGAAGACAACATGGGCCAGCGCGCCAGTGATACGCGCGGCATCACCTTCGAGGATGTGCGCGTCCACAAGGACAACATCCTCGGCGGCGCCGAAGGCACGGGCTGGTTCCAGGCAATGGGCGCGTTCGACAAGTCTCGCCCCGTGGTCGCCGCGGCGGCTGTCGGCCTCGCGCGCGCTGCCTACGAGCACGCGCGCCAGTACTCCACCGAGCGCAAGACCTTCGGTCGCCCGATCGCCAAGCACCAGGCCGTCAGCTTCATGATCGCAGAGATGGCCATGAACATCGAGGCCGCGCGCTTGCTCGTCTGGAAGGCCGCTCACCTCCATGACCAGAAGATTCGCAACACCAAGGAGGCCGCGTTCGCCAAGGCGTTCGCAGCAGACATGGCCGCCAAGGTTGCCACCGATGCTGTTCAAGTCTACGGCGGCAACGGCTACTCGCGCGAGCAACCTGTCGAGAAGCTCTACCGCGACTCCAAAATCTTCCAAATCTACGAGGGCACCTCGCAGATCCAGCGCCTGATCATCTCGCGCGAGATCTACAAGGAGATGTGATCCTCACCCTCCAGTGATTTTCATTGAAAAGAGCCCCGCTGGTGCAAACCAGCGGGGTTTTGTTTTGTATGCGCGGCGCGTGGTGAGCGATTGAGTGGCGAGGGCGACCAAAGGGGTTGCCGATGCGTGCATGTCGCGCGAGAATGAATGGCATCACACCCATCGCCCACGAGGTTGCCATGAAACGCACATGGTTTATCGCATTCGCCGCCGCGCTCCTTGTGGCGTGTTCCGCAAACAATGAAAACCAACCTCCCACGCACACATCCGAGGATATGTCCGAGCCGGTCGATGCCTCTTCGGATGTCGATGCTTCGTCGTCGAGTGATTTGGGCGAGGCCCTTGATATGACCGCGTCCCCCGATATGCGCGTCGTCGCCGATATGGGAGGGTTAGCCGACATGGACGACGCATCCGCTGCGGTCGCCTCGTGGCCACTGGATGTGGCCGGAGTGCATGTGCTCGAGTACCCCTTCGATGGGCTCGTGCGCGAGGTTCGGCTGTCCGTGCCCGAGCAAACATTGACGGGCGTGCTCGTGCTCCTCCATGGCTCGGGGCAAACCGCCGAGACGTTTTTGGCAAAACGACGCGCCCTCACCACGTTGGCGAACGCGCGAGGATGGCTCGTCGTCGTCCCGCTGGCGGAAGCGTCCGATGGCAAGACGCGTTGGAACTTTGATCGAAGCCCGGACAGCCCGAGAGACGAGGCATTTATCCTGAGTATGCTCGATGGGCTCGATGCTCGCGGTGTGCCTGGTTCGCGCTACCTGGCGAGCTTCTCGAACGGAGGTCGATTCGCTCACACCTTGCTCGGGCAGTACCCGAATCGCTTCGATGCAGGCGGGATCGTCGCGAGCAACCTCGGGACGTATGATGTGCTCGGGACCGATGAGGATCGTCTCGTGCTCGGGACGACGGGGCCTGCCAACGTCTGGATGGCAAACGGGAGCATGGACCCCTCGATCCCGTTTGAAGGAGGCATGACCGAGTCAGGCACTGCGTCTTCTGTTCGCGAGGCGATCGAGCGTTGGACCTCCGCCAGTGGTTGCTCGGGGGAGGGCGCCCGGCGAGATTTTGCCGGAGGCTACGAACTCACATGGAGTGATTGCGCGGAGGGTTATGAGGTGGTGCAGGTGGCCTACCAATCCAATGACCACGCGTGGCCAGAGGAGGGCGATGTTCCCGAACTGGACGCGAACGCCGAGCTTATGCGGTTCTTTTTGCGTCACCCTTGAGCTCGCTCGGCAAACTTATTGTCCGAGGTCCGCACATGTGGAGTTCGGGAGGTTGTTTTCGAAGAGAAAGCCAGCGTCAAACTCCTCGACCTGGGCCAGATACTTCTCCGCCTCGCAATCGGGGAACTTCTTGTTTTTCTCGATGACCATCCCTTTCACGATGTCTCTCAGGCTTGGCGCGCTCCCCAGGTCCTGGAGCTCGTTGTTGAACCGAACGGATATACCTCCAAGGAGCTCGAGCGAAGGCAATGTGCCAAACGAACGCATCGCGTTGTTTGACTGGATGTTGAGATTGAAGGATTCCTGAAACGATCCGAGCGCTTCGAGGTTTTCCAGCTTCGGATTGTTTCTGATAATGAGACCTTCTCCTTCGTCGACTCTTCCCACGCGCTCGACATTTTCGAGACCTTGCAAGGTCTCGAGGTTGTCGTTTCCTGCAATCGTGGCTCGAAACGTGATGGCCTTCACATTCTCCAGCCCTCGAAGTGAGCGAAGGCTTTGGTTGCTCTCTATGTGAAGACTTCCGACCTCCTCCAAATTGGCGAGGAAGGTGAGGTCTTCCAGGTTAGGTGATGAGTGAATTTGGAGGATGGCGATCTTTTTCACCCCTCGAAGATGCTCGAAGTCTTGTTTTCCTTTGAAACCAATCAGCAGAACTTTGTCCATCTCTTCGGGGAGCGGGCCGTATTCTTCGATGTGGTTAAGAATGCCTTGTGCGCTCTGGCGACACATGATCGTTTCGCTCTCGAAGTCGCAGTTCGCGTCGTGTTGTGCCGCGGGGTCTTCTTGCGGCTCGGTGTCCTGTCCACCACAAGAGCAGGACAAAAGCGCGAGCAGGAGTGTGGGATAGAGGTGTGTTCGTGCTTTCATCGGTACCTCCCTGGTGTGTTGGGTCAGGAGGTGGCAGTTTTTAGCTTCAAGATGCTTGTGTCAAGGTGTGGGTCTTTGCTTGATAGGTCTGAGGGTTGTTTCTGACAAAAGAGCCCCTGAAACTCGAGTTTCAGGGGCTCTTCACGCATGCTCTCGGCAGCAGAGATTCTTGTCGAGAGCAGGGCGCTTTAGTCGAGCGTCTCGAGCACGTTGGCGCGTTGAGCGTCGGTCGGCGAGAAGGTCTTTGCCTTGTCCCAGTTGCGGATCGGCGCGACCTTTTTCCAGGCGTTGTTGTCTGCGGTGAGGATCGCCTTCGATGGCTTGAGCGCCTTGATCTCTGCGACGCTCATCGGGAGAAAGCCATCGGCGCCAGGGAACTCGACATAACCCACGAGCGGATTTTCAAAGCCGACGAGTGGGTTGTCGAAGCCAACCAATGGATTTTCAAAGCCCACGAGCGGGTTGTCGAACTTCTTCGTGCCGCTGTAGCCGATCGTCTTGGTGCCGTTGCGGAGCAGGCAGCCAAGCTTCTTGCCAGAGACGCCACAGTAGACGCTGACGACCTTCTTCTCGAGCGTGAGATCCCCGATGTAATGCAGCTCGCCGGGGGTCTTGGCGAGCACCTTCACGCTCGAGGTCGTGCGCGAGAAGTAGAGGTCCTTGGCCGTGAGCTTGGTCTGCGCGTCCGAGGGGGAAACAAAGCTCGTGAGTGATACGAGCGTCGCGATAGCAATCAGCGCGGCGTGCTTCATGGGATGTCTCCTGTAAGTAGACTCACTGCCTGCGCTTGCAGGTCAGTTGTCGCGTTGTTCATCATCGTTCGGTAATGATGGGATTATCTGCATTCAAACGCACATCTGTCAAACCTATTGGCTGCGGTGAGCTGTTGCCAGAAGCACAAAAAAAAGCGCCCTCGGGCGCTCTCATTGTGGAGAATATGCAACCGTGCTCAGTCGTGGAAGCTCACCGAGCCATCCTCGAGCGAGTAGAACGCGGAGACGATCGTGAGGTTGTCGTCAGCCACTGCCTTGGAGATGATGTCCGAGCGCTTAACGAGATCCTGCGCTGCGAGCTGGGCGTTGAGGTGGACGACGTCATCCACCTTGTCCGAGTCGCACTGGTGGACCGCTGGCGTGATCTGAGCGAGCAGGTGGTTGAGGTTGTAGCCGTTATCACCGCCTGCGATCGCTGCGGTGACTGCGCCGCAGCTCTGGTGGCCGAGCACCACGATCACGGGGCTGCCGATGTGAGCGACGGCGTACTCGATGCTCGCGATGGTGTCCGTGTTCGCGATGTTGCCTGCGACGCGCAGGACAAACAGTTCACCCAAACCCGTGTCGAACGCGAGCTCGGGCGCGACGCGAGAATCTGCACAGCTCAGAACGATAGCCCAGGGCTTTTGGCCCCCGACGAGATCGGCGCGGCGTGCCTGGTCTCGCAGTTTTCCTTCCGTCGTGTCTTTGACGAAACGCTCGTTTCCTGCCTTGAGGCGTTCGATGATGGCTTCTGGCGAATCGAAACTCATTGGTGCTCCTCCCTGAAGGTTAAAAGTGGGGCCCCATCTTCTAACAGCACTCGGCCAAAATTCACAAGCGCTGTCAGCAGAAGACCGAGACCTTCACCGCCGAGTTCGCGAGCATTTCGTGTAATCACTGCTTCACGAACTTGCCGCGCACCCAGTGCGCCTTGTGGCCGTCGATCCCGATGGTGATGTTCCCTCGCTTGATCTTCCCCTCGGAGTTGCGCGCGAAGACGAACTTCTTGCGCGCCGCAGGTACGGCGAAGATGTAGTCGATGCCCTCTCCCCCGATGATGCGCGCGCGCTTGTGCAACGAGGTCGGGTCCCATGAGGGGTTGCACCTGTTGGCGCCGCGGGGGCGGTTGAGATCTCCAGTGACGATCACGTTGCGACCCTTCGCGTGCTCCTTGGCGACCTGCTGCTTGAGGACTTGCCAGCTCTGCCTCCAGTAGTCGCGGCGCTTCTCCGCGTTCCCCTTGCAGCTCCAGGCGCCAGCGATCAGGTGCGTGTTGATCAACGAGACATTGCGCTTGGAGTAGTAGGTGACGGTCACATAACGCGTCGGGCTCACGCCCGCCCAACCTGGCGAGGCAAACACGGCGCGCTCGGTGGCCCCGCCCGCTCCTTTGGCCGTGTTGGGGACCTTCACATTCCTCGGTTGCTTGGTGTACCACCCCTTGCTCGGGTTGAACTTGGCGGTGAGCTCCTGGATCTCGCACTTCTCACCGCAAGGATCGGCCTCGTTGATCTCTTGCCAGCCAATAAGCTTTGGACCGTTCTTGCTGCCGAGCACGTTCAGGAGCCTCCCGAAGACCTCCCTGAGCTTGCCTCGATCGCGGTAGTTTCGCCCGATGTTCGCCGTCGTGTAGGTCATGACGACCTTGGTCGAGTCCGAGGTGTTTGCCTTGCCTCGCTCCGCGCCGATCGGGAAGCCCGTCTCGGGATCGATCATCACCTCTTCTTCCTCGACCGTTGCATCACCCGGCGCTTCGATGAAGTCTTCGTCGCCATCCGTATCCTCGACCGCGGGCTCGAGGATCAGGTCACCCTCCTCCTCGTCAAAGAAGTAATCCTCGCCATCCTCATCGGTCGAGTCTTCATCGCCTGCGACCTCGCTTACATCCTCGATGCTTGCTTCATCGCGAGGCGCCTCCTCTTCCCCACCCGAGACATCCATGGCGCCGCCACAGCCGCTCGCCAGGATAAAGAGCGCGAGCAGGAGCGAGAGGTGTGCTGTCTTTGGTGTGTGTGTCATCTTTTTGACCTGTGGATAGAGGGAGACGCGTTTGAAAATCTTCGGTGGGGCGCCTCGGTCCTTGCTGTGGTCCGTGCCCCGCATCTCTCCTTCTTAGCGAGAACCGTGCCAGAGTTTCTATTTTGGTCAAAAGGTCTACTGGTCAAACCAGTTTGCCCACGCTCGATGGCATGTCACCCCGGCGCGGGGAGCGTCGGCAGGAAATCGATGCTTCCTGCAAAGAGCAAGCGAAGTGCCCTGATCGAGACATCTTCTCCTCTTCTTGGGTGTGGGTTTTGTGTCTCACTGTTGAGCGAATAGCTCACTTTGTGGTCGAGAACCATTGCTCCTCGAGCCTGGCAGGTGCGGTGCTCCGTCCAGGTTGGATGGCGCTCGAGGCGTGCGCTTCGCTCTCGCTACGCATAACACCAGCCTTGAATCGAAGCGCGAGTTTGCGCCCTTCGCGCTCGATGTGGTGTGGGCCTGTGGCGCCGAGCAAAAAAAGCCGCCGCGATGTTTTGCTGAAAAGGGGAGTCGAACTCACACGGTCAGCAAAACATCGCGGCGGCTTTTTTTGCGGGCCACCGTCGGTGGTTCACAGGGAACCGACCCTTCGAGTCATGGCAGCGCGATCCTGTAGAAACCCTCTTTGGACATCTCTTCGCCGCCGTTCATGTAGAACAGTTCGACGAGGTCCGGTTTCCCATCGGCGTCCTTGACGATCGCGTTTGGCATTTCGTAATCCGGCAACTTCTCGTCGTAGACGAGGAAGGCGCCGCGCTTGGTCGTGAAGCTCGCGCAGAGCAGCTCTTCTCCGCGCTCGCGGCACATGTGCGTGTAGCCGAGCACATCGTGTGCGGTGCCAGATTGGGTCTCGTCCACGAAGTCGACGATGTGTTCGATGGCGATGTATCCAGGCGGGACCGCCTTGTCGCGAAGGATCGCGCGCCCTTCATATTGCTCGGCGGACTCGCTCTCGGTGTTCACGGGGAAGTCTCCATCCCCCGAGACGCGAAAGAGCTTCGAGGGTTTGCCTGCGAGCAAGACGTGGTGTGCCTTGCCGCCGACCTCGATGACGCCACCTTCGGTCACCCAACCCCCTTCCTCGGTCGCGCTCTCTTTGCTGACGTGGAGGATCTTGCCACTCTTTGCCTCGGCAAAGGCCGTGAGCGAGGCAAAGGGTCCCTCGACGACGCGCGCCGAGATCTTCGTGGTTCCCTCGGGGTCCTCCACCTCGGGTGGTGCGACCTCCTTGTCTTTTGCGGGTGTCGTCGAGGTCGAGGTGTTCGCTGCCTCGCTGGTTTGTGCGGTGAGCGAGGTCTGCGCGGGGTCCTGAGGGGAGGCTTTTTTGTTCGCGCACGCTGTCAGCGAAGCCACAAGCGCGAGCGTGAAGAGAAGAGCTGGTTTACGTGTCATCATCGAGCATTCCTGAATGCGTAGGGCAAAAAACGTCCCCCCCTTATCCACGGCGAGGTGTGCGCCGTCATCCCATCAATCTCCTACAACATGCGCCATGATCCGGGTCAAGCTCGTATAACGATCGAGCTCGAGGGATATCAGAGTACCTCTGTGTGCGGAGCAAGCCCCCCCAAAACGCGCCTGCAGTCTTGAAGCAGTGAGTTTGCTTTGGTCGCTGTGCGTTAGCGAAGGCGAGACGGCGCGTGATAGGGGGGAACTCGCGCTCCGTTTCGAGGTTGGCGCTTCGCGGAGGGGAGCTTCGATGCAAGTCGAGCAGAACGCGGAACATGCCCCCCGCTCGTCGCTACGCTCCTCGCTGCCCCCCAACAAACGAAGTGCTGTTTGGGGGCGCCCTCGCGATGTTTTCGGCACTGTGGTTCGCTTTGTGTGCCCTCGTGTAACTCACTGCGAGTTTCGAAGCATCATGACGCAAAACGCCAACGTAGAGTCGGAGCGCGAGGGAAACCCCCAAACTTGGGGGTCGCAAACGCGCCGTATTCCTTTGCCATGGCACAACGCTCGAAAGAAGCGCAGCGCTACACAACGGCAGGCGCGATTTGCGGGGGGCATGTTATGCGTTCTGCACGACCTGCATCGAAGCTCCCCTCCGCGAACCATCAACCTCGAGTCGAAGCGTAAGTTTCCCCCCTATTTCAAGCGCAGCGCCGAAATGGGGGGGCGAAAACGCGCCGTCATTCCTCTGCTAGCGCACGGTGCCGAAAAGAAAGCTCACTGCTTCAAGAATGCAGGCGCGTTTTGGGGGGGGCTGGTCTTTCCCGCGCCACATGCGTGATTATCCTCTCGAGCACGCTCGAACTGCCGATCCTCGGCGTTTTCGCGTCCCACCCTCTTCATTTTGGATGATCAAAAAAGCATGGACCAAGCCCAAACGCGCGCCCCTTTCGGGACGCTGCTCGGGGTCGCGCCAGGTGGCGTCCCCGTTTACTCGAGCAACTATGATGTGGGCGCCGAGGAGCTCGACCGAAGTGACTTCGTCAGCCTCATCGACGACATCTACATGGGCTACAAGTGGCAGTGCGTCGAACTCGCGCGGCGTTGGCTCTACAGCCAGCGCGGGTTGATCTTTGAAGAGGTCGGCATGGCCTACGAGATCTTCGGGCTGACCAGCCTGCGCGATCCTCGCACCAACAAGACCGTCCCGCTCAAGTCCTTTCGCAATGGCTCGAGGCGACCTCCCGAGGTCGGGTGCATGATCATCTGGGATGAGGGCGGCGAGTTCGAGCGCACCGGGCATGTGGCCATCGTGACGCAGGTGCACGAGGATCGGATCGCCATCATCGAGCAGAACAACCGAGATGAGGTCTGGCCCGATGGCCAGACCTTCTCGCGCGAGATCAGCATGCGCGAGGCATACGATGGTGGCACGTGGCTTCGCTCACCGATGAAAGAGGGCACGATTCTTGGCTGGGTAATTCAGACCGAGGACGCCACCTATGCGCAGCCGGACATGTCCGCCGACGCGCTCGAGATGTCGCTCTCTGTGCAGGTCGTCCCTGAAAACGATCGCGCCGATGGCTCTTGGCTCAACGAAGCCAACGCGGACGAGGCGATGTACGCGCAGGTCATGCGCGGGCACACGCTCGTGAGCGAGCCGTCGACGCATTATCACTGGGTGGCCATGTCCGAGTCTCTCGAGGAGGTGCTCAGGTGCGCCACGCATGACCTGCACACCATGTTCTTGCACGCTACCGACTGGGTCCTGCAAAACCCCGAAGAGCGCATGCCTCCTTTCGATCTGCCGCGCGCGCTCTGGTCGCGATTGCTTAGATCCTGGGAGGATCGCAAGAACCATATGATCACCGGGCGCTTTGACTTTTGCGCCTCGCCCGAAGGGGTCAAGGTCTTCGAGTACAACTGCGACTCGGCCTCCTGTTACATGGAGTGTGGGAAGGTGCAGGGGCGTTGGGCCGAGCAGTATCGCGTGGAGGAGTGGGGCGAGGACCCCGGCGAGGAGCTCTTCGAGCAGCTCGTCAACGCCTGGAAAGCGAGCGAGGTCGGCGGCGCCGTGCACATCATGTACGACGATCACCCGGAGGAGGCTTACCACGCGCTCTACATGCGCGAGGCGCTCGAGGCCGCTGGCATCGAGGTGCGCACGATCCTTGGCGTCGAGGAGCTCGCGTTTGACGAGCTCGGCCAGATCGTCGACGCCCGGCGCGAGCGTGTGCGGTGGGTATGGAAGACGTGGGCGTGGGAGACGGCGCTCGATCAGATCCGCGCCGAGTGCGAGGACGATGACGCGAACGTGCCCTTGCGCGACAAAGGCACGCCACGCCTGGCGGATGTCTTGCTCAACCCCAACGTGCGCGTCTTCGAGCCGCTCTGGACGCTCATCCCGAGCAACAAGGCGATCTTGCCCGTGCTCTGGCACCTCTTCCCAGGGCACCCCTTCTTGCTCGAGACGCAGTTCGAGTTGACCGAGAGCTTGCGCGGCTCGGGGTATGTCGCCAAGCCCATCGTCGGTCGCTGCGGCAGCAACATCGCCCTCTATTCGCCAGATCAGGAGCTGCTCTCGAGCACCTCGGGCAAGTTCTCGCGCAAGGACACCATCTACCAACAGCTCATGATGTTGCCAAAGCTCGAGGATCACTACATGCAGCTTTGCACCTTCTGTGTCGGTGGCGCCTACGCCGGGACATGCACCCGCGTCGACAAAACACCGGTCATCAAATCCGAGAGTGATATCTGGCCGCTCCGCGTCCTCCCCGACAAGCTCCACGTGACCCTGTTCGAAGAGGACGAATGAGAGGAAGAGCCCCAGGAAGCGAACTTCCTGGGGCTCTTCTCATGTGATGGTTCACTCCTCGCGCTGATAAATCGTGGCGTCGACCTCGTCCATGTGCTCGGCGTAGGTCTCCCACGTGGGGAAGTTGCCCTGCGCGTCCGGTTCGAAGGTCCAGTTGGAGGTCTTGCTCTCCTGGAGGATGTCTGACACCTCGGTCATGGCGGCGAGGTGGGCGTCCCCCAGCACGAACTTCATCATCGAATCGTGGTCGCGCCACAGGCTCATCGTGCGCCCGGTGCTGCACACTGTGGAGCCTCCGAGGTTGGCGGCGACGAAGCCCTCGCGCGTGAGGATATCTTCGAGGATGGCCGTGTTGTGCATGTCGAAGTTGACCTGATCCGCTTCGGATGCGCGCGGCAGCCCCGCGGTGCCCGCCATCACATAGCTGGATGCTGGCTCGAGCAACTTGCCATCCTCGCCGACGCCAGGTCCGATCCATCCAGAGGGCGCGAAGTCGTGCTCGTCGCATGTGTCGAGCTGTGACACGGGGGGCTCCTTATCTTCCTTCTCATCGGGCTCGTCACCTCCAAAGCAGGCAGGCAAGAGGCAGAGCATAAGGGCGAGCAATGAAAACATCGTGCGATGGGCGTGCGTGTTCATCGGGTCTTCTCCGGGTCGATAAGGGTTGCAAAGTGCAGGTTCTCGAATGTTCGCCCCAGGCGCTTCGATGTGTAGCGCTCGAGGCTCGCGTAAAGCCGAAGCCTGGTGACCTCTTCAAGATCATCGGGCAAGGGCTCGGCGATCACGGCCCACAGCTCCTCTTCTTCTGTCACCACGCGCAGGTAGGTGTACCTCCCCGCCGCGTGCGTGGACACGACGTGCCCCGAGACATCGCGCTCGACCCAGGTCGCCGAGAGCAAGGGGTTTGTTCCCTGCAAACCGGGCGTGGTCGACGCCTGCGTGGTCGCGACATGAACGCCCGCGCTGGTGATGGCGAGGAGCGCGATCGCGAGCAGGACCGTACCGATAAGCAACATTCGTTTGCGTCGTGTCATGACAAAAGCTCCTTTCAATGGGGCAGCAAGCCAGTCACGGGCGAGTCTAGGAGGTCGCGCGTCGCGATTCTTGACCCCGCGCGCCAATCCATTGACATGAGGCGCCATGCACAACGCGTGGCCCGAAAAAACACTAACCTTGTAAACCACAATGTTTGCGAGGTGCGGTGCGATGTCAGGCGAATGGATGGAAGATGCTTATGTGCTCAATGTTTCGACGCGAGCGTTGATCGGCGCGTGCTTCGAGGCGGGGCTTGACGTGACCCCGCGCCTTGGCGCCGTCGGCATCACCCGAGGCGCGCTCGACGCGCCGAGCGGAAGGTTGCGCGCCTCGAGCGCGCAGGCTCTCTGGGCCTGGGCGCACGCCAACGCCAGTTCCCCGGATTTCTCACTCCAGGTCGCGCGCTCGGTCCCTTTTGGCTCGTACCAGTTGGTGGACTTCCTCGTCTCGAGCGCGCCGATGCTCGAGCACGCGCTCCGTTCGCTGGCGGTGGGGCTCCCCACGATCAACCCCGCGCTCGCGGCGTGCGTGTATGAAGCGCAAGGGGGGCTGCACTTCGAGCTTCAGGGGCTCTCACACCTCTCCTACGCCGAGTTCGTCATGTCGGTGTGTTACGTGCACTGTAACCTCGCGTTCGGCATGGACATCCCGTTAAAGCGCGTCGAGTTTGCCTTCTCCGAGCCCGCAGATATCGAGGCGCACGAGCGCCTCTTCTCCTGCCCGGTGCACTTTGGCGCGTCGTGCACACGCATGAGCCTGGATACACGACACAAGGGCGTGCTCCACCGACACTCCAACGCCGCGCTGCATGCGACGTTGCGAGAACATATGCGAGAGACGCTCGAGCGCATTCGCGCGCCGCGGACCATCACGGACATGCTCCGAGCGTTGATGTTGGAGGAGATGAGGGCAAACCAGGAGGTCTCGCTCGCCAGCGCTGCCAAATGCCTCGGCGTCTCCGCGAGGACCTTGCAGCGCCAGCTTCGCAAGGAAAAGCGCACCTTTCACACCGTCCACGACTCCCTGCGCGAGACCTACGCCTACGAGCTCCTCGCGCAACCGGAGCGCTCGCTCGCCGAGGTGAGTTACATGCTCGGTTTCTCCGAGCAGAGCGCCTTTCATCGCGCGTTTCGGAGGTGGACGGGGACGACTCCGAGAGCGTGGCGCGAGCGCAGCGCGTCCGCCTCATCTGGATTTGGCGCCGCGCTTGATTGAGCGGAGGTGGGCTCCTTTAGCGACCACACTTCTTGGTGTCTGCGCGCTTGTTCTTGAGCGGGAAGCGGGCGCCATCGAGGTTCCCGCGCGCGCCGCACCAGTACTCCTGGCATCCGCCCGAGGTGTCCTTGAGGTCGACGTAGTCCTTGCCAAAGACGAGCTCGAGCGTGCAGCCGCCATCCTTCGTGTCACCGCTCCCCTTGTAGACCCAGGTGTTGTTCCCTTTCGAGGATGCCTCGCCATGCATCGTGCAAGAGTGATCCAGGTCGAAGTAGAGCTCGAGCCCGAACTCGATGCTTCCATCCTCGAATGCCCAGATCGAGAGGCAGTCAGTGACCTTGCCCATCTCCTCGGTGTCCACATCGACCATTACCTCGTGCGCGTCGAGGAACTCTCCTTCAGGCGGCGTCGAGGGGATGGTCGATGGCGCGTCTGCGACCTCTCCGTTTACAGAAGCGGTGGCGCGCCACACGGACTCGGCGTGTTTCTGGAAGCCCGCGGGTGCTTTGGCGAAGTCTGCCTTGAAGTCCCCCCCGATCGTGTCTCCCATCTTGTTTCCTGCGGCGTCCACGACGACATTCTTGCCAAAGATTTGCTTGGTGCCGCGCAGGGCGTACTTCTCGCCATCCTCGATCATGAGCACCTTGTGACCCAGTGGTTTCATACCACCCACTTCACAACCTGCGGTGTAACCGAACGTCGCCTCGCCGACACCATCCTTGTCCAGATCGGTGAGCTTCCATTCGCTCGCGGCGACCTCGATGACAGTGGTGCCATCACACCCGGTGACAAGCTCCTTGAAGTCGCGCACGGTCTCCCACTTGGCGTCACCGTCAGCGCGGCGCGCGTGGCGGATTTGAAGCTCCTGGATGCTCTTTCCTTCCTCGGTGCGCACTTGCTGCGCGAACACCAACGCGTTCTCGCCCTTGCTGTCCTGCCAGCCGAGCGCGTGCGTGACGGGGAACTTCATCTCGACGCCCGCGGGCGCCTTGTCATTGTAGGGGAGCTGTTGGATGGCGCCTGCGGCGGTCTTTCCATTTGGCTTCTCCTCCTGATTCTCTGCCACGGGCGCGGTCGTCTCGTCGCCGTCCGCTTTGGCAGAGGTCTCCGCTGGCTTGGCCGTGGAGGTCTCCGTCGCAGACGCGTTGGTGTCCCCTTTGGGCGCGTCCTGCTTCTTGGAGTCGCAGGCGATGGTGGTGCAGAGGACGAGGGTGGAAAGCAGAATAGACGTGCGGTGTGACATGGGGCGTGCCTCGAAGCTCGGGTTGAACTGGTTTTTTGAGAGCATATGAGCTTTCGATACACGAAGTGATCTCTGTGGGGAAGCAAGAAGAGCCGCGTGAGTTTGTGTGGAAACGCTTCTACCCATCGCCGCTCGTCGACGTATGATGGCGCACTATCGTGCTCTGGCATGAAGCGCCAAAGTAAAAACATTGTTCTGCTTTTCAAAGGAACCTCAGAATGCAATCGCTCAAGAGCAACCTCTATGCTGCCATCTTCGCGACCTCTTCTCTCTTTGCTGCGGAGACCGCGAGCGCTCAATGTGACCTCACAACCGAAACACAACTTCGCGTCGATTACTCCGGGAGCGCGATCCAGACGACCACGCTCCCTCCGAGCGTGAGCGAGGTTCGGATATACGCTGCGGGCGCTGAAGGGGGCGCGAGTGGCGCGAAGTTGGGTGGCGCTGGCGCGGTCCTCCAGGGGACCTTCGCGATCTCCTCCACGGCGCCGATCGAACTTCTGGTCGGTGGCAAGGGGGGAGACTGGCCTGTGGGTACGGCTGGCGGCTCTGGTGGCGGAGGTACCTTCGTCGTTCAGGATGGTGCCGCGCTGATGGTCGCTGGCGGCGGTGGCGGCGCAGGCCGAGGGACGAACGCGCTCGGAGGCGCAGGCGGTGACACGGGCGCTGCGATCGCGCCCGTGGATCAGGCGGGTGGCCAGGGGGGCGGCCCCGGCGGTGATGGCGGATCTGGCGGGGTCCTCAATGGAGGCGCAGGTGGCACCAACCAAGATGGTGGCGGCAGCTCGGCAGGTTGTGGCAACCCAGGCGGCGGCGGTGGCTTCCTCGGTGATGGAGGAGGCGGCGCGTTTGGGGGGGCTTCCTTTGTCAATGGAGGCGCCGGGGGCGCGCCGATCATCGCGGCCTTGCCTCCTGGAGGTTTTGGCGGTGGAGGCTCCGCGAGCAACTGCGGCGGCGGTGGTGGCGGTTACAATGGCGGCGGCTCAGGCGGCCGAGGCTCGGGGGGCAACAGCAACGAGGGCGCAGGTGGCGGCGGTGGCTCGTACCAGATCGGCACAGACCAGGTGAACCAAGCTGGCGCCAACCGCGGCGACGGGTATGTGGTCTTTTGTTGGGAGAACTCCTGCGGTGATGGCTATGTCGCGATCGCCGAGAAGTGCGACGATGGCAACACCACTGATGGCGATGGTTGCAGCGCATCTTGCGAGGTCGAAGGTTGTGTCCTTGTCGATAACCTCGACAACACCGCCACGGTGACGTGTGGCACGAACCAGTACACCATCGAGGATGGCTCCTCCTGCACGGTGGCTGCCAACGCGGACGGCACCAGCACGCTCTCCTGTGAGGATGGTACATCTGTTGTGATCGTCAATGGTGCCGATGGTGCGGATGGCGCCGATGGGATGAACGGCGCTGACGGCATGGATGGCATGAACGGCGCCGATGGAATGGATGGCGTTGATGGGATGAACGGCGCTGATGGCACGAACGGCGTCGATGGTGAAGATGGGATGAATGGCGCCGATGGCTCCTCGTGCACCGTGGTCGACAACGGCGATGGGACAAAGACCATCTCTTGCGAGGATGGCACCGAGGCAGTGATCAGCGATGGCGCTGTGGGAGGAGGTTGCTCCGTCGCAGACAACAACGATGGTACGAGCACCATCACATGCGCGGACGGAACGCGGAGCACGGTCGGGAGCGCGCAAACCGACGAGGGTGGCTGCCAGTCTGTGCCAGGCTCCGGATCACACAACCCGTGGTGGTTGCTCGCGTTGGGAGCGCTCTCTCTCTTTGCTCGCCGCCAACGTCGTCGCGGTTGAGCTAACCGGCGAGCCTGTGCTCTCTGCAACATGCTCACATCAAAGGTGTTTTGTGTGATGTGGCAGAGCGTTGGAGGCATGGGCGAGTCTGGTGCCGCGAACTTCGCGGGCGATGCCTTTTGGCGAGTGTTCCGGATAAGTGACTACACCGAGACGGCCAAGCCCCGGTGAATCAGTCCGACGAGCTGGGCCTGAGAGCTGACCTGGCACTTGCGCATCGCGGACTTGAGCTGCGCGCGGATCGTGTTGGTGCTGCGCGAGAGGATCGCGGCGATGTTGTCGACCGAATACCCGGAGACGATATGGCGCGCCACGCGCGCCTCCGCCTCCGTCAACCCGTAGAGCGTCTGGATATGCGCGTCGATCTCGATGTCGAGGTTGTCGGGGTCGGCGATAAACAGCAGCGCGCTCGAGCTTCCTCGATGCCCGAACGGGTTCCCCATCGTTTGCAGTGGGACGAGCCGAACCTCGTAACCTCCGAGGTTGCTCGTGGCTTCTGCTTCGAGCGAGGTCCTTGTTGTCGACTTCTCTGCGCGCGTCGCGCCGAGCGCCTGAAAGAGCGCTTCGTCGAGCCTCGCGCTCGGTTCGAACCGAACCCAACCCGCCTGCTCGAGCAGGCGGCGGCCGCGCTCGTTCATCCACTCGACCTCGCCGCGGCGCCCGAGCAACGCGCACCCGAAGCGCGTGTGCTCGATCGCCGCGAGCGCTTGCCTGTAACGGCGCGTGAGCTCGACGTACTCCTGACACAACACGAGCGCGCGACACACATGCGGCGCGATCGCTTCGAGCAGCGCCTTCTGCTCATCGAGGTTTGCCTCCGAGGTGCAAAAGAGCGTCACCAGCACCATGGCATCATCCTCGAGCCTGTGCCCGGCGATCAGCACGTCCGTGTACTGATTCTGCGCCATCCACTGGTGATAACCACTCGCGGCGAAGACCTCCGGTTTGACGACCGCGTTGCCATGCACGAGGAAGGCGCCCATGGGCGCCGTCGAAGAGAGCGGCGCGAGCGGATCATCCGGGATGGCGCGCGCGAAGAATGCCTCGACCTGCGCCTCGTCCGGTCCTCTCAAAAAACCATTGATAAAGGGATCGTGGACATTCGGGCGGTAGCCCACGGCTGCGGCGCCAAAGCCTGCGTGCTCGAGCAATGCGTCCAGGAAGTCCTCCCAACGCAGCGGGTGATGCGCTGCGGCGTAGGCGGCCTCGATGAGCGGTGCGAGCGTCATGGGAGGGTCTTTGTCAAAGGCATCGGTTTTGCGGCGCCGCGATGGGTCGAGGGGAAGGTTCATCTTATAGGAGAACGAGGAAGCGCCCAACCATAACCCATTTGGGTTATGGTTGGGCGCCTGGTTTCTGGTTAGGGTCCGCGCATCTTGTCGCTCGAACCGTTTCACTTTCGCACCGGACCACCAGAATGATGCCTCGACTGCTCGTGATGTTTGCTTCCTGTTCTCTCGCTCTTCTCGCGCTCGGCTGCGGCGAAGAGGTCACCTCTGCTGACGAACAACAACCCTCTTCAAACGACGCGAGCGGCCCTGGAGGAAAGGGGGATATCCCTGGAATCGAGGCGCCAGAGGACACCTTCCTCGATCACTATCCGCTCGCTGTGGAGCATCCCGAGAGCGGGATTTACGATGCCTACGCGCACGCCTTCTACGTCGGCTCGCTCGTCGATGGGGGCGTCTGGAAGATCGACGCGGGCACCGGCGAGGTCTCGCCATTCTATGTCGAAGAGCGTCCGGGCAAGTGGTGGACGCTCGGGTTGGATGTGGATCTCGAGCGCCGCGTGCTCTGGACCTGCTCGATGTCTGATCTTCGTGATGTGGACGGCGCCGAGACGGACAACCTCGGCTACATCCTCGAGCACGACCTGGAGAGCGGCGAGCTGCTTGCGTTGTTCGATCTGAGCGAGACGTTCGAGGAGGCGACCTGTGCAGATGTCGCCGTCGGCGCAGATGGAACCGCCTATGTCGTGGATCGCTCGCACCCGAACGTTTACCAGATCAGCCTGGATGACGAGGTCTCGATCTTTGCCAGCGATCCGTTGCTCGAGGGGGGCGTGGTCGGGCAAAACGCGGTGGTCGTGTTGCCGGATCAATCTGCGTTGCTGGCGATCGTTTATTACCGACCGAAGCTGCTCCGCGTGGACCTCGAAGATGGGAGCGTGACCCGCGTGGATCTCGACGGTGATTTCTTCGACCACTTCCCCGTGTTGGCTGGCGCGGACGGGATGACGGTGAGCGGTGATGACGTGCTGGTGATGTTTAGCAGCGAGCTCACCCGCGTGACGCCTGACTCTCCCGAGTGGAAGAGCGCGCGCAGTGATTCCATGGACATCGAGTCCGGGCACACCGACATTATCCATACGCCATACGGTGACTTCATGCTCAATGGCCAGGCGCTCGCGTTTGCCTTTGGTGGTGAGCTCGATCCCTTCTCGCTCACGCTCGCGCCCGAGTTCGAGTGATTTTGTAATTCAAATCGATACAAAACAATAAGGAACATAGCTGCAAACTTTTCAAAGCTGCCTTCGTTTAAACCTGCAAGCCGCGGAAGAAGCCGCGTCATAAAACCTCACGAGAGCGCAGAAGGAGCAAGGCAATGAACAGTTTGACGATGTCGATGGTGATCGTGATCGCGTGTGGAACGTACGGCATGGTGGAGACGCTGGAGGATTTCACGGCGCGCGCCGGAGAGATGACCCGGCAGAAAGACGCGCCGCGCGTCGCCGGGGAGCTCGGGGCGTTGAACTGTCGAGGGGATCTGCTCGAGCGGTTCCCTGAGTACATGGGGGTGTTTGACACCATGCGCATCGAGCGTGACCGGGAGGATGCGGGGCGTTGGAACATCAGCTACTCTACCACTGCCGAAAGCCTCGGCTTCTCACTCCCCGGCCAGATCCTCGAGCATACGGCATCGGGGGTAGGGGATGACTCCGGGAAGGCGCTCGGCATCGCCGCCAGTGATGTAAAGATCGAGGTCGAGCGTGATGGCACCGGGGCCTGGAGGGCGACCTTCAAACCGACCGAATCGAAGAGCGTCTTCGATATCGAGCCGATGGTGTGCATCGCCTACGGTCGCTGAACGTCGCACTCACTCCTGAGAGCAAGAAAAGCAAGAGAACGCTCGGGGATACCGCGCGTTCTTTTTGTATAGTCTCGGGTTATGGTTGTGATGACAAATTACAATTTGAAACTATGGGTTGCCTGTAGCATGTTCTTGATCCGCGAGGCTGCTTCGGGATGGGTTGGCGCTTCGAGGTTCTTGTTTTTCAAGGGTTTCGAGTCTCCCATCCTGACTTCCTACGTTCGAGAAAAGAAACCCCATCGTTCACAGGTGAGTGTATGTCAGAAGAGAGCAAGTGTCCGTTTTCCGGTAAGGCCAAGCAACACGTCTCCAACCGAGATTGGTGGCCAAACAGGTTGAACCTCCAGATCCTCCATCAGAACACGCCCGCCACGAGCCCGATGAGCGAGGACTTCGACTACGCCGCGGAGTTCGCCAAGCTCGACATCGAGGCAGTGAAGCAAGATCTCGCCGAACTCATGACCGACTCGCAAGAGTGGTGGCCCGCAGACTATGGCCACTATGGTCCCTTCTTCATCCGCATGGCGTGGCACAGCGCCGGGACCTACCGCGTTCAGGATGGCCGCGGCGGCTCGGGCTCGGGCACGCTCCGCTTCGCTCCCCTCAACAGCTGGCCAGACAACGTCAACCTCGACAAGGCTCGCCGCCTCCTCTGGCCCATCAAGCAAAAGTATGGTCGCCAGATCTCCTGGGCTGACCTGATGGTGCTCACCGGAAACGTCGCGCTCGAGACGATGGGCTTCGAGACGTTTGGTTTCGCCGGTGGTCGCGAGGATGTCTGGGAGCCCGAGGGCGATGTCTACTGGGGATCGGAGAGCGAGTGGCTCGATGACAAGCGCTACTCCGGCGAGCGTGACTTGGAGAATCCTCTGGCCGCCGTGCAGATGGGCTTGATCTACGTCAACCCCGAAGGCCCCAACGCCGAGCCCGATCCTCTCAAAGCAGCGCGCGATATCCGCGACACCTTCGGCCGCATGGCGATGAACGACGAGGAGACCGTCGCGTTGATCGCTGGTGGTCACACCTTCGGTAAGGCGCACGGCGCAGCGGAGGCATCGCATGTCGGCGCCGAGCCCGAAGCTGCCGATATGGCCGAGATGGGCCTTGGCTGGAGCAACACCTTTGGTAGCGGCAAGGGCGCAGACACCATCACCTCGGGCCTCGAGGGTGCCTGGACTTCCGCTCCCGCGCAGTGGGACAACGGCTACTTCGACAACCTCTTTGGCTACGAGTGGGAGCTGACCAAGAGCCCCGCTGGCGCGTGGCAATGGACGCCAAAAGATGGCGCTGGCGCGGACACTGTCCCCGACGCCCACGACGCGAGCAAGAAGCACGCGCCGATGATGTTCACCACCGACCTCTCGCTCAGGCTCGACCCCGAGTACGCCAAGATCTCGAAGCGCTTCCACGAGAACCCCGATCAGTTCGCCGATGCCTTCGCCAGGGCATGGTTCAAGCTCACGCACCGTGACATGGGCCCACCTTCGCGCTACCTCGGCAGCCTCGTTCCCAGCGAGGAGCTGATCTGGCAAGACCCGATCCCTGCGGCAGATTACGACACGATCAACGCGCAACAGGTCGCCGATCTCAAGGGAACCATCCTCGGCGCTGGCCTCTCGGTCTCCGAGCTTGTCTCGGTGGCGTGGGCTTCCGCGTCGACCTTCCGTGGCACGGACAAGCGCGGCGGCGCCAACGGCGCGCGCATTCGCCTCGCGCCTCAAAAAGATTGGACCGTCAACAATCCCACGCAGCTCGCCAAGGTCCTCTCGGCGCTCGAGAAGATCCAACAGGACTTCAACAGCGCGCAGTCCGACAACACCAGGGTCTCCATCGCGGACCTGATCGTGCTCGGCGGTGTCGCAGCCATCGAAGAGGCCGCGCGTCAGGCTGGCTTTGATGTGACCGTGCCATTTACTCCTGGCCGCACGGACGCCTCGAAAGAGATGACGGACGTCGATTCGTTCGCCGTCCTCGAGCCTCAGGTCGATGGCTTCCGCAACTACGAGGGCGACCTCGACTGGCGCTCGGTCGAAGAGCGCCTGGTCGACCGCGCGCACTTGCTGACGCTGTCCGCGCCCGAGATGACCGTGCTCGTCGGCGGGTTGCGTGTCCTCGGCGCCAACGCCAACGGCTCCGACCTCGGCGTCTTCACCGACAAGGTCGGCACGTTGACCAACGACTTCTTCGTCAACCTCCTCGATTACCACACCATCTGGAAGGCCACCTCGGATGACCAGCGCACCTTCGAGGGGCGCGACATCAACACCGGCGAGGTCAAGTGGAAGGGCTCGCGCGCAGACCTCGTGTTCGGATCGAACTCGCAACTTCGCGCGCTCGCCGAGGTCTACGCCAGCGCCGACGGCGCCGAGCACTTCGTGCAAGACTTCGTCAAGGCGTGGAGCAAGGTCATGGATCTCGACCGCTTCGACCTCGCATGAGCTGTTCGATGTTCTCCTGACTCATCGCACTGCACGAGTCGAAAGAAAGGCCCCGTGGCGTCAAGCCATGGGGCCTTTTCTTTGGTCAACGAATCCACGTAACCTGCTGGAGTTGTTTGTTTTCACAATTGTCATATACACCCGCGCGTGACTTTGTGTTAGGAAGGTCAACGTTCTGCGAGAGTCGCGAAAATAAATGGATTTTAAGAGGTGCAGCGATGAAGTCCGGTAAGCAAGCGATCCTTTGTATGTTGGCGTTGGTGGCGCTCGTTGGGTGCCAAACCTCTGGCGAGGAGGGGGTCACGTACTCGACCCCGACTCAGCCTGAAGAGGTCTCCGTCGACGGCAAGTCCGATGAACTCGATGGCGCGATCCGCAAGGAAGAGGTCAGCGAGTCTCTCCGCTCGAGCACGCTGCGCCGTATGCTTTGCGACGCGACCCTCGATGGCACCACGACGACCTTGCGCTCGCTCTCTTCAGATTGCACCGGGCAAGAGTTCGAAGTGACCGCGTTCTATACGAACATGGATCTCATCTACAAAGGGGAGCCCACGTTGGTGGCCATGGACGTGACCATCCGCACCCAGGAGAGCGCCGAGGTTCGCACGCGCCTCGTGCGTCACATCACCTCGACCTCGCTCAAGATGTCCTGGCGCGGCGAGTTTATCGAGCTCGTCAGCGGCCCCGATACCGCCGTCCTCGACGCGATCATCGACGAGGGGGATGCGTGGCCTGACTATGGCAACGATGACCACTTCACCGAGGTCGACTTCGACGAGCTCCCCAACACCGCCCAGATCGGCGCCGAGGAGCAAGCATCCTACATCGAAGACGAGCTCGCCGAGGAGTACCCCGACGAGTACTGGGTCGAGCGCGCACATGCTTACAAGCTCGTCGATGATGGCGGCAACGTGGTCGGCTTCGCCGTCTCCTACTCGCTCTCTTACGGCAACGGCGATGGCGGCGTGACCTTCTACTTCGACGCCGAAGGCAACTTCGTCGAAGAGCGCAGGTACTACGCGTGAGCTGATAACTCACATAGAGCAAGGAAAAGGCGCCCTGGGCAGTCTGCCCTGGGCGCCTTTTCCTTGCTCGGTGATTCTCGTTTACACGCTCGCTTCAAAGAGGTCTTTGCCCAGGGCATGCAACATCGCCGCGTCCTCGACCTCGTCTCGCCACTTCTGCGGGATGCTCTCCAACCCGAGTCGCGCGCCGAGCGCGCTGCCCGCGATACATCCGATAGAATCAGAGTCTCCGTCGGTGTTGATCGCCTCCAAAACTCCCGCGACGTAATCGTCCTTGTGGCGCCAGAAGCAGTAGAGCGCCGATGCGAGCGCTTCATCTCCTACCCATGATTCTCCCAACCCTGCGCTCGAGAGCGCCAGCTCCGGCGGCGCATCGAGCAAACCTGGCACCTTCTGCATGCACGCCGAGAACTCTGCTGACCGTGGCGCGCACTCGTCCATGATCGCCTCGTAGATCTCCTCGGGCTCCGCGCCATCTGCCGCCATGGCGACCATCAATGCGCCTGCGGCAGATGCCTCGATTGCCGCGTCATGGCCGTGCGTCATCACGCTCGATGCGCGCGCGACCTCGAGCAAGGTGTCGCGATCGCCATGGTACAAGACGCCGATCGGCGCCACGCGCATGACCGAGCCGCACCCCTTCGACCTGGCCACTCCCGCATCTCTCCAGTGCATCCCACTGGCCAGATTCGCGCACCCGCGCATGCACGTCTCGCCAGGCGCGCGGTTGTTCTCGGGCGAGTCCGCCCAGGTGATAAAGTGGCGCGCGATCGCTTTCATTTGCTCGTCGAGTGATGCTCCCACTGTCTCGAGCAGCCCGCGCGCCACGGCGATCGACATCTGTGTATCGTCTGTGTACGTGCCCGCTGGGTGCGAGGTCCCGAGGATAATCGGTGTTGGCGACCAGCGAGGATCGTGCAACCGCACGAAGTCCGTCACGCCGTCTGGCCCAAACGCCGCGAGGATCTTTGCCCGCGAGCGGAACTCTGTCGGGTGCCCCAACGCATCCCCGATCGCCAAACCCAAAATCGAACCCTGTGCTCGTGACTTGTTCATCGACTTCCTCCTCGAATTGTCATTGTGTTATTTTAACACGAAGATGGCCAAAGGCAAGCGAGAAGACCTGGCAGCGGTCCTCGCCAGCAAACCTCAGAGGTAGTTCGAGAGGATGGAGTTCGACACCACCATAAAGCGTTCGGGGATGAGCCCATCTCCCTTTTGCAAGCGCGCCTGCTCTTTCTTATCCAGCGGCTTGCGCGCGTTATCTCGCCCATAGCCCGAGCCAATGACCGGGAGGAACGCGGAGAGTTTTCGCGTGCTCGGTGAGCTGGCGAACGCATCGAGAAGTGTGCCGCGCCCCTCGGGAAAGAAGTTGATAAAAGAGCAAAGGAGAGCGAGTTGGGGGAAGAGTTGCATCGTCTCCTCGAGCTGCTCCAGATCATCCGACCCCATAGGCCCCTTGAGCACCTTGAGGTTGGCCCTCAAGTTTGGATGCATCGCCTCGGCGAGTGTCGAGAGGCTGTCGATATACTCGCCGCCTTGAAAGTGCGACCTCATCCAACCAGAGCGGTTAAACTCGACCATGCTCGCGCGCAGGTTTTCGTTCCCCAGTAACTCCTGCCAACGCTCGGGCGCTTCGACGAGGTGAACATCGAGGGAACCTCCATAGGCGCGGCCATAAACCCCTGCCTCCACGATCTTGTGCGAGAACACCACATCCGCTGCGGTGGGGTTGAGCGCTGGCCTGACGACCACGGGGCGCGCGTTGGAGAGCCAGGCCGCGAACGCATCTGCGACGCGCGCGAAGGGCTCCAGCGCATGGTCGCTCGGCATCCCATTGATTTCGACCTCCAGGCGTCGCAATCGCTTCCAGGATGCAGCGACCACATGATCTGCGAGGTCTTCCGGGATCTCGAACGGGATCTCGGAGGGGTTGGAGTATTGACCGACCGAGAGCTTGAGCGAGACGACGTGATCCAGATCCTGGACGCTTACCAGCGTGAGCAGCTCCTCGGAGGTCATGAGCCTGATGTTCAGGTGCGCGCGCTGTGCCATCTCATCAGCGAGTGACTCGGCTTTGATGGGCTGCGAGTAGTCCCAGCGAGGTTGGAATACCTCGATCCCTTTGCCTTTCAAGAAGGTCGCGACCTTCTCCTTGTCCTTCCCTTTATAATAGCTGCCGAGCGCGACCTGCGCGGGCTTCATCGCGTCGATGAGCTGATCGTAAGCGTCGAGGATTCCCTTTTGCGCGCTGCGTGAGTTGAGCGTGAGGTGCTCGAAGATGCCGATGTGTGGGCTTTGCGCGATGTGTTGGAGCATGTTGACCTTGGCGCGCGCCTGATCATCGATGGCGAGCCTGTCGAGGTCGAGCGTCTTGACCAACAACAACCGCGTATCGAACGCAGGGATATCGAGCAATCCAGACCAGGTCAGCGGCAACCTTCGGAATGTCACTGGCCATGGCTCGAGCGCGGCGGCCAGTGATTGCATCGCCTCGTCGAATTCATCTGGCGGGAGCTGCTCGCGCAAACCATCGGCGACGCCAACCACAACCTCCCACGCCTCCCAGCCAGGCTCTTCGTACAGCAATGCGTCGGTCACATCGAGCAATCCTCGCGCACGCCGCTCCTCTTCTCCTGCGGCGAGCGCGTGAGGGCTCCACTGCGCCTCGCCGCTCTGCTGCGAGGCTTCATATGGGGTGCCATCTGGTCCAAAGACCTCCAATCCAAGCTCCTCGAGCCTTGTCACGGTGGTCGCGTCGAACCTCTCGGAGATGATGACGCGCTCGAGTGATTCCGCCATGTTCGTCTGCACCAACAGCTCGTCGAGCAATTCAGCGCCAGGGCCGCCGCTGATGTCCAGAAGACACGCGCTCAGGTCGAGTGTCTTGACGCCGCCCGCTTCTCCAAGCCGTTGGCAAAGCGCGCGCATGGCGTGGGCCTCGCCCTGGAGCAAAAGCACCGTCTCGAGTTGCCCCCAAACCTTGTGCGCGGCAAAGCACACCGCCGGGTCGAGCTTGTTGTAGTAGTGAGAGGAGATCGTGAGCCGGAGCTCGCGCAGCGCGGTGTAGTTCGAGGCGGAGCCCAAAAAGTCAGGCAGATCGCGCATATCCAGGTGCAGGGTTTCGAGGTTGCATGCCCAGGCGCTTTTGAAGACCTCTCCGGGCGCATTCTCCACCACGAGCGCTTTCAACGCAGGCATCGTCCCCACTTTGCCGAGCTCATCAGCGAAGCCTTCGAGGCCGCGAACCGTGAGTGATTCGAGCTTCTCGAGGTTTTTAGCTTCCTGCATCGCCTGGAAGAATGCCTTGCCGCGTCTGCTCGAGGAGTGAGATCTTCCGATGTCGAAGGCCCGCCAGTTCGGGAGCTGATCGGTTTGAAAGAGCTTTGTCGCGATGGCGTCCTTGAGCGAAACAGCGCCCAGATTTATGCCATGGACGAGCCTGTATTTCGGGCTCCTGTCCCCTGCAAGAATTGCTGCCAGCCAGGTCTTTGGCGCGACGCGTAATTCTCCATCCTTGCCGGAAAAATACTGGTCTACCTGGTTGCCGCGAGCGCCGACTGACCACCTGGAAATTTGCGGCTCGAGGTAGGCGATGAAGTCATCGAGGTGCTCGTCCGAGCAACGATCGACGAGCGCTGTGATGTCGGCCCATGCCTGAGAAGAAGGGGTCTCGCCAAGCAGCGATCGCGCCTTGCCAATGAGCGCGTCGAGTGATTCTCCCTCTTCTTTCTCGAGCGTGACCTCTCCTTCCGAGAGCAACGTCACCAGCGCGTCTCCTTCGACCACGGTCAGCCCGCGCGCGAGGATCTTGTCCATCAACTTGCTCGACGGATTCATCCCGACCAACGCGATGGTGTCGGTGTCATCCTTGCCAAGAGCCCATGTGAGAGAACCTCCTTGCTCCAGAAGGTAGGTGCTCGCTGTGCTCTTCGTGTAGCCGGGTAGCCGACCTGCGGCGATGAACTTGTTCCCGGCGAGCGTGATCTTGCGAGCTTCGTTGGCTTGTTCTGTCGACATCGAGGCAGCCTTCGGTGAGAGATGGGATATGCTCGGCATCTTGCCACCGCCAGCGGCGCTTGTGAACGCGCTTCGTAGGCTTCGTGATGTGCTTATACGATCACGATAGTCGCGCGTTTGCTCGAGATGCTTTTACGGATGTTGCCGGGGTGATAGAAGTACGGTGATTTAAACGTCTTCGTGGGGGCTTTGTGATGGTGTGCATCGTGGCTTGCCTGCGTTCTTGGTTTGTAGAAGAGGGTTTCGATGAAGAATGAGCGTGCACTGGGTTTCCTCACGAGCGCGGCGGTCGCGTGCTGTTGTCTTTTTCTTTCGGCATGTGGCGGAGAGGATGGTGAGAACAACACGAACACCACGCCGACCGAGGATATGGGCGGTGAGAATAACTCGACCAATGGCTCGCTCGTGGTGTTTCTGTCGAGCATGTCATACGCCACGGACGTCGGGCTAGATGGTCTGGACGAGGCGTGTAATGCGGACGAGGCGCGTCCCGCAGGCTCGGGGACGTTCAAGGCGCTCGTCGGTGCGCCAGGTCGCATCCCCGACGCGCCCGGATGCGATGATACACCGACCGCCAACAACGCCTGGGTGCTCGCGCCCAACACGAGCTATGTCACCGTCGATGGCGAGGCGCTGTTCACGACAAATGACCTCGGCATCTTCGATGATCAGGGATATCCGATGGGGAACGCCACGGTGGGCGGCGCGACCAACTTCGCCACGGCGCTCGACAAGAATTGGTGTCACTTCGAGGACGACGATTGCAACGGATGGAGCAGTGATACGGGGGAGATGCGCGTTGGATGGACGGCGTCCTATGGCGGCGCGTTCCTCGATGGCGGCGGTCTCCAGTGTGGTCTGGCGCTCTTTGTCTGCGTCGAGCAACCCTGAACCCTGCGCCCTGTTCTTCGTGCTCCACCGACGGTGGCCCGCAAAAGAGAGGGGCCCCCCCCAATTACCCACGTTTTATGGGGGTTTAACCACCCGGGGCCCATACCGGGCCCCACACTAT
>JAYZVO010000061.1:0-7016 GCA_036155555.1 Myxococcota bacterium
TCACTCGGGCCGCCCCTTCCTTTTGGCTTGCCGTCGATGGCGAATATGTATCTTCGCTCAGAGCTTGAGCGTGAAGCTGATCCTCTCGGCCGTGATCTCGTGACCGACGACCTTGCGCGCCTCGCCCTGACCAGCCCACTTATCCCAGTAATGCTTGATCACGAAGCCACCCACCCAGCTCGATCCCTTCTTGTCGAGCGTGATCATGACCTTCTGAGACTTGCACTCCTCATTGGCCGCCGCAGATCGCGTCGTGCAAATGTAGGGCTTGTCCTCGAGCAGGCTCGCCTCGATATGCACACGCTTGACCTTGCCCATATGGTCGGCCGGGTAAATCGGCCCCTTGAGCAAGAGCAAGTGCTTCCCGGTATCGACCACGAGGAACTGCTGATCTCCTTCCTCGACGACCTTGCACTCACGCAACTTGTACTCGTCCGAGACCTTGCACTTGTAGTCCCCAGCCTTGATGAGCTTGGGGAGGCCATCGCCAATCGCGCTCGTCGCGAACAACATCGAGAGCGCCAACAGGCCGAGGCAAACAGAGAGCTTGAATCCTTTCACGAACCACTCCACAAAAAAGCACCAGACAAGCTCGATGGGAAATCCATGAACCGTTTGGCAATTCATTCAAGGGCGCACCAAACCTGACGTGGACCGCATTCAAGGGGTCCACGTGACCAGCTTCAGAGCACGTCTCGCACCTTCTTGAGCGCTGTGGCGACCGCGCGGCGAGGGTCAGGATCGCTGACATCACACACCGCGGCGCCGCCGCGAAAGATGGTGCAGGTGTACTGTTCGTCGACCTGCAAGATCTCGATCTTGAGAGGAACTCCGTAGAGTTGCACGAGCCCGTGACATTCGGACTCGTGTCCATCCCACTTGCCTCCCAAGCGCTCCTTGAGCGTCTCGAGCCAACCTGTCTCCATGAGCACACCCCCGCGCCCCGATATGGGGGCACCCGACTCAAAAGCAATGGACGTTTCGTCTCCCTTTATATTCAGCACCAGACCCCCTGTAAATGCCGGATTCTGGACGGCGAGGTGAACATGCAACGATCCCGAGGCCACCATCGACACGTTCGCCATCGCCACTTTAGCTCCAAAACATCCGAGCGCCGCCGCATTCCAACCTCGCCATGACACGACCTGAATATAAGGCACTCCCCGCCCCTCTCCTGCCACGATGAAATCTGGCAAACCTCTGCACCACGCAGCAACAAGTGGCGAGCAGAGGAACCATCACTCGGCGCCAGTTCAAGACAAGGAGAGAGAGGCAAGGAGCACAGACGAGATCGACGATCCGGGGCGATGCGCTTATCCTTGTCAATATACCAACGGAGCTGACCGATGCTCTATATTCAGGTCGCCAACGGCAGAGGGGACCCATGTCGAACAAACCGAAGCTCGAGACCATGCTCTCCACGCATCACCGCCCGATCGCGCTGCGGCGCTCGGGCGGCGCGCCATCCTCGAGGTGCTCGAAGGAGCAACACCCTCGCCGCGCCGCGCACGACTCCACGGTGGTTCATGATCACGGCATCCTCGCGCTCTTCACGGGAGGAGAGATGCAGATGTGGATGGGCGCTGTCTACAACCTCGTGCGCGGTGATCTTCTGATCGTCCCCGAGGGAATGCCGCATTATCGCATGGGAGAATCGAACTCGGCGTGTTGGATGCTCGCCACCTGCACCTCGTGCCTGGAAGGGAGGCGATGGGGAGAGGAGCTCGCGCGAGTGTTCGAGAGCGTGCGCCAGGGCGCATCGGCGGTGCGCACCATCCCCGAAGAGCAGATGCCAAGGCTGGAGTTCTGCCTCGAGGAATTCCACGCTGACCTCGGCAGCACCATCCCCGATCCGCATAGCTCGCTTGTCGTGGAGGGGTGGATGAGCATCCTGACCGCTTCGATCACGGCGGCGTCCCCCTCTGCGCATGTGCTCCCAGAAACCGCTGGCGCCACGCTCGTCGCCAGGGCGCTCTCTTACATCGAGGCGCACGCGCTCGAGGGGATCTCACTACAAGAGGTCGCCGACGCCGTCTCCAGAGCGCCAGCGCACGTCGCGGCGGTGATGAAGGAACAAACGGGGAAGACCGTCGTCGACTGGATCACGCACGCGAGGATGGCGCAGGCGCGCCAACTCTTGACCAACACCGACGAGACGATCGAGGCGGTCGCCGCGCGCGTCGGATTCCAGAGCGCCTCGCACTTTCACCGCACCTTCCGACGCCACCACCAGATGCCCCCTGGCAAGTGGCGCACCTCGCACCGCCGCGACGCGACCTGAACCACACACACCCATCGAAGGTGGTGATCTTTCGACCACCGAGCGCGATACAACGAGGCGATGATCGACGCACGAGGGCGCCACTCCTGTTGACAAACACACGCTCCCTACCCCTAATGTATCTCTAGACTACAACCAGGGGATCTTCATGGCCGAGTACCTCAACCACCTCTCCGGCATCCCATTATGTGTGGATTGCAATGAGCAAGGTTTTGGCACGCTATCATCCGAGAGCGCACACCTACACATCCTCTCGATGAAGATCGACGTTCGCATTAGCGGATGTACGGCGCACACCGATCTGCAACAAGAGTACATCAACTCGCTGGAGACAGCGGAGGACTTCACGTTCATCTTCCCGCTCCCTCCACGAGCGGTCGTACACCAGTGCGAGATTCGCATCGGCGATCGCGTCATTGTCACCGACATCGAGGAGCGCGGCGCGCACGGCTACGAGGAGGGAGAGCACACGCTCGACCACAGCCACGAGGATCGCGTGGCGGGCACGTTCACGCTCGAAGCTGGAAGCATCGGCGTGGGTGAGCGCGCTCGCATCAGGCTGAAGTACGCGACGGTGCTGGAGTCTGATCGTTCGACACTGACCTATCGCTTCCCCTTCGTGGTCGCGCCTCAGCACAAGCCCAAACACACCCCTCCCCCCGCACAGGAGGGGAGCCGCGCGCACCTGGTGAGGTTGCTCGATTACCCGAACCCGATCGCGATCGATTTCGAGATCGCGCTCGCGACAGGAGGCCCTCCCATCCTCGACATCTGCGCGAGCCTCCCGACGCGGATCATCGAAACCTCGGAGGAGCACGCCTATTTACGGATGGAGCCCGAGCATATCATCGGCCGCGACTTCATCCTGCAATGGAAGCTCGCAAAACAAGAGCACACGCTCCTGGCGCTCGCGTCGCCTCCTATCGCAGATCAACCAGGCCACGTGCAGGTCTCCATCGTCCCCAGCGCGAACCTCACCGCGACCACGCGGCCACGGGATATCGCCTTCGTGGTCGATCGGTCCGGCAGCATGAGCGGCTGGAAGTTCCTGCAGGTACAGCACGCGCTGATGACCCTCGTCGATCAGCTCACGCCAAGCGATCGCTTTCACCTGCTCGCCTTCGACGAACGCACGCACGCGATCCCTGGCACGAACCGGCTGGAGACCGCGCTCCCGTTCCAACGCGGCAAGGCCGTGCGCGCCATCGAGGAGCTCTTCCCTCGAGGCGGCACCGAGATGGAGCCTCCCCTGACGCAAGCGCTCGAGCTGCTCACGAGGCACCGCCAGGGAGATCGTGACGCGTGGCTCGTCCTTATCACGGATGGGCGCCCCTGGGAGGAGGACGAGCTCCTCGAGCAGCTCGCGCCTCACGTCAAGGGGCTCCGGTTGTTTCTGCTGGGCATCGGGACACAGGTGAGCGAGAGGTTTATGGCCAGGCTCGCGCTGGAAGGGAGCGGCACCTACGAACAGGCGGACTCCCTCGAAGAGCTCTCCCTCGCGCTGGAGAAGCTGGGAGACCTGATCAACCCTCCTGTGCTCTCAAACGTGAAGATCCAGGCGACAGGGATCACACTCCACGAGGACGAGGCAGCGCCCGCGCGAGCACAAAAGCTCTCGAGCGGAAACCCGCTCATCATCCACAGCCGATTCGAAGGGGACACGGAACCCGACGCATCCATCAAGGTCACAGGAACCAAGACAGATGGGAGCACGTGGTCGCGAACGGTCGCGTTGAGGGTAGGATACCACCCCGCGCTCGGCCCGATCTGGGCACAGGAGAGGTTGCGCGATCTGGAAGAAGAGTGGGCGCGCGCACGCAGCGTCCACACACACAACGCCATCATCGCCTGCTCCAAGCATTACAACGTCCCCAGCATCTTCACCTTGCACCATGCGCTCGAGTCGACGCGTCACCGCGCCAGAAAGACAAACCCGAACGCGCGCCGGACGCTCCCCGCGACGGGCCATGGCAACTGCACGTTCCGCTTCATCTCGGGCAAATACAAAGGTGGCCAGTGCGTTCTAAAGCCAGGCCGCAAGCTCCTCATCGGGAGCGCATCGGACACGGATATCGTGCTCGTCGGTGATTCCCTCTCGGCTCACCACGCGATCATTACCTACATGGATGACAACCCGACGATCACCGATCTCGGCTCGCTCTATGGCACGTTCGTCAACGGCGAGAGGATCTCGGATGCGGAGCTCGAGGTCGGGGATCATATCCTCATCGGGACAAACCTCCTCAAGCTCGAAGAGGTCCCGAACCACGATATGGAGAGCGCCTCGACGCCAAGCTCCGCGCCGCGACACGCGGCGCTCGTCCTGGACAATCAGCACGACGCGGCGCCTCGAACCAGGCCCGCGGTCACCCGCTCCATGTCTGGCGCGCTCGAGGAGATCGCCCTCCCGCAGCTGCTCCAACTCTTCGCAGCGAGCAAGAAGTCGGGCACCCTCGTCATCCTCGGGAAAGAGAAAGGCAAGGGAGAGATCCACATCGACCAGGGTCGCGTCGTCTTCGCGTGTATCGACGAGCGCACAGAGATCCCCGCCAAGAAGACGATCTTCCACCTCATCTCCTGGATGCGCGGCAACTTCTCGTTCGAGCCTCCTCGCGACTATCCCCGAGACAAGGTGCTGCACGCATCCCTCGACTCGCTGCTCCTCGAGGGGTTCCAATACCACTACGAGCTCGATGACCTGAGCGAGCAAGATGGCGCGCCATCCCTGAACACAAAACTCATCGCCACCGCGCCACTCCCTGCTCCAGCGAACACGCTCCCTCCTGAGTACCACGCGATCTTCACGCTCGTGCGGGGAGGCGATCGAACCGTCCTCGAAGCGCTCCTCGGGAGCCGCTATCCTGAAGCAAAGACCATGCAAATCCTCGTCTACCTGATCGCCAACGGATGGGTCGAAGCAAAGACATCGTAAACCACTCACCCAAAACGTCCCCTCCAACAACAGGAGATGCTCTCCGATGGCGTGGCTCCTCAGGTTTATCTCGGGAATCTATCAGGGCGCAGAGTTTCCGCTCGCGCAGGATAGGAGCTACCTGCTCGGCAGCGCACAGGACGCGGACCTGGTAATCCAGGGAGAGCACATCTCGGCGCGACATGCGCGCATCACCTGCCAGCGAGGAGAGGTCTTTATCGAAGACCTCTCCTCGCAAAGCGGCGTCTATATCGATGGCGAGCGCATCACCCGAGCACCACTCACAGCCAATCAACGCGTCCTCGTCGGAGCAAACATCATGATCCTCGAGGACGACGCGGCCGAAGTGGAAGCGGTGGTGCCAACGAGAGGGTCGAGCACCAACGACTACCATCTGTTCACCGGGCAACTCTCGGGGTTGCTCGAAGAGGTCCCCCTCCCAGACTTTCTCCAATTACTCTCGGCTGGCAGGCGCTCCGGGGTGCTCGAGTTGGAGGGAGGCAGGATCGGGATTCGACAAGGGAGGATCTGCCTGGCGATGCTCGACGACATGCCGGAGATGCCCGCGCGCAAGGCGCTCCATCGCTTGCTCGGCAAGACGCGGGGGCAGTTCATCTTCTTACGAGAAGGGAGCGAGAACGTCCCTGAAGCGATGCTGGTAAACGCAGCCAACACCCATGACATGTGGGCGGTTCCCCTGGAGAACCTGCTCTGTAGCTGGCTAGAGCACACCGACGCGATGGCGTCCTTGCGCGCGGGCGGTCCCGAGATCGCTTTCGATCGCGCCGCGACGCTCTCGCGTGCATCATACTCTGGCGACAGTAGTGATGTGACCCCACCGAGCAAAGCACACCGGGAAGTGTACGCGTTCATCCTGGAGCGTCCTCGCGCTGTCGGCGAGGTCCTCGATCATGGACCTCTTCCAGACCTCGAGCTCCAACAAATCGTGCTCGACTTGTTGGAAGAAGGCTGGATACAAATCACGCGTTGAGGTTGCGCGCTGAGAGGCAACCCTGGCGCGATGCGCCAAAGATGACGCCGGACCGAGACCTTGAACGACACCATGAGGGGGAGACGCCGTGACCGAGATCCTGGAACTATTTGCAGAAGACCTCGCCAGATCCCCCCTCGAAGAAAATGGATTCGGCGCATTGATGACGACCGAGGGTGCGCTGCCGCTGCGCGCCATGCACGTCGACGTGCGCATCAGCGCGAGCACCTCGCTCACGACGCTTCGCCAGGAGTTCTTCAACGGGTCCGCGCGTCCTCTCGAGATCACATACATCTTCCCGCTTCCACCTCACGCCGCGCTCTCTCACTTCGAGGTCGAGCTTGGCGGTCACGTAGTGGTTGCCGACCTGAAAGAGCACGACCAGGCGGTCCAGGAATACCACGAAGCAGTCGCAGCGGGTCATCGCGCAGCGCTCGCAGAGGAGGTTGTCCCGGACATCTTTCGCCTCAGCGTGGGCAACCTCCCCGCTGGCGAGGTCGCAAAAGTATGCATGAAGATGAGCGCTCCCCTCGTGCTCGAAGGCGCGTCGGCATCCTACCGCTTCCCGCTCGTCACCCCCGAACGCTACGTGCCGAGCAAGGGCCCGAGCACGAGCCCTGGCCCCCAACAAGATCAACGCGCAGCATCCGAGAGCACGCATGAGGTCGAGCGCGCGAGCTTACGAGGATATCCACTCCCGATCGATCTCGGTTTGGAGGTTCGCCTCGACACGGGAGGCGCGCAGCTGCTCGAGCTGCAAGCGAGCTTGCCGACGCGCGCCCACGCGCCCGCGACGCGGGCCGGAGCCTGGC
>JAYZVO010000062.1:0-5293 GCA_036155555.1 Myxococcota bacterium
TTTACCCCTGGGCGCCGCTGACCGAGATGGGGGCGCGGGTTTGTCCGGGTTACCTCTCGGAAACTTCCCCGGGTCGACAGGCAAAACCCCGCGCCCCCTTCTCGGTCACACACCACACCGCAAGAAAGACAAAAGGCACCGCGCCAGAGCGACGCGGTGCCTTTGAAGTCGAGCGTTTGCTCTGTATCAGACGGTCCAGTTCTCGAGGATCTCGCGGACGCGCTTGAGGAACTTGTCTGCGGTGGCGCCATCGATCACGCGGTGATCGAAGGACATGCAGAAGATCGAGGTCGGGCGCACGAGGATGGCGTCGGTCTTCTGATCGACCACGACGCGCTTCTTGATCGCGCCAGTGGCCACGATGCCGACCTGAGGTTGGTTGATCACGGGGATGCCAAACTCGGGGCCAAACACGCCGTGGTTGGACACGGTGAAGGTCCCGCCGCGCACCTCATCAGGCTTGAGCTTCTTGGTGCGAGCGCGCTCGGCCAGATCATTCACAGCGCGCGCGATCCCGAGCAAGCTCAGCTCGTCGACGTTGCGAACCACAGGAACGATCAGGCTATCGTCGAGCGCCACTGCAACGCCAACGTTGATATCACCGCGGTAGATGATGTTGTCATCCGCGTCGACCGAAGCGTTCATCAGCGGGAACTCCGCGAGCGCTTGACCGAACGCCTGGACCATAAAGGCGGTGAACGTGAGCTTGACGCCACGCGCGGCGAAGTCGCCCTTGAGCGCCTTGCGCGCAGCGACCACGGCGCCAAAATCAACCTCGTGCACGGTGTTCGCGTGCGCGCTCGTGGCGCGGCTGGCGACCATGTGACGCGCGATGGCGAGGCGTTGTGGAGCCATCGGCTCGATCGTGTCGCGAGGGTTCATCTGCACTGGAGGCAGCGCAGGGATCTCGCGCATCGTGGCGCCAGGTTGCGGCGAGCGGACTTGCGCCGGGGCGCTGCTCGCCGCAGGCGCGGCGGCAACCTGTGCAGGTTTGCGATGATCGCCTCGTTCGATAAAGCCGAGGATATCATCGCGCGTGACGCGACCTCCACGACCAGAGGCAGGAATCGGAGAGAGGTCCTCGATCCCATGCTCTGCGGCGATCTTGCGCACGAGCGGCGTGGAGCGCGTGCGGCGGAGTTCATCGGCGCTATGCTCTGGCCCTGGCGTGACCCCTGCCATCGCGACGCCAGCGCCGTTGACCACAGGTCGACTTGCAGGCGAGGAGGGCTGAGGCGCAGCCGCACTCGCCGCAGGCGCAGCAGGCGCAGGTTGGCTCTGTGCGGGGGCGGGAGCCTCCTCGACGCCACCGGCACCATTGGTGTCGATGCGCGCGACGATCGTGTTGATCTCGACCGTCATCCCAGGATCGACCAGGCGCTCGACGAGCACCCCTTCGACCGGGCTCGGAACCTCGGCATCGACCTTGTCTGTAGTGATTTCGAAGAGCGGCTCGTCGCGCTCGACAAAATCACCGATCTCTTTGAGCCAGACCGTCACCGTCCCTTCGGCCACCGACTCTCCCATCTGTGGCATGACCACGTCTTCGCGCATGTGCTCCTCGCTCGCTTGGATGGACTCTTCTCGCAGTATTATCGTACTCGGATCGCGCCTCTCGATGAGGCGAGAGCGAACCCAGTAAGGTTCGCTCTCGCCTCATCGAAGGAGGGCGCATCAAATGTGAATCGTGTGCCCCGTGACCGCATGCGCGGCCTCTCCGACGGCTTCAGCGAGCGTCGGGTGAGGGTGGATCGTGTGGAGGATTTCCTCGATCGTCGCCTCGAGCTCGAGCGCCAGCGTCGCCTCCGTGATCAACTCCGTGGCTTTCGGGCCAACGATGTGCATCCCGAGCAGCTCGTCGTACTTGGACTCGGAGACGATTTTGACGAAGCCCTCTCCCTTGCCAAGGATGTTGGCCTTGCCAATGGCGGAGAAGGGGAACTTGCCGACCTTGACGTCGTAACCTTGCTCACGCGCGGCTGCCTCGGTCAGGCCAACCGATGCGACCTCCGGGGTGCAGTAAGTGCAGTTCGGGACGCGACCGTAGTTAAGCGGGCGTGGGCTCTTACCGCTGAAGTGATCCACAGCGAGAATCCCTTCCTTCGAGGCCACGTGCGCGAGCCACGGCGTGTTGACGATATCGCCAATAGCGTAAACCCAATCGAGGTTGGTCTTCATGAACTCATCGACCTCGATGAAGCCGCGCTCGTCGACCTTGACGCCGGTTTCTTTCAGGCCCACATCCTCGGTGACCGGGCGACGCCCGACCGCGACGAGCAGATGCGATGCCTCGATCTTCTGGCTCTGCCCCTTGGCGTCCTGAACGACGATCTCGACGCCACCGTCGACAGCCTTCGCGTCTGTCAACTTCGAGTTGGTCATGACGTTCATGCCCTGCTTCTTGAACGCCTTGGCGACCTCGTGGGAGACCTCTTCATCCTCGATCGGGAGGATGCGATCTTGCATCTCGAGCAAGGTCACCTTCGAACCGTAGCGCAGGAACACGCTGGCAAACTCGGAGCCAACCGCGCCCGCGCCCAGAACAACGAGGTGCTCGGGCTTCTCGGTCATGGCGAGCAAATCATCGGAGTCGATGATGTGTTCGTGATCCACAGGCAGGAAGCCGAGGTGGCGGCATGCTGAACCGGTCGCAAGAATCACGTGCTTGGCGTTGATCGTCTTCTTCGAGCCGTCGGCGGCCTCGACGCTGACCTTGTTCTTGCCAGCGAGGCGACCGTGGCCGAAGTGCACGTCGATCTTGTTCTTCTTCATCAGGTAGGAGACGCCGCCCGCGTTCTTGGCGATCACCTTGGAGCGGTAGGAGTCCATCTTCTCCATGTCGACGCTGGCCTCGACAGGCGTGACGCCGAAGTCCGCGCAACGCTTCATATCGTAGAGAAGGTCAGCGGTGTGAAGCATCGCCTTGGTGGGGATGCAGCCACGCAGAAGGCAGGTGCCCCCGAGGCGTTCGGTCGCATCGCGCTCGACGATGGCCGTCTTGTGCCCCTGCTGGGCCGAGTGAATAGCAGCCACGTAGCCGCCAGGGCCGCTTCCAATCACGACGACATCATATTGCTCGCTCACCACACGCTCCTTGGTTTTTTGAGAGGTTCTGGCTCTGTCCAAAAACTGACGTTACCGGCCCGAAACCTACTAAGCCGAGTGGGATTGTCAAGCCGCATCCATGGCGCACCGCGTCACATGCGAGGCTCGAGATTGAAACGCCCGCGATGGGGGTGATACTCTTGCCGCCTTGTCCCCTGGTTTTCTCGAGCTGGCAGGATCAAAGAGACGTGTTTGACTATCGACGCTCCACCGCATATTTCCTGTGCGTTACGGCCACGCTGAGTATTCTTGGCACAGCGCCAGAAGCTCACGCCTACCGACAAACAAAGACGTGCCTCCATCCAGACGAGCGCGATCCCAAGGCGCCCACGCTCGTGCCCAACTGCGGCTTCGGAGAGATCAGCTGGCCTGTCAGTTGGCCCGCGCGACGCATCGCCTACAAGATCAACAGCGCGGGCACCCAGGATCTTGGAGGCAATACCAGCGAACTCACCGCGGCGATGCGCGCTGGCGTCGAAGCCTGGAACTCACCAGACTGCTCCGACTTCGAGTTTGTCTATGAAGGGGAGACCTCGATCGCGGCCCACAACCCGAAGGATCGCGTCAACGTCGTGGTATTTTTAGATGAAGGATGGCCAGACACATCCGACGCCATCGCGCTGACCACCACGACGATGACCCAACGCGGCGTGCTGGTGGACGCAGATATCGAACTCAACAGCCAGGTGCACACATTCACCATCACGGACACCAACGTCCTGGCGGATGTCAGCAACACCATCGCGCACGAAGCGGGGCACATGCTCGGCCTGGATCACTCCTCGGAGACCGAAGCCACGATGTACTACGAGGCGCCCGATCGCGAGATCAAGAAGCGCGACCTGCACCCCGATGATATCGCTGGCGTCTGCACGATGTACTCGAGAGAGGTGCCCGAATCGATCTACTCCGACGAGATCGACGATGGAGGATGTTGCGCCACGTTACCCGCAGGAATGGCGAGCGCCAGAGCATCCTGGCTCCTCTTGCTCGGCCTACTGCTTGGCTGGCGAGTGCGGCGAGGAGCGATCTGGAAACCTCGCTCTCGCCGCAGAAAATCATCGATGAACCAGGGGCAGTGAGAGGCCACCATGTGGAACCGTGAGCTCGCAGAGATCGACCTGAGCGAACTAAAAAAAGACAAGCAAGTGCTTGTCTTCGAGTACAACGACCCCTTCGGGCAACCGGCGCACGGGTTCGCGTTGATGTGGGAGGGAGAGCTTCGCGCCTACCGCAACCTGTGCCCGCACTGGAGCGTGGCACTCGATCACAATGGGAAGTTCTTCGACGACGAAGGAGAAGAGCTCATGTGCCATATGCACGGCGCGACGTTCGATCCCGGTACAGGAAGGTGCACCTGGGGACCACCGCATGGCGCCAAGCTCGAAACCTTTGATCTCGAGGAGATCCCCGACAAGCCAGGGTTCTATAAGGTGATGCGCCGCGCGGGGATCTCGCTGCTCTGAGAACTCACCAGGAGTTCTCGGAGACCTGATCGCCAGGGAAGATCTCGAGCGCGACCGGGTTGATTTCGGTGCCTGTGGAGACCTCGATCTCGTTGCCCCACTTCTCGACCGAGATGCCCTCGCCGCTGTCGGACTCGTACTCGAAGTACTCCATCTGCAAGCCGGTCTTGCTCCCTGTCTTTCCTTGCTGATTCACGCGAGCGGTGCCTCGCTCGATCATGCGGTAGCGCTCGCCAGCATAGTTGATGAACTCGGGGAGCGGCGCGGTCAGTTGCAGGTCCTTGATCCCTTGCCACATCGACACCTCGAGGCGGTCATCCTCTTCGACCGCCAACCACATCACGTCATCACCATCGACGAGCATGTATGTGATCCAGGTGTAACCATCCTCCCAGTAGTTCAGGCGCCCCTCGATGATGTAGTCGGTACCAAAGTAGGAGATGATGTCATTGAGGCGCAGGTTCATCAGGTTGTTCCCGCCGCTCGATGGCCCAGGAAGTTGACCTGCGGGCGTGAAGCCTCCACCACCGCCATATCCTGGCGGGAGCTGCTGGCGCTCCATCTCGCGAGCGCGTCGATAAAAGACGAAGCTCGCAGCAGCGGTTCCAAAGAGCATGATCATAAAGATGAGGATAAGGACGCCCATGAGCAAGTACTCCCCTGAGGTAGCGAGGCTTCAAAAGTTGCGACGGGTGCGGACTATATCAACGCCCTCGTCGATC
>JAYZVO010000063.1:0-4207 GCA_036155555.1 Myxococcota bacterium
AAAATGAAAATCATCTCGCGCACTTAACAAAAAATGAACCAATTCATTTTTCGTGCCAGATCCGCGCGGGGTCGCGCTGGCGATACGCGCTCTCGAAGCTCACCGCATGCCATGGCGCTCGAGCATCCTGTAGAGCGTGCTGCGCGCGATGCCGAGCAGGCGCGCGGCCTTGCTCAGGTTGCCGCCAGCGGTCTCGAGCGCGGCCTCGAGCGCGCTCGCTTCAGCCTCGGCCAACGAGGTCGCGCTCTGCGCATCCTCTCCACCCGAGCTCTCCAGTATCTCCTCCGACAGGTGCTCTCGCCGCAGCACGGGCGCCATATCACTCAAGACCCAGGCGACGTGCAGGCTGTTCTTGAGCTCGCGGATGTTCCCTGGCCAGTCGTGCGCAGCGAGCGCCTCGAGACAACATGGCGAGAGCTCGGGTGGTGGGGCAGGTCGCGTCAACTCCGAGAGGAGGTTGTAGGAGAGCTCCTCGATATCCTCACGCTCTCTCAATGGTGGCAGCGTGAGCTTGGCGCCCTTGAGGCGGTAATACAGATCGCGCCGCATCTTTCCCGAGGCGACCTGCTCCTCGAGATCCTTGCACGTCGCCGCGACCACGCGCACATCCGCGCGCTTCGCCGTCGCCTCACCGACGCGATAGTACGAGCCATCCTCCAACACGCGCAGCAGCGCCGCCTGGCAGTTCGGGGACATCTCGGCGACCTCGTCCAAAAACAGCGTGCCACCGCGCGCGGCCTCGATCTTGCCGGGCGCGCCCTCGGGGCGCGCGCCAGTAAAGGCGCCGGGCGCGTAGCCGAACAGCTCGCTCTCGAGCAAATCACCGCCGAGCGCGCCGCAGTTCACGGCTACAAATGGACCATCCGCGCGATGCGAGAGGTCGTGGATGGCGCTGGCGAGGTGTTCCTTTCCGGTGCCCGTTTCCGCGAGCAACAGCAGCGGTAGAGGCGTCGGCGCGAGCTTTCTGGCGCGCTCTTTCGTGGCCTGGAGAAGAGGATCGCTCCCGGTGAGGCGCGCGAACGCGCCCTGGGCGCGCGCAGGATAACGCGCCGAAACGATCGGGCGATGAGGTGTTGGAGGTTCCAAAAAGACGAGCGCTGCGATCGGGAGCGCCTCGGGGCCAACACACTCGACGATCGGTCGCCATGTGGTGGTGACGCCGTTGACCTCCTTGAGGTCGATCAGCGCCGCTTCTTCCTTGGCGCGCATCAACGCATCCCACCCCAGACCACGCGTTCCCATGGGAGCCTGGCCAAACCTCGCGCGAGCGCGCTCGTTGACAGCGCGCAAGGTCCCATCCGGTTCGATCAGGAGCGCGGGGGAGGGGCAGAGGTCGATCATCTGACACAACACCTCGAGACCACCGCGCATCGTCTCTTCATAGGCCGCGAGCTTGAGCGCGGACTCGATCGCGCTGCGCGCCGCCAACACCGCCGCCAGCGCCATCTCTTGCGCGCTGCCCACGTGACTCGTCACATCGAGCACGCCGAGCAAATCACCGCGCGGCGAGCGAATCGGCGCGGCGTAGCAAACAAGTTGATGGTTGGGGCGTTGCAGGTGCGCGTGGCCCAGCACCGCGACCTCGCATTGTTCGTCGAGCGCGGTGCCGATGGCGTTTGTCCCGCGCGTCGCCTCGTTCCAGTTTGCCCCCTCGCAGAGCTCGAGCTTTTGCGCGGTCGAGAGAAACTCACCGCCCCCGCGACGTCGGAGAATCACCCCATCCAGATCCGCCCAGACGCCGACGAAGCCGCCGCTCGAGAGGTGCGCCGAGAGGCTCTCTAGCACAGGCTCGATATGTCGCCAGATGCGCTCGTTCGCCTGCTGACGCTCGCGCGTGGCGTTCGAGCCAAGAAATGGCTCGACCTCGCTCTTGACGGGATTGAGCAGGTCCGCGCCCTTTTTCAGCGAGCGCTTCCAGCTCCTGGCGAGCGCATCGCCAATGTTTGGCGTCTCACCAGCCATGAAGTGTTCCCAGGCGCTCGCTTCGGGTGACTGTAGATACAACATGGCTGCTCCTCGCGTTGGTAGGTTCCCTGACCCGATTGTATCAATGGTAGACCCGCGCAACAACGTTGCGAGTTGTAGCGATTCGCTACAACTGTCCGAAGATGCTCCATTTTTTGTCGCGCCGCACAACCTGCAAGCCACCCTGCGCAAGTTCGCATTTCACAAGGGGATCATTCCGTTTCGGGCCTGTTATCCATCGGTTGGCATACCTCGTGCTCTTTACATATGGACAACCTAAACTGGCAGGAGGCCTGACCATGACGTACGCATTTCCAAACTCCGATGGCGCGCTGATCAACTTCAAATCCCGCTACGAGAACTTTATCGGCGGCGAGTGGGTCAAGCCCGTCAAGGGCAACTACTTCGAGAACATCACGCCCGTGCTCGGGAAGCCGTTCTGCGAGGTCGCGCGCTCGACCTCCGAGGACATCGAGCTCGCCCTCGACGCCGCACACAAGGCCAAGAAGGGGTGGGCCGCGACGAGCGTCGGGGATCGCGCCGCGATCCTCAACAAGATCGCGGATCGACTCGAGGCAAACCTGGAGATGCTCGCCGTCGCAGAGACATGGGACAACGGCAAGGCTGTGCGCGAGACGCTCGCGGCGGACCTCCCGCTGACTGTCGATCACTTCCGCTACTTCGCCAGCTGCATTCGCGCACAGGAAGGCACGCTCGCCGAGATCGACGCCAACACCGTCGCCTACCACATCCACGAGCCGCTCGGCGTCGTCGGTCAAATCATCCCCTGGAACTTCCCGCTACTTATGGCCGCGTGGAAGCTCGCTCCCGCGCTGGCTGCCGGAAACTGCGTCATCATCAAACCCGCCGAGCAGACGCCAACCTCGATCCTCGTGGCGCTCGAGCTGTTCGCTGATTTGCTCCCCGCCGGTGTCCTCAACGTCGTCAACGGCTTTGGCATCGAGGCGGGGAAGCCGCTGGCGACCTCGGATCGCATCGCAAAGATCGCCTTCACTGGCGAGACGAGCACCGGGCGACTGATCATGCAGTACGCCTCGGAGAACATCATCCCCGTCACCCTCGAGCTCGGCGGCAAGTCGCCAAACCTCTTCTTCGATGACGTGCTCGCAAAGGATGACGCCTTCCGCTCCAAGGCGCTCGAGGGCTTCGCGATGTTCGCGCTCAACCAGGGCGAGGTGTGCACCTGTCCTTCGCGCGCGCTGGTGCAGAAGAGCATGTATGAAGAGTTCATGGACCTGGCCACCGAGCGCGTCAAGCAGACCTATCCTGGCAACCCGCTCGACCCCACCACGCGCATGGGCGCGCAAGCCTCCAACGATCAGTTCGAGAAGATCCTGAGCTACTTCGAGGTCGGCAAGTCCGAGGGCGCCAAGATTCGCCTCGGCGGCAAGCGCGCGGAGATGGAAGGGGCGCTGGCGGAAGGTTACTACGTCGAGCCCACGATCTTCGAAGGCAACAACGCGATGCGCGTCTTCCAGGAGGAGATCTTTGGTCCGGTGGTTTCGGTCTGCTCGTTCAATGACTACGAGGACGCCATCTCGATCGCCAATGATACGCTCTATGGGCTCGGCGCAGGCGTCTGGACTCGCGACATGCACCACGCCTACAAGGCAGGCCGCGAGATCCAGGCAGGCCGTGTCTGGACCAACTGCTACCACCTCTATCCCGCGCACGCGGCGTTCGGTGGCTACAAGCAGTCGGGCATCGGTCGCGAGACGCACAAGATGATGCTCGACCACTACCAACAGACCAAGAACCTTCTGGTCTCCTACGACCAGGAGCCAATGGGGTTCTTTTGATGTCTGAGGAAAGCGCAAAACGTGTCGATATCACAGAGCAAGCCCGCGACCTCGTACGTGAACTTGTCGAGGAGCATGGACCGCTGGTCTTCCACCAGTCTGGAGGTTGCTGCGATGGAAGCGCGCCGATGTGTTACCAGGTCGGAGAGTTTCGGATCGGTCAGCGCGACGTCTTCCTCGGAGAGGTCGAAGGGTGCGAGTTCTACATCGGAGGCAGGCAGTTCGAAGCCTGGAAGCACACTCACCTGACCCTCGATGTAGTTGAAGGACGCGGCGCTGGTTTTTCGCTCGAGGCACCCCGCGGGGTGCGCTTCCTCACCCGTTCGCGGGTATTCACTGCCGAGGAAGTCGAGACCCTCGAAGAACCTCGTCGCGGTCCCGCCGAGTGATTCCACACCAGCTCACTCGGTAGGGTACTGTAA
>JAYZVO010000064.1:0-17022 GCA_036155555.1 Myxococcota bacterium
GGCTCCCAAACCAGCGCCGTCGAATAAAACACGCGAGAGGTGTGTGCCCCCCCCTCCCCCTGCCACGCAGCCCCCGAGGTGTGGGGGTGGCTCGCCCACCCCCGACAACACTCCCCGCTGCTCTCGAGCGCTGGCGCGAGCCTCGAAGCCGCGCGCGCAGAGCGCGCCGCGGCGAGCATCCGCTCTCCCTACAACCCCAACCTCCAGGTTGGCGGTGGCGTGTATAGAGCGCCCGGTGAGTTCGGTCCGAGCGTCCGCCTCAACCTCCAGCAACAGCTCGAAATCAATGGCCAACGCGCCGCGCGCCAGGAGCTCGCCGAGCAATCCATCAACGCCGCGAAGGCAGCCAGAGATGGCCTCTGCTGGGAGACGCGCGCCGCGCTCATCGCCCACTATCACATGATCGCGATGCGCACCCGAGAGCTCGAGATCGCCAGAGAATCACTCGCGTTCTCGCGAGAGATCGCGCGCATCGAGGCGCGTCGTGTCGAGGTCGGCGAGGTCGGGAGAGCGAGCTTGCTCGTCGCGCGCACGGATGTGGCGACATGGCAGCAAGAGGTCGCGCGCGTCGAGCGCGCGCTCCAGACCGAGCGCGCCTTGCTCGCCACGGCTGTCGGGCTCCCCGAGGGGGCGCTCGACAACCTCGCGCCAGGTTTGCCCGAACCTGCCGACTTGCCTTCGCTGGCGACCTTGATCGAGCAGGCAAAGGCATCCAACCCCAGGCTCGCCAGGTTGCGCAGCGAGCAAGAGCGCGCCTCGAGCGCGCTCGATCTCGCGAAGAAGGAGGCGCGCCAGGACATCACCCTCGGCTACTCGCACGAACGCAACGGCGTGCGCGTCGGAGAAGCCGTCAACGTCCTGTTTATCGCCCTCCCCATCCAGCTCTGGAACAGGAACGAGGGGGACATCGCGCGCGCCGAAGCCAGCATCGTGGCGTCCTCGGCACAGCACGATCAGGCCATCGCCGAGCTCTCTCAACACCTGACCGCCGCGCGAGCGCGCGCCGAGAGCGCGCGCGAACAAACCAGGCTCTACCGCGAGCTCGTCTCTCCCGAGATCGACGCCAACCTCGCGCTTCTGCTCAGGGCCTATGAAGAGGGCGAGATCGACCTCGTCACCGCGTCGATGGGGCGCGCGAAGTTGCTCGAAGCGGAAGCACGCGAACTTCAAAACAGACAGATTTACCTCGACGCACGCCTCGACATCGAGGCGCTCGTCGGTCCCACCAAAAGCGAGGACGTAAAAGAATGAATCGCTTCATAAAACAACACCTTCGCCACCTCGTCTTGCTCGGCGCAGCGAGCTCGCTCCTGCTCCTTGCAGGCTGCCAGCAGGAAGCAAACGCTGATGATCACGAGGGGCACGACCACGCAGCGGAAGAAAACAAGGAAGGTTCGAGCGATGAACATGGCGACTCCGACGAGAATGGAGAACACGATGATCATGGCGAAGATGGCGCCAAAGAGGTCGTATTGAGCGAGATCGCTCGACGCCGCGCTGGCATCGTCGTCGAGACCGTGAGCGCTCGAGCGCTCACGAACAACCTCCGCATTATCGCCGAGGTCGAGCTCGCGCCAGATCGCGTCGCGCACATCTCGCCGCTGCTCTCGGGACAACTGACAAAGGTAAGCGGTGAGATCGGCGCGCAGGTCAAAGCGGGCGACAAGCTCGCCGAATTGAGCAGCGTGGAGGTCAGCGAAGCGAGCGCGAGGCTCGCCAGCGCCAAGGCATCCGTCAAGCTCGCGAAAGAGACGCTCGCCAGGCAACAGAAGCTGCGCGACGACCGCATCACGTCCGAGCGCGCGCTTCAAGAAGCGCGCCGCGAGCTCGAGCTCGCTCGCGCCAGAGAGCGCGAAGCGAGCGCGCGCGCCGCCATCTACAACGCCACCAGCGGACGCGGCGCCGCCACCCTCTCGAGCCCCATCGATGGCACCATCATCGAACGCCACGCCACCATGGGCGAGGTCGTCGATCCCGAGGATGTCCTCTTCCAAATCGCAGACACGACCAAGGTCTGGGTGGTAGGGCGCGTCTTTGAAAAGGACGCGTCGAAAGTGCTCGAGGGGATGCCCGCCGTCCTCACGCTCCACGCCTATCCTGGCAAATCGTGGCAAGGAAAGGTCACTTACGTCGACCGCGTCCTCGATCACCGCACCCACTCGGTCGCGGTTCGCATGGAGCTCGAAAACCCGAACGAGCTGCTCAAGCCCGGTTACTTCGGCGCGCTCCACCTCGACACTGGCGGCGACAGCAAGCCAAGGCCCGTCGTCCCCGTCGACGCGATCCAGCGCATGGACAACAAGACCGTGCTTCTAATCCCAGGAGATGAGCCGCGCAGTTACAGCGTGCGCGAGGTCATCACGGGCGTCGAACAAGACGGCTTCGTCGAGGTCCTCGAAGGGATCGAGGTCGGCGAAGAGGTCGTCGTGCAAGGCGCATTCGTCCTGAAATCACACCTGATGCGCTCGGAGCTAGGCCATGGTCACGCACACTGATCCCCGGTCCGAAAATTGGCTCTCGAAGATCATCGAAGCAGCCATTCGCAACCGCTTCCTGGTGATTTTCTTTGTCCTGTTGATGGGCGTGTTCGGCGTGCGCTCGGCCAGGCAGCTCCCCATCGACGCGGTGCCCGACGTCACCAACGTCCAGGTGCAGGTTCTGACCAACGCGCCAGGATTGCCACCGCTCGAGGTCGAGCGCTTTATCACCTTCCCGGTCGAAGAGACGATGAGCGGGATGCCCGGCGTCGATGAGATCCGCTCGCTCTCGCGCTTCGGGCTCTCCGCTGTGACGATCGTCTTCGAGGAAGGCACTGACATTCACTTCGCCAGACAGCTCGTCAACGAGCGCCTCTCGCGCGCCAGAGGCGCCATCCGAGAAGGTTATGGCGAGCCCGAAATGGGGCCACTCACCAGCGGCCTCGGCGAGATCTACCAGTTCGAGGTGCGCGGCGAGCCGATGTGTGCGCCGGGCGCGCCTGACACGCCCGAGTGCTACACGTCGATGGAGCTTCGCAGCTTGCTCGACTGGCAGATCTCCTACCAACTGCGCGCCATCGACGGCGTCGTCGAGGTCAACAGCTTTGGCGGCGACCTCAAGACCTATCAGGTCGAGGTCGACCCCGCGCAGCTCGTCGTGCACGACATCACGCTCGAGCAACTCTTTAACGCGCTCGAGGAGAACAACGCGAACACAGGCGGCGCCTACTTCGTGCGAGGCGGCGAGCAACACCTGATTCGCGGTGAGGGGAGCTATGAATCACTCGAGGACATTCGCCAGGTCGTGCTGACCACGCGTCATGATGGCACCCCGATCCGCGTGGGTGATGTCGCGACAATCGATCTCGCGCCGATGGTTCGCCAAGGCGCAGTCAGCCGCGATGGCCGAGGAGAGATCGTCACCGGCACGGTGATGATGCTCACGGGCGCGAACTCGCGGACGGTCTCGGAGGCAGTGACCGCGCGCCTCGACGAGATCCGCGACAGCCTCCCTCCCGGCGTCACGCTCGAGACTTATTACGATCGCACCGAGCTCGTCGAGCGCACGATCAAGACCGTCGCCACGAACCTCCTCGAGGGGGGCGTGCTGGTGATCGTGATCTTGCTGCTCCTGCTCGGGAACGTGCGCGGAGGGTTGCTCGTGGCGAGCGTCATCCCTGCGAGCATGTTGGCGACGCTTATCGTGATGAACCAGCTCGGCGTATCGGGGAACCTGATGAGTTTGGGCGCGCTCGACTTCGGGCTGATCATCGACGGCGCGGTGGTGATCGTCGAGAACACCGTCCGCACGCTCGGCCACCGAAAGACACGCGGCGAGGAGAACGTGCGCCGCGACGTGCTCGCCGCGAGCGTGCAGGTGGCGAGACCTGTTCTCTTCGCGGTGGGCATCATCATCCTCGTGTATGTGCCGATCCTGACGTTGCAAGGGATTGAAGGGAAGATGTTTCGCCCCATGGCGATCACGGTCATCACCGCATTGATCGCGGCGCTGGTGCTCTCGCTGACGTTCGTTCCGGCGGCGGCCTCGTGGCTCTATCGCGATGGCGTCTCGGAGAAAGAGCCGATGCTCGCGAGGTTGGCTAGCTCGGCGTACACGCCGCTGCTTCGACGCACGATGCAACACCCCTGGGTGCTGACAGCGATCGTGGTCGGAGGATTCGCCTCGTCATTGCTCCTGATCCCGAGACTTGGCGCGGAGTTCATCCCCTCGTTGGATGAGGGCGCCATCGCGCTCCAGGCGGTCAGACCTGCGGCGGTCTCCCTGGAGGAGTCACTGGCCGCGACCGATCGCATCGAAGAATCACTGCTGGCGAATTACCCCAATGAGGTCGAGACAGTGATTTCACGCACAGGACGCGCCGAGATCGCGACCGACCCGATGGGGATCGAGATCTCGGATATTTACGTGATGCTGAAACCCGAGGAGGAGTGGACAAAGGCGACCTCCAAGGCAGCCCTGGTGGCCGCGATCAAGGAGACGCTCGAAAACGAGGTGCCCGGCCAGAACTTCAGCTTTAGCCAACCGATCGAGCTCCGAACGAACGAGCTTATTAGCGGCTCGCGCGCAGACATCGCCATCAATCTATATGGGCCGGAGCTCGAAGAGCTCGAGCGCGTCGGGAATCAAATCACCGCGGCGCTGCGAAATGTCGAGGGCGCCGCCGATATCCAGGCAGATCAGCTCTCGGGGTTGCCGATGCTCGAGATTCGCGCCGATCGCGTGGCGCTCGGGCGCTACGGGCTAAACACCCACGATGTGTTGGACGTGGTCTCGAGCATGGGCGGCAGGCAAGTCGGAGAGGTGGTCGAAGGGCAACAACGCTACGCGCTCCAGGTGAGGCTCCCCGAGGAAGCGAGGGAATCACCGGAGATGATGCGCGACCTGCTCATCTCCGCCCCGGATCGGCGGATGGTGCCGCTCGGGCAGCTCGCGCAAATCGAAATGGTCGAGGGCCCATCGGTGGTCAGCCGCTCGAACGTGCAGCGCCGCCGCACCATCCAGGTCAATGTCCGCGACCGTGACATCGCGAGCTTTGTCAAGGAAGCGCGCGCAACGATCCGCGAGGAGGTCAAGACACCGCCCGGTTATGTGGTGACCTGGGGAGGTCAATTCGAGAACCTCGAGGAAGCGAGCGAGCGGTTGGCGATCGCCGTCCCCACGGCGCTCATCCTGATCTTCGCGCTGCTTTATATGACCTATGGCTCACTCCGACCGGCGCTGTTGATTTATCTGAACGTCCCGCTGGCGACAACCGGAGGGCTGGTCGCGCTCTGGGCGCGCGGGATGCCGCTCTCGATCTCTGCGGCGGTGGGATTTATCGCGCTCTCCGGGATCGCCGTGCTCAACGGCGTGGTGATGGTCTCTTACTTTCGAGAGCTTCGCGAGGAGGGCAAGACGCTGGAGCAGGCGTGCGAGCAAGGCGCGCTGCTGAGGTTGCGACCGATCCTGATGACGGGCCTGACCGACGCCATCGGATTCTTGCCCATGGCGCTCGCCACCAGCGCTGGCGCAGAGGTCCAGCGGCCGCTCGCCACGGTCGTCATCGGCGGCCTGATCACCGCGACCGCCATCACGCTATTTTTGCTGCCGTCGCTCTACGCGAAGCTCGGAGAATGATGCCTTCGACAAAAAAAGTGCCGACGCCATGTAATGATTTCACCGCTCACCCTGTCTCTTTGTATTGAAAACCTCACAGCGAGGTTCTCGACACAACAACAAAGCTCGAAAGGAGTAAAAAATGAACGAAGACATCAAGTACGAGATCGAGAATGAAGGATGTGGTTGTGGTTGCGGCTGTGACTGCTGTGACGACACTTGTCAGTGTGGACCGGACTGCAACTGCGGATGTTGTTGATGCACCTGTCGAACACAGATGAAATGATCGCGCGGCTGGCCCAGCGACGTACCGAGTACGTCGGCTGGGCCAGCCGTCGTGTCGGCTCCACCGAGGACGCCGAGGACATCGTACAGCAAGCGATGTTGCGCGCATCAGAGCGCCTCGATCAGCTCGACACACCGGCGGCGCTCGAGGGGTGGTTCTGGCAAATCCTGCGCACCACGCTCGCCAACACTCTGGCAAAACGCGACGCGCAAAGGCGCAAGCAGCAACGCATCCTCCAGTATGAAAAGGCCGCGCCTGGGTATACGCTCTCCCCTCCAGCCATCTCCGAGAGCATATGTGATTGCAGCATGCAGGAGTTCGAAAAACTCCCCGAGTCCTTGCAAGAGGTCATGCTTCGCGTGGATCTCTACGAGCAATCCTGCGCCGAGGTGGCCGACGAGTTGGCGTTGAGCGTCAACGCCACGCGCGTTCGCGCGCACCGTGCCCGCGCCGCGATGCGCGAGCGATTGCAAGAGCGCTGCGGCGTGAGCACCGCGCAAGAATGCATGCACTGCGACTGCTGAACCTATTCGAGGGACCATGAGCACACGAACACAACTCTTCAACCTTATCGTGTGTGTCTGCATCCTCGCGCTCTCGAGTTGTGCGACCCCCTCGACCTCATCGAAGCCCGCCTTCGATGTCCCTGACGAACTCGCGTGGGATAAAGCGCCGTCGACCATCACGCGTGATGGTCGAGTCATCGCCTACGCTGAATATGGCGACCCCGAGGGAGCGCCAGTGATTTTTATGCATGGAGGTCCAGGGTCGAGGTTTGAAGGTGTGATCCTCGATCGAGCAGCCAAACAAGCCCATGTGCGCATCATCGCGCCCGACCGACCGGGGCTCGGAGAATCTGACATGGCCAGGGAGGTCACGTTGGAGACGACCGCTGGCGATATGCTCTTTTTGAGTAAAGCGCTAAACCTCGATCGCCCTGTGCTCATGGGATGGTCAGGTGGAGGCGTCCCCGCCGTCGTCACGGGCGGCGCCAACCCGGAACATTTCGCGGGCGTCATTAGCCTGGCAGGTTACACCAAACTCGACCGCGAAGAGCTCGAGGCGATGGTCCCCGAACCAGATCAAACCGCCATGCAAACCATGAAGAAACACCCCTGGCGCTTTCGGCAGTTCTTCCGGCTCACGCGCTTCACGGCACGCCGTCTCTCGGGCACGTACTGGCGCACGCTCGTGAGAGACGCGAGCGAAGCGGATAAGCGCGTCTACAATACGGACGGAATGCGCGCGTTCTTTATGGCGGATCAAAAAGAGGCGCTGCGGCCCGGCATCGATGGGATCACCGCCGACGCGAAGTTAAGCTATGCGCCCGACTGGGGCTTCTCACCATCAACCTCTTGCGTCCGCTTGCACATCTACCACGGCACAGAAGACACGCGCGTACCGCTCGACTTCGCCAGGGACCTCGCCGCGCGCTTCCCCAACGCGAACCTGCACATCATCGATGGCGTCGGGCACATGTTCCCCATCACCCACTCGGATATGCTCGTGGCGCGAGCGCGAGCGCTTTGGGATACGCGCGCGGAGAGCTGCACACAACCTGCCCCCTAAAACTCCTCGCGCGTGTTCCGATGATCGATCGAGAGCGAGCACCCGACTCGCCGGACATGGGAGCACAAACAGGGAGGTTTACAGGTGAAGCGTTCTTTCATCATCACGCTGCTCGTCGGCGGGCTTTGCCTTTTGCAAAGCGATGGTCTGGATGCCGCAGAAGGCGCGAAGAATATTCAGGAAGAAGAGGTCGATCTGGCCTGGGAGCTAGCGCGGGCGAATAAACTACTCGAATACAACGGAATCAGTCGTTCGATCCCACACTTTGAAAAGATCCTCGCACATGACCCTTACTATCACCCCGACATCCCCTTCGTGTTGGGGCAGATCTACGAGCACAAGAAGGAAGCCGCGCGCGCCGTCGCGCTCTATCACATGTACCTCGAGGTGGGTGATGATCAGGAGCGCATCGACCAGGCAAAGGACGCGATCAGCAAGCTCGTCGGCAAGGACTGGGCGAAGCTAAAGGTACATTTCGCCAGCGGAATCGCCGGTGATATCAAGCTCTTTGGCAGCTACGTCGTCGCGCGCCACAAGGAATCCATCACGTTGCCGCTGCCTCCTGGGGATTATCAGTTGGCGGCAGCAGCAGAAGATCACGTCTCCGATGGCTTCAACGTCGCGCTCTCATCACCGAGCAGCGAGATCAAGATCCAGCTCGAGAAGAAGGTGTTCTATGGAGGTCTCGAGGTCGAGGTCCCTGGCATGACGGACTTCGCCGTCCGCATCGAACAGACCACGTCGGATGCACCACGCGGTGTCGCAGAAGAACAGCGTCTCCATGGCCCGACCACGGAGCCGCTGGTCCTCCCGACAGGAAGTTATCTTGTCCAGATCGATGCCCCGAACCACGAGCGGTGGGTGAGACGCGTCAAGGTCGAGCGCCATGGCGTCAAGCTCGTGAGCGCTTCGCTCACCAAGGCGCTCCCGCTGGAAATTCGCAATGACGAGGCGTACCTGGAGCAACGTGCCGAGTTCGACACCTACGACGCCATCAACGCCGCGAAGCTGCGCATCGATGGGAGCACGAAAATCGGCAAGTTGAGAAGTGAGCAAAAGGAGCCCCCCAAAGGACATGGGGAGCCCCCCTGGTGGGCAAGGATCAAGTAGGCATGTTGCCGTGCCGTTTCGGCGGCAGGCGCTCGCGCTTCTCGAGCACGTAGCGAAGGAAGCGGCAGAGCTTGCGCCGCGTCTCGTGCGGCTCGATCACAGCATCGAGGAATCCTCGCTGCGCAGCGATCGTCGGGTTCAGGAAGGCGTCTTCGTAATCCTTCTTGAGCTCGTCGATCTTTGCCAACGGATCATCCGCCGCCGCGATCTCTCGGCGGTTCAAGACCTCGACCGCGCCAGCAGCGCCCATCACGGCGATCTCTGCGTTTGGCCACGCGAGGTTGATGTCGCCTCCGACATGCTTCGAGCTCATCACGATGTAGGCGCCGCCGTAAGCCTTGCGCAAGATCACGCTCAGCTTGGGCACGGTCGCCTCGCAGTAGGCGTAGAGCAACTTCGCGCCATGATCGATCACGGCGCCATGCTCCTGGTGTGTCCCAGGCAGGAAACCAGGAACATCCACGAGGCTGATGATCGGAATATGGAACGCATTGCATGTGCGGATAAACCGCGCGCCCTTGCGTGAGGCGTCGATATCGAGCACGCCCGCCAGGACCTCGGGTTGGTTGGCCACGAGGCCAACCACGTGCCCATCCATCCTGGCGAAACCGACGACAACATTGCGCGCCCAGCCCGCGTGAACCTCGAAGAAGCTCCCCACATCGACCAGCCGCTCGATCACGCGCCGCACATCATAGGGCTTGCGCGTATCGGTCGGCACCAGATCGTGGAAGGACGCGTCCATGCGGTCGCGGCTATCCTCTGGTTTGATGTATGGGGGCATATGCTGGTTATTCGAGGGCAGATAACTCAACAACCTGCGCACGTCGTCGAGCGCGCGGCGATCATCGGGCCACATGAACTGGCTCACGCCCGTCTTCTGCGAGTGCGTCTGCGCGCCGCCAAGCTCCTCGACGGTCACGTCCTCGAAGGTCACCGTCTTGACCACCTTGGGGCCAGTCAGGAACATGAAGCTCGAGCCCTCGACCATGCCGACGAAGTCCGTCAACGCTGGCGAGTACACCGCGCCGCCCGCACAGGGACCGGCGATCAGGCTGATTTGAGGAATCACTCCGCTGGCGGCGACGTTGCGGCGAAAGATCTCACCATAGCCTCCGAGCGAGGCGACACCTTCCTGAATCCTGGCGCCGCCAGAATCATTGATGGCGACCAGTGGCGCGCCTGAACGCAACGCGAGATCCTGCAAGCGCACGATCTTCATCGCGTGCTCCTCCCCGAGGCTCCCACCCAACACGGTGCGATCCTGCGCGAAGGCGAACACGGCGCGGCCATCGACCTCGCCACATGCGGTGATCACGCCATCGCCGGGGATGCGGCGCTTCTCCAACCCGAAGCGATCGCTGCGGTGCACGACCTCGGCGCCGATCTCGTCGAAGGTGCCATCGTCAAAGAAATACTCCAGCCGCGCTCTGGCGACGCTGATGCGACGATCGTCCTCGATGAGGACGCGCCGCGCTTGCTCGCGGGTAGGTTGCGTGGAGAGGTCCTCGAGCGAGGCGATGTCTTGCTCGAGTTCGAGCCCGATCTCGTTCTCATTCATGACGAAACCTCCTCGCTATCATCCTCCCCGTGATACGCGCCGTTGCCATTCGCGAGCGCGGCGGGGTTGGAGATCGTGACGAGCGCGTCGTCGACGAACACGGTCTGGCCGCGTTCGACATGAATCGCCGAGATGACGCCGTCGCGGTTTGCCAGGATGGTGTTCTCCATCTTCATCGCCTCGACGAGCATCACAGGTTCACCCTGCTCGACCTCCTGGCCGATGCTCACGAGTGATTCGAGCACGATGCCAGTGATCGGGCTCGGCACATCGCGATGCAGCGAGCTGTCATCGTTCGCCGACGCGCGATTTGGCTTACCGAGCTTGACCTCTCCAGCCGAGCGCGCCTCCACCTTGCGGTGGCGGCCCGCGTCGACGAGGAAGACATCCTCGCCGCGACGCTTGAGGTCGATCACGCGCCTGCGACCATTGATTTCGACGACCAGGCCGCCATCCTCATCGTGTCCGTAGAGGATGACATGGTGTGTTTGATCGCCGCTCTCGACGATCCACTCACCGCGGCGACCTTCGCGCAGCTCCAACCTGCGCGGAGGAGCCTGATCGAGTTCGATGATGTACTGATACATGGGCTCCCTCCTTGTTTCTCAACGCTTCCACGCGGGCAATTCATCAGGGCGGCGCAAGCCACCAGACGAGCGGGGTGCTTCGAGCATCCCCTTGTGTTTGAGCAAGGCCGCGAGCGCAGCCAACTCGGCGTCATCCAGCGGACGCGCCTGCGCGGACATGTCCACGCCGTGCGCCATCGCCAGGGCAAACTCACCGACGAGGAACAACCTCACGTCGATGCCGCTCGCGCCGAGCGCCTCGAGCGCTTCGCGCGCCTCGCGGCGGATGTTCATCTTGACCACGACGCCGCGGCCACCGTCCTCGCCAAAGCCCTCGATGAGCATGTCCGATGGGCGCAGCTTGAGGCCGAGACCGAGCGCCTTGCTGACCGCCTCCTTGCAACACCACAACGCCGTGAGCAGCGTATCGGGTGCGTCGCCGTTCAGGCTCAACGCGCGCTCCTCCTCGGTGAAGTACTGCTCCGCGAAGGATGGCTCGCGCGGCTCGATAAACTCCAGATCCACGCCGATCGGCGCGGGCTCGCCAGGGGCGCTGATCGCGGCGCGCGCGATCCCTCTGGAGTGAGACATGGTCACAGGTGGCAACGCGATCGCCAGCGTTCGCGCGCTCTCGAGCGAGGGCGCGCCGAACTCGTTCTTGACCACCACGAAGTCGCGAAGCTCCACGCGCTCGCCAAGGAAATCACGCGCCCAGCGACGCGCCAGCTCCTTGGAAGCGAGCCTGGCGGACAACCACTCCTGACGACGACGCGTCGAGATCAGGCGGTCATGCTCGGCCAACTCGGGCGCGGCCAACACGTCGTCGAAGGAGGCACCGTTCAGGAGACGATCGGCGCACTCTGCGTCACAGGCGAGCCAGCTCCATTGCACAGGTTGAGGTTGCTCGAAGCGCTCCTCCTCGCGCAGAGGTTGGTGCGCGATCATTTGCACATCCTCCATCACGTGGAGCAGGTCACCGCGCTCGTCCAAAATCTCGACGCGATCGAACGCCAGCAGGTGCTCGGCAGGATCACTGCCCGCGCGTCTGGCGCGCAGCACGAAGCGCTCGCCAGGGACCACGCGGCCAAACGAATGCGCCGCGCCGATACCATGCGGCAAGCAACTCATCCCCTTGTGAATCATCCCCCACAGGCCAGCGACCTGGAAGGCGGCCTCGCGCGCGAGCGGGTCGGATACGAGATCCGCGTCCTCTCGGCCGATGCTCAACGCTTCGCTCCCGAGGCGTCCGTAGCCGATGATCGCCTCGTCGTTCAAGAAGGCGACCTCGTCGAGCACCTGGAAGGTGCCCTCGTGGAAGAAGCGCTCGTAGATGGCGGCTCGGCCTGGCCCCTGGCACCACGTCGTGGCGCGGGGATCGAGCATCATCGCTTCGAGTGATTCTGCATCGCGCGCGCTGCCGACGACAAACTCACCCATGAAGTGAACCTGCTCGACGACGCGCCCTGTCTTGGTCTCACGCTGAGTGCGGACTTCGACGTTGATAACGCGATCCTCGCCGCGGTGGCCGGTGTGGCGAGCGTGCGCGAGCACGCGCTGAGGTTGATTGTGGTGGAGCTTGAGCGCGCGCTCGAAGCGCACTTGCCCGAGCTCTATAAGGTCACCCTGCCCGAGCATCCTGGCGGCCTCGCACATCATCTCGAGCCCCATCACGCCCGGCATCAACGCCGTCCCTTCATACACATGGTCGCGCATGAAGCGGTCGCGCTCGATCTCGAGCACGCGCGCGACGATAAGCTCCGTCTCGGTGTGAGAGATGACCTCGTCCACCAGCGGCATCCCGCGCTCGCTCGCCACACGAACATCCCCGCCGAGCGCGCCGAGCGCGCCCGCTGCGAGGACCTCGCCGCGGGCACCCGAGGTCAGCAATTCGCCGACCATCGGCGCGCCGACCTCGACAGGGAGGAACTCGATCCCGCGCGAGGAGAGGATGTCTGGCATCGAACCTCGCGAGGCCATGCCGACCTCGGCCCATGCGGTCCAGTCGATCGAGATCGCCTGCGTGTTGCTGACGGCATTGATTCTCGTGGCGAGCTTGTTGAGCGCCTCGTTGGCCGCCGCGTAGTCGGTCTGCCCGAAGTTGCCAAAGCGGCCCGCGATGCTCGAGAAGGTGACGAAGAAGTCGAGCTTCTGCTCTTCGAGCGCCTGCCACATCGTCAGCCCGCCGACAGCCTTTGCCAGAAACACGGTGTCGAACTCGGCGACATCTTTTTGCTCCACGAGGCGACTGATCTCGACGCCTGCGCCGTGGACCACGCCCTGGATTTGCCCGAAGCGTTGTTGGACCTCGGCGAGCATGCGCTTGATGTCTTCTGGCGCGCCCATGTCGCAGGAGAAGTACTCGACCGTGGCGCCTGCTGCGCGCATGCGCTCCATGTTGGACGCGATCGTCTGCTGCGAGACGAGCCCCTTGACACCGCGCTTGATCGCCATCGGCGTCGCGCGCTCACCAGTCGCCAGGATCTCTTGCTTGATGCGCGCCTTGTGCGCGTCCACATCTTCAGCGAGCGGGTTGGCGTAGGTCATCTTCGTGCGACCGACGAGCGCCAGGTTGCAACCAAAGCGCTGCGCCAGGTCACAGGCGATCTCTGCCGTGATTCCCTTGCCGCCGCCAGTGATAAGGATCGTGCTTTGTGGACTGAGCTTCATCACGCGAGCGGTGTGAACCTCGCTCGCTTCGCTCGCGGCGAGGAACGCGGGGACGTAGCGCACGCCCGACGCGCAACCGACCTCGAGCGGGTTGGCTGGCTCGAGCCCTTCGGTGAGGACACGATGTGCCAGCTCGACGTTGCCGATGCTCGCGCGTGGGATGTCCACGACGCGAACCGTGGCGTTCTCCCACTCGCGCGCCAGTGATTTTGTCACGCCACCTGCGGCGCCTGCGGCGGGCAGTGGCGTGGAGTTCGCGTCCAGGCCGAGGCGTCCGCCCATGCCCGTGACCGTGAGAAAGAAGTGATCCTCGCCAGGTTGGCCACCGAGCGCGCTGATCAAACCGCGCGCGATGTGGAAGCTCTGGCGCGCCGTGGCGTAAACCTCGGCGGGGCCGTCCGAATCGAGGCCAAAACCAGTGAGGTTCAGGACGCCATCGACGCCGCGCAATACGCCAGCGAGCGCCTCCTCGTCATAGAGGTCGACAAGCGAGGCGTTCGCGTCGAGTGGGCTGCGGCGGCTCGCGTCGGAGACGATAAATGCATCAGCGCCAAGCTCGAGCAGCACCTTCAAAAACCACTCGGCGGCCATCATCGGCCCTGCCACGATCGCCACGCGGCGTTTCGCGAGCTTCTCGACCAGGTTCACACGATCGACAGGTGTCGCCGCGAGCGCTTCGGTCACGACCAGCTTTGGCGCGAACCTGTCCGCGTCGACGCCATTGGCAGCGGCGGGCACAGGTTGTGCGACCTTCATCGCGGGCGCTTGTGGTGCGGGCGTCTCTGTCACGCGAGGAATCACTGGCGCGGCAACCGGAGCAGGCGCGACCTCGGGCGCTGCCGTCTCGACGGGCGCGGGTGGGCGCTCTTCGGGACGAGCTTCGCGGACGCGGAGCGTGCGCTTGACGACCTCGAGGACGGGGTGTTCGAAGCCGGTTTGCTCGCGCAACCACTCGCGCTCGAGCGCGGGGTGGAAGACGCGGTCTTGTTGACGCGCGCGGTAGCGGTAGAGCGACACGGCGAGCTGCGAGCCAAAGCCTGCGGCGAAGCGCAGCGCGTAATCGACGTCATATTTTCCGCCGTTGCTCAGGCGAAGATCGCCGAGGTCAGGATCGGGTTGCTCGAGGTTGGCGATCGGCGGGACTTCCTGGCGTTGGAGGACGCGCATCGCGAGGATGTCCTCTGTGGAGGCGCCCATCGGGTGGCCAGTGAAGCCCTTGACGTTGGCGATGACGACCTCGTTGGCGTGTTTGCCAAAGGTCTTGCGCAAGGTCGCGATTTCGGCTGCGGCGCTGCCACCACGCGCTGGCGTGTAGGTCTCGTGCGAGACGAACACGGTGCGGCGCGCGATCTCGGCGCGGTCGATCTGGAAGCGTTGCTCCAGGCTCGACATCATGTCCTCGACCTCGCTGGCGATGTGGTCGATGTCCAGGCGCGTCGGGTGGAAGGCGCTGTTGACGAAGCGTGTGTCGAGCAAGTCGACGAGCGGCTCGACGCCTCGCTCTTCTGGCAAGCCATCGCGCTCGACGACGACGCCGACTGCGCCCATTCCGATGATCATGCCGTGGCGACGGCGATCGAATGGGAGCGCTGCTTCTTCGACCTTTCCAGTGGTGGTCGCGGCGCCTGCTGCGAGGAACGCGCTCGCGATCCAGTCGCGCATCTCGTCGCCGCTGGGGTTCTCGCCAGCGATCACGATGACGCGATCACAGCGACCGAGGCGAATCCAATCACTCGCCATCCCGAGGGCTGCCGTCGAGGTCGCGCAGGCGGCGTTGACGTGCATGTTCGGGCCGGTGGCGCCGATGTACTCGGCGAAGCGCGAGTGACCCATCGAGATGATGCGCGTGAGCAGGCGGTGGTTGAACTTGTACTCGGGGTCGGTGTAGCGCGCGGTCATCTCCTCGGCCAATGCGTCGAGGCCGGAGAAGACCGAGGCAAAGATCACGCCCGTGCTCTTGCCGATCTCTTCGGGGAGGCGCCAGCCGACGGTGATTTTCTTACCCGTGGTGGTCTCGCGGTAACGAGGAATCAATGGGAGCCTGGCGTCACGCAAGGCTTCGAGGCCAGCGGCGAACGCCATCTGGCTCATCTTGTCCATCGCGTCGGCCATGTTTTGCGGCACGCCCCACTCTTCCGGCAGATCGAACGCGCCAGCCTGGCCAGCGAGCTTGATCGTCTCCGAGGGGTCGGTGACCTCCATCATCTCGGCGCTCCCATCGGAGCGCTTGTAGAGGCGCGTGATCCTGTTGCTCGCCTGCGCATTCAGCGTCGACTCGGGCAACGGTTGGATCATGTTTTGGCCACGGAAGAGGTTCTCGATGGCGTCCTCTTCGAACAGCGTCTTCAGGCCAGGGAGACCGAGTGAGGCGCCTGTGATCGACACATCCGCAGGGATCTCGTGGCGATGAATCGGGCGCACAGGGCCTTCATCGACCGAGATCACGGTCGCGCCAGCGCTGGCTGCTTTTGCCGCCATGGCAGGTCTTGCGTCCATCGTGACCGGGGCCACAGGTGCAGGCGCTGCGGGGGTTTGCTGCGCGACAGCGTTATCACTGGGCGCAGAACCGAGGCGCGTGACCACGTAATCGGTCAGTGCGTTCAGGGTCGGGTAATCGGCCAGGCGGAATTCTTCGTCGCGCTCCATGCCGTAGTGATCGCGAACGGCAGCGATGATTTCAGCTTGCTTGACCGTGTCGATGCCAAGATCGGCTTCGAGTTCGTAATCGACCTCGATCTCATCCGAATCGTAGCCCGTCTTCTCGCACAACACATCGAGCAGCATCGAAGCGACCTCGTCACGGCTCACGCTCGAAGCATTCGATGCGGCCACCGGCGCAGGGGCGGCGGGCATCGGAGGCGCAGGACGCGCTGCGACAGGTTGTGGAGTGACGACGGGAGCAGCGGGCGCGGCCTGCGCCTCCGATGCCTCGCCAGCCCCGAGGCGCGCCACCACGTAATCGGTCAACGCGTTCAAGGTCGGGTAGTCAGCGAGGCGGAACTCCTCGTCACGCTCCATGCCATAGTGGTCGCGAACCGCAGCGATGATTTCAGCTTGCTTGACGGTATCGATGCCAAGGTCTGCTTCCAGCTCGTAGTCGGTCTCGATCTCGTCGGCGTCGTAGCCGGTCTTCTCGCACAGCACATCGAGCAGCATCGCGGCGACCTCGTCGCGGCTCACGTTGCTGTTGCCAGTTGCGACTGGAGCAACCGCTGGCGCGGGGGCGGCGGGAAACGAAGGCGCCGGTTGCGCCGCGACAGGGTGTGGAGTGACTGCGGGAGCGGTGGGCGCAACCTGCGCCTTCGCTTCCCCGCCAGCCCCCAACCTCGCCACGACGTAATCGGTCAATGCGTCGAGCGTGGGGTAATCAGCGAGCCTGAAATCCTCGTCGCGCTCCATGCCGTAGTGGTCACGAACCGCAGCGATGATTTCAGCCTGTTTCACCGTATCGATACCGAGGTCTGCTTCGAGTTCGTAGTCGGTCTCGATCTCATCCGAGTCATAACCTGTCTTCTCGCACAGCACGTCGAGCAGCATCGAAGCGACCTCGTCGCGGCTCACGCTCGGAGTGTTCGATGCAGCCACCGGCGCAGGGGCGGCGGGCGAGTGAGGCGCAGGTTGCGCTGCGACAGGTTGTGGGGAAGCGACGGGAGCAGCGGGCGCAACCT
>JAYZVO010000065.1:0-12537 GCA_036155555.1 Myxococcota bacterium
AAATGTCGCGCCCCTTCGCTTTGGCCGCGCCGCTCACTGCTTCTCTGATGCTTCCTCGGGAGCCTCTTCGAGCAAGAACTTCTTCGAGGCAAACGCCATCATCCCCAACATGACCATGCACATGAGCATGGTCAGGTAGTTGTGTTGGTCAAACCAGGGGAGCGGCTTGACCAACACGCCGAGGACGCCGATCCCACAGAGCAAGATCCAGAGCTTCGGGAGCCAGGTCTTCGCGCGCTTCGAACCGAACGCGAACATCAACCCCACAGGCAGCAGCAGGAACGTGACAGGGTTGGTGAAGAAGAGGTTCTCGTTGTGCGCCATGACGGTGTGATCGGTGAAAACCCAGGCGAGCAGGATGATGCATCCCATACCGCCAAACGAAAAACCGATGAAGGCGCTGTGGAGACCTGCAAGGACACGCCACTTTCTGGCCGAGGTGTTGTGGTATTGCCTGATGAACAACAGCCCCAGACCACCCGCGAGCAGCCCCCAGAAGAGCATCCAGTGATAGAGGAAAGGTGGCTCGTCTGGCGTCGGCGCGCGGTCGCGCGCCTCGTAGTAGATCGTTTGCTTGCCAGCGAGCGGGACCACTTCTCCATCGGGCGTCTTGTACTCGAGCGCGAGCGCGTGGCGCTCGAGCTCGGAGGGGAGGAACATCTCCTCCCAGGCCGTGATCTCGCCGTCAATCGACGAGGTCTCGGCATACATCATCCCATACCCGAGCAGCGTGATCGCGGCGTGGCGCAAGGTATGCCCGCGCAGGTTATGAGCCGCAGGTTTTTTGGAGTATTCCTTGAACTGGCCGTCCGTCCCCAGGTCAATGATATCCCGGATGCGCGTGGCGCAGTTATCATCGTAGTGGTGATAGAGGTACTCGCGGTTCTCGGGGCGAATATTGTCCTCGAGCGCCTGCGCGATGGCGGCGCGCTTTTCTGGAGGGAGGTTAAGCTCGAGCAAGCGCACGTCGCGATCGAGCTTCTTGTAAAACCGCAGCATCGGTTCATAAGGGACCACGCCAACCCAGAACTCCAACCGCCCCATGATGTACTTTGGCACGACGGTGGAGTCGAAGCTGAACATCCCGTAGTTGTAGGCTCGCCTGACGCCAAGCCGCGTATCCTCGACGGCGATGGCGGTGTGTCCGAACCAGGAGGCGACGTCATCGCCAGGGCCGAGCGTCACGAGGATGATCTTGAGATCTTGTGGGTTGCTCGTCCCATTGCCCCAAGGTGCCGTGGGAGGGACGCGCTGCGCCGAAGCATCAGGCGCGAGCACGCTGACAACCGAGAACACCATCAGCGCGCAAGCGAGCCAGCGCGCCATCCTCTCGAACCATCCACTCTGGTGCATCAAAACGTGTATCCTACGTTGAAGTGCAAGTAACCGAAGCTCTCGCCGGGTTTGCGGTTGAGCAACATCGCATAATCGAGCAACAGCGGTATCTGATCTGCGACCAGATACCTCACCCCGAAGCCAGCCGAGGCGCGAACCTTGCGCAATGGCTCCTCCTTGGGGAAGGCGTCCGTGTAACAACTGGCGGCCTCGGTGATATTCTCATCGTTGAAGCAATCCGCCAGCACGCCCACGTCCATAAAGGTCGCCCCATAGAAACCATAACGACGCAGCAGCGGGTAGCGAAGCTCGGTGTTCGTGTTCATCACGAACTCGCCGCCGCGTTGCAAATCTCTGTACGAGGGCACCCTGGCGTTGATGCCTGACTCGGGGAAACCGCGCAAGCTCGAGACGCCGCCGAGCACATACCGCTCGTCTGCGGGGACGGGCAACCTGCGCTCGCTCAAGGGGAAGATCTGGCCAAAGCGAAAGCTCTGCCCGAAGACCAGTGATTTTCCGATCGGGATGTAACCCGAACCCGAGAAGCTCAACCGGAAGAAGGCGTTGGTCAACGCGCCGCTGATGTTCTGCTGATTGAGCGCGTCCGAGTTCACCAGCTGCGGGCTAAGCTGCAAGTAAAACCCCTTGGTGGGGTTGAGCGGGCTGTCTCTGCGGTCGAGCGAGGTGTCGACATAGATCTTGCCGACGACGCGTCTTGGCGAGAACAGGCGGCGACCATCAGGCGTAAACAAGCCCGCTTCAGGATCGCGCGTGGCGACGCTCTTTCCCTCGAGACCGAACGTCACGAAGAAGCGCTCGAGCAGCTCGGCGAGCTCCTTTCTGAGCTCGCTTCGCGCGCCGAACTCCTCGCGCTGGAGGTTGTTGTTGGTGACGCCGATGAGGTCGAGCAGCGCATAAGGCGCGATGGTCAACAACAGGTTCTGCACGCCAGCGGTCTGCTTGAGAAAGCGAGGGTGCGAGTACACCAGCTCCAGACCTGTGAGCACGTCAAAGCGAGTGGCGAGCTCGCGACGGTCGAGCTGTTGGAGCACCAGCCCATAGCCGAGCTGGCTGAACTGGAGCATATCGAGCGCGAGCAACCCGCGCGGCTGGAGACGCTGCGCGCGACCACGGAAGTTGCGGTTGTTGTACTCGATGTCTGCGACCGCGAGCAACTTGCGGCGCGTGTTGTCGAGCAAGTCTCGCCCCTGCACACCGAAGCTCAGATCGAAGTAGTAATAATCCCCCTCGTCGACGCTCACCACGAGCGCCGCGCTCGCTTGCTCCTCGAGCAGCGCGCCATCATCGAGCCCCACAGCCTCGATACTGACCGAGTCGAACAGCCCGAGCGATCGAAGGTTCGCCTGACCCTCGAGTAGCTTCTTGACGTCGAAGGAGCCCCCTGTTTCGAGCGGAATTTCACCAAGGATAATCCTGGGGTCGGTGACGAAGTTGCCCGAGATCAGGATCGCGCCCACCCGCACAGGAGGCCCACGTTCGGCCTCATGCCTGACAACAACCTCCTCGCCATGAGGGGGCGCTGTCCAGGCGCAACGGTCGGTGGTGAGCGCGCGTTGGTAGCGCCGCGTGGTATCAGGATCACCCGAACCGACGGTGGGTTCGACGCGCTCGAGCTCGCATTCGTTCGGGCGCCTGGGTTGCTCGCAAGGTCTGGGGTCCTGGCCCGAGGAGACACAGGTCGTCTTCACCGAAGCCATCGGATACCCGAGGCTCGCCAGGTTCTGCGTGATGCGCGCACCATCGGCGCGCGCGTCGAGCAACGAGAGCGGCGCGCCCTCCTCGAGGTTCACGATGGTGGGAAGCGGCTTGATCTTTGCGCCGCTGCGCTTCTTCGGCTCGGGGATCGGAGGTTGATCGGGGAAGACCACCTTCGAGACGGTCGTGCGTGGTCCCTCCTGGATGCGCACGCGGATCTCGAGCTTGTTGTTCTCGGTATCCGAGAGGACGAGGAACTCACTGACCGTCGCGCGCAAAAAGCCTTGCGCGCGGTAGCTCTCCTCGATGCGCGCGATGTCTCCCTCAAGCTCCTCGAGTTGGAGGTACCCGCCAGATTCGAACAACCCGAAAGGTTGCGTGCGCATCTTGCCGAGGAGCTCTTCATCCGAGAGCTTGGCGATCCCCTTGGCCTTGCGAGGACCTCCACCAGCGGCCTCGAGCTTGATGCGCTCGATCTCGAAGCGCGCGCCCTCCTCGACCTTGAAGTAAATCTGCCGGTCGAAGCGATCCGCGCCATAGCGCTCCTCGCCGCTCACTTTGGCAAACGGATAACCTCGCGTCGCGTAGATCTTCTCGAGCCTGCGCGCGGCCTCCTCGATGGCGGCCTGATCGACGTAGCCCGTTTCCTGGAAGGTGAGCTGCCTCGCGAGCTCTCGGGACGTGATCGCCTTGTTTCCTTCAAAGCGCGTCTCCCACTTTGGCCCCTCGGTCACGTCGACAAGAACGCGCACACAGTCGGGCTCGCCGATGTCTCGCACCGTCTCGTCCACCAGGCGAGCCTGATAATAACCGCGCTCTCGATATGCGGCGATCAATGCTTCGCCGCCAGCGCGCAACATCCGCTCGGTGTAAATCGGCGTGATAAACGTCAGGTAGCGCGTCCAGATCGGCCTGGCCGAGAACAGCTTCGAGCGCGCATCCGCGTAAGGAAACTCACGCACTCCGCGGATGCCGAGCTCGCATATCTTGAGGCTTTGCCCCTTCCTGACGCGAAACGTCAGGTCGACCATCTTGCCCTCGCGCTCCACCGCGATCGAGATAGCGGAGTCAAAGAACCCCTCCTTCTCGAGGAGCTCGTCCATCGCCTCGAGCTGCTCTTGCTCCTCTTTCTTATCCCCCGTCCAGACCTGCCCCTCGCGGTAACTCAGGATTCTCTCGAAGTCCTCGACAAACGGAGGTGGCCTGATGCCGACAAAGTCGATCTTGCGGATCAAGGCCGTGCGCTCGAGCCCGATAGTCAGATCGAGCAAGCGCTTTCCACCCTCCTCTCTGACACGAAAGCCAAAACGAGGTTCCTCGAACATGCCCGTCTTGAGCAAGCGCTCGCGCGCGCGAACCTGGCTCGCGCGTTGGAAGGGACGGCCTGGCTTTAACCCGGTGAGTTGGAGCAGGAGCGAGCGCTCGAGCGGCGTATCACAGATGGCGTCATCACAATCGAAGGTGATGTTTCCAATGGGGATGCCGCCAAGGTCGAGCTCGGCGGCGCGAGATGTCGCGCCCTGGAGTGCCTCCTGGGCGGCCTCTCTCGCGTTCACGATAAGCATCGGTCCTGCTTGCTCGCGCGCGGTCTCGAGTGATTCCGAGAGCAAGGCGGCGGCCTCGGCGCGCGCAGCAGCAGGATCGGGAGGTTGCTCCAGCCCAGGTTGCTGCGCGCTCGCGGGGAGCGCCGCGCACACGAGCGAGAGGACCCCCATGCAGCTCGCCAGGGCGAGCCGTCTGTATGTGGCCTCATTCATGTGCGTGTGCATGCTGTGCTCGAGATCATCGCTGCGAAACCAGCGCTCCGGGCTCAATCGATCCGCCTGAGAGGTCGGGGCGCAATAACACCACAAGGCGCCATCACTAGTCGAGTGGGATACGCAACTTGAGGCGCAGGTCGATCTGGAAACGGTTCGAGGTGTTCAAGTCAGAGTAGGTGCTCTCGCTCGCTTGCGCCGAGAGCTGCTCGGTGAACTGGTACTCAAGCTTGGAGGTCTGCCCCGTCGAGCTCGCCTCGTTAAACGACTTGTCGAGTTGGAACTGCCAGCTCAGACGCCGCGTGAGGTTGTCGCTGATGCGAACCTGCGCGCGCTCGATCCCTGGCACGATGTTAAACTCCTCGACGCTCACGAACTCCTGGATCTCGCGCTCGAGGCGCCCGATCAATGGCCCGAGCAGCGTCTCGAGCGTGGGCTGAGAGGCGCTCGATGCGGTCAACAAGTCGACCGTGCAGCCAGTGAGAATCAGGCTGATGATATCGCGCTGATCCGCGAACGGGTTGGAGTTATAGACGATATTGAGGTTATCCGGCGTCCCGCGCACATTGAGCGAGATCTGGTAGGTCTCCTCGCGCGTCTCATCGCTGGTGGTGACGGCGCCATTGAGCGCGAGCGTCCCGGTAAACTGATCATCCTCTGCTGTGGCGCTGCACGCGTTGGTGATATCGGCCACCGCGACCACGTCGATGTAAGGATTGCTCGGGTTGCCAGAGAAGCGCACGACCCCGGTCGTCACGTTAAAGCGCTCCCCCTGGAAGAGCACGACGCCATCGATGACCTCGATATCTCCTGTGAGCTGCGGGTTCTCCAGGGTGTTTGCCAGCCGCAAACCGATGCGAAACTCCAGGTCGAGCGCGAAACGCTCGATCTGGTTCTTGAGCTTGAACCCATCGCGCGCCACGATCCCCAGGTCGAACTCCATCTCGCCGAGCTCCGGGAACTCGTCAAAAATACTCGCCTCGTAAACCTCCGTCTTGCGGTCAAAGGCGCCAAGAATCCTGCCCGTGAGCTCGCGCTCGAAGACACTGATATTCTGGTAGAACAGCCCATCGATAAACTCGATCATCCCCGAGACCTTCCATGTGTCGAGCTCGAGCAACTTCTCGGCGCGAAACGTCAGGTCCGTGTCCAGCGTCACGTTCGCCACGCCCGGCGAGCTGTAGCTGATGTTGTCGGTCCAAAGCTTGAGGTCGAGCGTCGTGGGGAGGAAGTTCTCGAGCCCGATGGCGCCATGGATAGAGAAATCACCGCCGAGGAAACTCCCGACGAGCGCGTCATCTTTGGAGATCGCGATCTGGTCCGAGGCAAAGTTAATGATGCCTCCTCCCACAACGAGAGGATCGCTAAACCCACGTAACCTGAACTCGGACTTCGACCAGTTCATCTGCCCCTCGACCAGGAGCTGCTCCGGAGTTCCTCGCACCAAACCATCCAACCCGACCGCTCCCCTCGCCTCGAGCAAATCCGTGGGCATGTACTCGGGGTAGACGTTGCGCAACAGGTTTATGAGCGCGAGGTCGAGCTCTCCCGAGAGCGAGAGGTCGAGGAAGAGATCCTCTGGCGTGAGCGAACCTCCGACGTGTAGAAACTTGCCCCTCCGACCGAGGCCAAAGTCCTGAATCACGACCTGAGAGCCCCCGATCCCTTCTGAAAGCGGCAAGGTGTAACTGGCCGAAACCAGCCCGTCATTGCGAAGCCCTAACCCCTTGCCAATGCGCAACGAGGGGAGGCTCGCGGTGATGTTGAGCGACTCGAGCGAGCGCGGAAGGAAGAACTCCACGTTGCCCGTCGCGCGCGCGCCGCCGAGGCGCTCCAACCTCAACTCCAGCTCGGGGCCGAGCATCCTCGCGAGCCCGGTTTGATCCAGAAATTGGAGCAGATCAAACCGCTCGAAGCCCACCCGCGCGTAGTAATCGAAGTCGTCGCCGATGGGGATCTCGGCCGCGAGTGAGAACCATGGGAGCAGCGCGCCGTTCAGGTGCACGATGCGCTCGGTGTAAGGTTCGAGATCGGGCACCTCGATCGTCTTGACCGTCGTGCTCACCGCCAGCGCGAGCTTCCCGAGGTCAAACGCCCCCCACTTCAACCCGCCCGAACGAATGCTCCCGCCAACAAACGGCTCGTCGATGCTCCCGGAGGCATGCAGCGAGATATCGGACGCGCCCCGAAGCCCGTAGCTCGAGAGCACGTTGAGGCGACCGAGCTCGAAGTCCCGCGCCTCGAGCGCGACTTCGAACGTGTCGTCAAAGCGGTAAGTGCCACGAGTGATTTCGAGCGCGCCCGCGCCGACATGTTCGAGATCGAACTGCTCGACCTCGATGGTGCGCACTTTCGGCGCCTGAGAGATCGCGGGACCATGCCCAGGCAACGGGCAGGCAGCCGTCACACCTCGATCGCGCATGACAAGGCGCGTGTCGAAGCGACTCAAGCGCTCCCCTTCAAACTTCAACCCACCCGGCGCGGACGCGTTCACGCACGCCATCATGGAGCGATCTGTGCCGCTGACCTTGGCGATGGCGTTGACCTTCCCCTCCATATCATAGCGGTAATCAGCGGGAAGCAGGGGCGCGAGCGCGGCCAGGTCGATGGCGTTGATCCTGGCGTCGATATCGAGCGGCATCGACCTTCTGGGTTGATACACGACCAGATCCCACTCGGGATCAGGCTCTTTCGAGCGCGTCACCAACCCGACGGAGCCCGACAGATCCGCGCGCCCGGTGGGCGACTTGAAGGTAAGTTCCTTGATCTCGAGGGTCCCCGCCGTCAGCGAGAATGCGCCCTCGAGCGAATCCCCCGCGAGCTTTGCCCCGAGGTTTGGCGCCGCCACCGAGATCTGCATCTTCGCATCGGGTGCGAGCAATGGACCCCTTGCCCAGAGCTTGACCGTGGCGGGGCCGCTGGTGACATCCTTGATCTTGTAGTGCTCCATATAAGGGCCGATGTCAGCCAACCTGGCGGTGGCCTCCATCCCCCAGTCCTGGTAGGTCGGGCGCAAGGTGTAGTCAGCATAATCGAGCACCAGATCGCGCACATCGAGGCGATCCTGATCCAGCTTGAAGGTCGCCTCGGTGACGCCCACGCGGTCGATATCGACCCAGAACGCGCTCCCCTCGGTGATGGTCATCTTCTTTGCGGGGATAAGCTCGCGGTTGGCGCGCTCGAGCACCAGGTCCGAGGTAAACACCACGTCCGCCCAACGCTCGGTGGCGTGCGCGAGCATGGTCCCTCGAAGCTCGGGATCAGGCGCGAGGTTAGGCGGAACCTTGCCGATCGCCTTGAAACACCCGGTGGCTTTGCCATCGACAAACGTCAGCTCGCCATCGAGATCCGCGAGCACCCCGCGAGGGTTCACACCATCAAAGCACCCCTCGCCGCCATAAACGAGCTGGAACATGTCGAAGTAAGCGTTCTCGATATCGACCTTCCCGCCATAACCGTGCATCACCCCATCCGTGATTTCGACGTAGGAGTTATGCAAGCGGATGTCGGCCTCGATATCACGCGCCTTCATGCCGTAGACCTCGAGGTAGTCCGACTTCAGGTGAGCCTTGCTATCGACCACGAGCAAGGTGCCCTCCCCGGAGACGGTCATCTCGGGCACGGAGTAGTGGATGTAATCCTCGACGAAATACTGTGTGAGCGGACTCCAGATCGGCGCCCGGATGGTCGCCTCGGCCTTGTAAGAGATCGTCTCGGCGCTATCGAGGATCGCCATCTGCCCGTGCGCGTCGACCTCGTGGCCATCGACAAAGCCGCGCACACGCTCGGCGTTAAAGACAAAGTTTGACCAGCGCCACTCGTCTACGCGGAAGCGATCGACCTCGAAGGTCCAGTCCCCATAAGAAGAGTCGAAACCAAAGAGCTCGTGATAAAACCTGAGCTTCCCTCTGTCGGCCTCGGCGCGCTCGACGCTCATCTGGAGGTTGATGTTGTCGATGCTCACCGAGCCGTTGACGATCTGAACGCCGGGGACCTCCATCTCGAAGATCTCATCGAGGATATAGGTGAAGTGGCCATCCTCGATCTGGACGTTGTCGAAGAGGAGCGTGATCGGCATCTCGGAGGGAGGCTCGTTCGGATCATCGGGGGCAGTGTTTCCCCCCTCGAAGCCGAGCGCGTAGAGCAGCTCCATGGAGCCATCCGCGTACATGTGCATCTTGACCCTGGGGCGCACGACCTCGACGCTCTGAGCCTCGAGGCGCTTGGCGAGCAAGGTGCCGAGCGCGAGATCGACGTGCACCTGTTCGACCTGGATGATGCGCTCGCGCCCCTTCCCTCCCATCGAACCTTCGTAAATGTGGACCTTGTCCAGCGAGGGACCGATGACCAGCTCGCCGACCTCGATCTCGTTGCCGAGCGCGCCGCTGATTGTCGTCAGGAGTTCCTGTTGTGCCCACGCCGAGTTTACAAGGAGGTAGGCCATGACATACAACGTGGCGAGGAAGAGCGCAGGAGCCAGGAAGATCACGGGGATCTTGACGTGGCTTCTGAGCACCTTGAACTGAATATCCTCGAGCACCTCTCGCATGTGGCGCAAGACCTCGACAGTGGGAGCCTTGAAACAGCAGGTGTGGCCGAACCTACCATATCTGAGTCGCGGCGCTTATAGCCTTTCGTGCGCGCTGCTGCTACTGCTTCTTCATGGCTGCAATACAAGCACGCTCGACACAGCGAGCGCGCAACGCGAACTCGGCGAGGTGGCCTTTAGCCAGCTCGGCCTGAGCGCGGAGGTTCTGCCCGGCGTCGTGCGAAGCAGCGACGAAGAGAGCGCCACCGTGCGCATGAGGCTCAACGCTGGAGTCGGGCGATTGATTCTCCGAACCAACGAGCGCGCACAGGGCACGCTACTGATCCAGCTCTACAACGTCCACCCCGATGCGCGCGCCAAGATCACGCAGGTGCAACGCCTCGCGTCAACTTCGACGCTCGAGAACGAGTGTCCATTCAATGCGCTCTCGGTCGATTGTGTCGCGAACTCCAACAACGCCCTCTGTCGCACCGCCACGGGCTCTCGCCCCGAGGGGCAATCCACAACCATGGATCTTCGCGTCAACCTCTCGCCATGCAGAGAGACCATCGTCGAGATCGAACCTCCCGAAGAACTCGCCGACGACCCCGTCTCATTCGCCGTGATCGGCTCGCTCGAGAACCAGAACATCTTGCCCACAATCGTCGAAACGGAGCGCGCGGCGGGGCGCGAGCATGACTTCTACGTGCTCCTCGGGAACGCTCTCGAGGATGCCGATCGCGCGAATATCGCCGACCTCGAGCAGATCACGACAGATCTCGACGCCATCTTCGTCGCCCTCCCGGGCCAGGAAGAGCTCGCCGATGATCAGGGGCTCGCCTTCGAGCGCCGCTTCGGCGCCTTCGATTACGGCTGGACGCTTAAAAACACCGCGTTCGTCATCTTCTATAGCGCCCCGGCGCAGCTCTCGACGCGAGGGTTGAGCAACCTCGACAGCCAGCTCACCGCGCTCGAAGCCGATGATTCTCGCTGGCGCGCGAGCAATGACTACACCTTGCCCGAGGGGGACGTGCGCGCGCTGCCATTGATGGCGTTCACGCACACGCCGCCATTCGATCCTCGCGGCTTGCGAGGCGATGGCTTTATCAGCCGCAAGCAGGCCGCCATGGTGATGTCGCTGTTGGCCGAGTTCCAGGTCGACACGCTCTTTGCTGGCCGATTGGCGTCGAATGAGAGTGAGGATGGGACGCCAAGGTTGCGCGCGGTCTCCTCGCAAGATCCTCGCTTCGGGCGCACGCAGGCGCTGTATCTAACCGTCGAACTCACCCGCGAGCAAGTCGCGGGCTCGCGCCGCGTCAACAACCGCTACATCTCCATCCAGGAACACGCGCTACCTTGATGCGCGTGCGCGCTCTCCAGGGGATCTCTACACAGGGAATACAACAGAGTGATTGCGGGCTTGCCTCAAGACAAGGTCATCGCACAGACTTGTGCTTCACCAGTTCGGCAAGGCTACATCACAACCTCACCCCCAGGAGGTTCCCGGCGTGAAGAATCGCTACCGCTACAACAAGAAGGCGGGCGCGCTCCAGGATGCATTCGAACAGTCCAGCGCGCCTGCCGCGCCCACGCCAGCGAGCGAGTCGCTCTATGGCCTGAGCGAGCAGGCCGCCTACGACTACGATGACGCGAGCATCAGCGCCCCCTTCCCTCTCTCCAACAGAAGCTCGCTCGCCCCACCACCTCCCGTGCAGCAGTTCCAGTCGGTCTTTCGAGACAGCGTCGACACGAGCACAGAGATGGTGTTGCCCACGCAAATGCTGGGCAACATCGCACACGGCGCCGCTCAAGCCGCGCCGCCAGCGCACCGCATCAGGCGAGGCGCCATCGCGCCTCGACCAGCAGGCGGAGGCGGAGAAGGAGACAACGGACTGGATCGGACGCAAACACACCAGGGGATCAAGGATATGTTCTATTACACGGTCGAAGATGGGCAGCGTATCCTGCTCGTGGAGAAAGATGGCTCGATGAACGTGGTGCAAGGCCCCGCGCGGGTGTGGCGACGCGGCAAGCAAATCCGCCAGATGCAACACTACGTCGCGCACCCGGGAGACTTCCTGATCGTGCGCTACAGGAACGGCCAACAGGAGCACCTCGCAGGTCCTGCGCACGTCTGGTTCGATCCTCGCGAACATATGGCCATCACCAAGGAGGAGTCCCTGCCGATCTCGGCAAAGGAGGCCGTGGTGGTGTACTCGGAGGATGAAGAGACCAGCGACATCTCGCGAAGGATCGTGCATGGCCCCGCGCAGTTTGTGCCAAAGCCTGGCGAGTGGTTGCACACGTTTAGCTGGCACGGCAGCGCGCCGGGCGTGGGTGGATATCAAAAGGTCCCCAACGCGCTCCAGTTCCAGAAGCTGTGGTTGATGCCCGACCAGATGTATCACGACGTCACCGACGTGCGGACTGCGGATGATGCCGTCCTCACGATCCGACTGATGATCTTCTTCGAGCTGCGCGACATCGAGAAAATGCTCGAGACCACGCATGATCCGATCGGTGACTTTATCAACGCGGCGACCTCGGACGTGATCGAGTTCATGAGCCGCCATGACTTCGAGTCGTTCAAGCGCAACACCGAGAAGCTCAACGATCTGACGACCTACAAGCAACTCAGCTCGCGCGCCGAGCAATGTGGCTACTTCATGGACAAGGTCGTCTACCGAGGATATGGCGCGCCCGCCAGGTTGCAAAAGATGCACGACGAGGCGATCGAATCGCGCACTCGCCTCGGGCTCGAGCGCGCCACCGAGCAGCAGGCGCAAGAACTCGAGGACTTCAAGCTCGACCGCAAGCTGGCTCGTGATGAGAAGCTTCGCGTGGAACAACGCGACACCACAGAGCACGAGCTTCAGATGGCAACCCAGCGCCGCGACGCCGAGCTGTCACACCAGCACAAGCAGCGCGAGTTCGCCAGGGAGCAAGCCGCGCGTGACGCGGCCTCGCGCCGCGAGGAAGCGATCGCACAGCAAGAGGCGCAGCGCGCGCACCTCGAGGCATTGCGAGAGCTCGGCGTCGATCTGACCGCGCTGCTCACGCACTCGCGCGCGGACAAGATCATCGAGCTTCGCGGGAGCGACAAGAACGGCGTCGCGCCGCATCTTCATATCGACCAGTGATGTGCGTGAAGAGCTTTGCTCGAAGCAAGAAGCGGCGAGGGCGCCGGGTGATTCTCACCCG
>JAYZVO010000066.1:0-96819 GCA_036155555.1 Myxococcota bacterium
GCCCCGCGCCTAACAAATTGGGTGGGGGGGTTTTTGTGTTCACCAACCCCCCGCCCTCTCTTTTGCTTCGCTTTCGATCCCACAAATTTCCCATATTTCTCCTCCGCGCATAGTGAAATCAACCTACCATCGGTTACTTCGGAGTGAGGGCACGCCAAGAGTGCCTATCAAACAACCCCAACAACGCGATGAAAGAGAGATGTCATTGAGGATCAAAGGCAGAAGTGCATTTGCAGTGTATGTGATGGGAGCGCTCGTTCTCGGCGCGGCGCTCGCTTGCGGAGGCTCCAACGGCGAGGAGAACAACGGGAACAACGTGGACATCGGCTCCCCACCTGACGCCTATGGCAACCGCTGCGAGGTCGAGAACCCGAGCGCGACGTGTGGCGCGACGCAGCTCTGCGAAGCATGGGAGGGCGATGGGTTGACCTACTGCACTTGCCCTGAAGGACTCGAGCGCTCGGGAAGAAACTGCAACGAGCCAGGCGGAACCTCTCAGATCCCCAGATGCTCGACGCAACCCGAAGGGTTCTGCGCAGACGAGGGCTTCTGCTACGACCTCGACAAGGAGTCTTGCGACTATCACACCGAGCGCGGCATCCCGGCACCCGCCGAGTGCGATAACATCACCGCGTCCGGGCCAAATAGCTCGAAACCGATCTGCGTCTCGAGCACCCAGGACCCGACCGCCAACCCCTACACCCCGGATGGTTTCTGCGACTTCACGCAGTTCTGGTCCAACCCGACGAGCTTGCCTGTCGATTGTCGCTGCGGGCAACCCTTCGAGGTCAGCGAGTGCAAACGCCCCTACAACCAGGACTCGGAGGTCACCTTCGGTGAAGGGCCGCGCTGGCGCGCTGGCTTGCCGAGCATTCAGATGTATGGCGCCGCGCTCGACGGACGCGAGATGTTGATCGCGTCGACCTGGTCGAGCTCGAACAGACAGGATCAGGGCGTCATCTTCGCGATGAACATCGACACTGGCGCGCGCAGGATCGTCTCGGGCTCCTGGAATGATCCTGCCGAGGGGACATTCAACACTGGCGATGGCCCCGACTTCGTGAACGCCTACAACATCCGCGTGGGTGCTGATGGCGACTACTACGTGGTCGGCGCGCTCGGCGAAGCGGCAGATCCGATGGTCTGGCGCGTGGACAAATCCAGCGGTGACCGCGAGCTCGTCTACGCGGCCAAGACAGACGGCTTCGCGACCTGCTCCAACGGCACGCGCGAGGACGAGCCCGGCACCAAAGAGGTCGAGCTCAACCCGCTCTCGTGGACGATGGATGAAAATGGCAACCACTACTTCGGTGTCCTGGCAGGACCTCCCGGACCATCTGTGGTCAAGGTCACCGCCGATGGTCAATCATGCGATTACCTGACGCGCGTGCTCGTCGACCCCGATGGTGTGTTCGAAGGCAACGTCGGCGAAGGCTTCGACGACATCCAGTTCTACTTCAGCGCGCTCGAGATCGTGGACGATACGATGTACGCGCTGAGTGATCGACAAATCTACACCATCGACATGAACGATGGCCGCAGGCGCCTCTTCACCGACGCGCAGGCGGACGCGGTCGGCTCGGGGACGTCCTCGTTGGGCAAGGTCTGGTTGCAGTGGGACCCACACCACGAGGTGCTCTGGTCCTATGGCTCGCCATCCGATGACAACATCGTCGTGGCGGTCGACACTGCAGATGGTCTGCGCATGAACTCGCCATGCTGGCACCCGGCGATCGGGCGCCTCGAGGCATGCGCTGGAAACTCGGTGGGTATTGGCGGCGTGATGAAGCGTGGGGGCATGGTCGTCGACCCCAACCCTCCCCATGACCTCTTCTTCGCGTTCGATGGCATCAGCGTGATTCGATTGGATCAAGCGACGCTCAACGTCAACGTCATCTCGCTCTGATCAGCGAGGGGGTCGCGACCTTCGACCTCTCGTTAGAGCTCGAAGGTCGCGACAGCACGAAGCAAAAGAGGGCGCGGTTTTCGTCTAGCGAAAACCGCGCCCTCTTTTGCTTCGTGCTGTCGCGCATCCCGGTAAGTTTAGTTGCCAGACATCCAGGCATCCAACTTGGCTCGCATCTTCTCGACGTCTTCCTTGTTGGTGCGCGAGAGATCCTTTTGCTCACCAGGGTCCTTGCTCAAGTCATAGAGCTCTTGCGTCCCGGCGGTGAGGACGCGGATGTACTTCAGGTCCCCCTGGATGACGACCTTGTGGTGCTCTTTCCAGCTCGTGTAAGGAAGCAACTCCGAGAAGACCGGGCGATCGGGCACGGGCGCCTTGCCGAGCATCGCCGCGACCAGGCTCTGCCCCTCGAACTCCTGTGGCGAGGAGAGGTTGACCAGATCGAGGTAGGTCGGCGCGACATCGATCAGTGAGATCGGCCCCTCGACGCGGCGCGGCGTCCAGCCAGGAACGCGGATCAAGAGAGGGACCTTGATGACCTCGTCATAGAGGTTCTGACCGTGGAAGAAGAGCCCATGGTCCTGAAACGCCTCGCCGTGATCCGAGGTCAGGATGATAACGGTGTCATCGTAAATGCCGAGCTCCTTGAGCTTGGCGACGACCTTGCCGACATAGGCGTCGACGTAGGCGATCTCGGAGTCGTAGTTGTTGATGTGACGCTCGCGCGGCGAGTCTCCCTTGCCAAAGTCATACTCCTCGTGACCGATCCAGCGGGAGTGCGGCTCGAAGAGGTGGAGGAAGATGCCAAAAGGAGCGGCGCCTTCTTGTTTGGAGGCAGCCGCGAGCTCGGCGAGCTTGGGCTCGGTCTTTGCCCAGGTTCGTGGCGAGGCGATGTCATCGTTGGACTCGGCGATGGTGCCAGCGCCCTCGTTGTCCCATGCCTCGAAGCCTTGCCACATGCCGCGCTTCTCTTCGAAGTAGAAGTGACTCGAGAAGCCGTAGTTCTTCCAGCCCGCCTCTTGCAGGATCTCGAACATGCTCAGGTTCTCGGGGCGGACCTTGGGGAAGTTGTACTGAGCGCCGTTCCATTTGATGTGGCTGGCGTAGCGCCCGTAGAAGAGGCAAGGGATCGAGCGCGGTGTGTGTGGCGCGGTGGCGTAAGCGTCCTCGAAGATGATCGATTCAGCAGCGAGCGCGTCGATGTTTGGCGAGGTCTTACGCTCGTATCCCATAAAGCCCATATGATCGGCGCGCAGGGTGTCGATCAGGATCACGACGACGTTCTTTGGAGGGTCAGGGATTTGCTCTGCCTTCTTGACCGCGGCGTTGTTCGCCGCATTCAGGGCGCGCTTGACGATCTTTCGCGAGGGGTGATCCTCGAAGCTTGGCAATGGGGCGTCCTTCCCGGAGCAATCCTCGTCGATGCCGTTGCCAGGCTTGTCCTGCGCGCCGGGGAAGATGTCAGGGTTCTCATCATCGCAATCCGCGCCGCCCATGCGCCCGGCGTATCCATCACCGTCGCGGTCGGCGAACGGCTGGAGCCTGGTCACAAAGAGCGAGAGCAGCTTGCTCTCGCGAGTCGTCGCGCGGCTCATGTCGGGGTTTGAAGAGGTCCAATCCCAGGCGCCATCGAAGCAAAAGAGCGCGATGAGCAAGCCCGCGATGGGCACGCCCGCGTGCCACGCGAGGCGCTTGATCTCGAACTTGAGCATGACGACGGTGAACAGCACAGGCATCAGCACGAACGCGACGCCCATCTGCAATGTCTGCGCGGGCCACACGTTCAAGCCCGAGGCATAGACGTAGCCACCGATCATCACCGCGAGGCCACCTGCGGCGAGCAGGATCAACGCCGCGAGCGTGGCGCGTGGCTTCTCGCTATCCTCGGCGGAGAAGAATGGGACGCGCGCGAGCACGGCGCTGATGGCGCCGATCAGGATCGGCGAGAAGAGGATCACGCCGACCACGATCGCTCCGGCCGCGAGCGCGAGGCCGAGTGATTGGAAGGTCACGCGCAAAAACTTCGAGGTCACCTGATAGTGCACCTGGTGCATCAGGGCAGCCACGAAGCCCGCGCCGACTGGCGCGGCGAGGATGATGGACGCGACGCGACGATCGATCTCGGGCCTGGCGAGCGCTCTCTGCCACCCATCACCGAGTGATTTCTTGAGCGTGGTTTGCCAGAGGGCGATCAACACGCCGAGCGCGAGCGCGAACATGATCTCGGGAAAACCGAGGACACCATAAGCGGTGGCCACGTAGAGCAGCCCGCTCGCTTCGCTCGCTTCCTCGAGCGGCCCCATCACCCCGAGAAAACTCCACAACGTCAGGATAAGCGCGCTGATCGTTCCGGCGCGCAGCCCCAAAAGCGCATACTTCATAAACCGAACTCTCGACATCTTGTTCGATACCTGCGCGCTGTTGCTCGAGGGCGCGTTTTCATCGCCGCCTCGAAAAGCACGAGCCGCAGGTCACAACCCTTGTGAACACGCCAGAGATTTGAACTGCCCGGCGCGTCGAGACAGGATGCCACCATCCCTTCACGATGCAAGGGGATTCCCGTCCATTCTCGCGGGCGGGCGAAGTGAACGACATCGCGCGGCGCTGGTGCTAAAGTGTCTAAATGAGCACCACAACCAGAGAGAAGAAAATGTTAAAACGCCTCGAACTCTTTATCTTTTCACTCAGCCTGCTTTCCTTTTGCCTCATTTGCGACAAAGCCCACGCGTTTTGCGGCGTTTACGCCACCAGTTCGAGCGCCGCGGCCAAAAACAACAGCAGCGAAGTCGCCCTGATGCGCCATGGCACCAGGACCGTATTGTCGATGCGCAACAACTACAAAGGCCCCGCCGAAGACTTCGCCATCGTGATCCCCGTCCCGGAGATCCTCGAGAAAGCGGACGTGCACACCCTGCCCCACGAGGTCTTCGACAAGCTCGATCGGTTCACCGCGCCGAGGCTCGTCGAGTACTGGGAGAGAGATCCTTGCTCGTCTGGCTACGGCAAGGGCACCAAAACGCTCGTCAGAATGAGGAGTGAGATATCGGCAACACATGGGAGAACAACTGTTGTGAAAGCCAGCTTCGTGGTCGGTGAATACACCATCCAGATCCTGAGCGCGGAGGAGTCGACCGAGTTGGAGAAATGGCTCACGGACCATGGCTACAAGCTGCCCAAGGGAGCATCGAAGGTATTGGCGAGTTACATCGCACAGGGGATGTACTTCCTCGTCGCCAAGGTGGACCCTAAAAAGGTCAAGTTCGACAAATCAGGGGAGGCGCTCCTGTCACCGCTGCAATTTGCCTACACATCGAATGAATTCTCGCTGCCTGTGCGGCTTGGCCTTCTCAACGCGAGCGGTCCGCAAGACTTGATCGTGTACATTCTGTCGCAAGAGCACACCCCATTCATCTCATCGAACTACAAGAGCGCGTTCTATCCAACCAACCTCGTGGTCGGCGAAGAGGAAGCAAAACACTACGACGCTTTCAACGAAGCGCTCTTCGAAGACTTCCAACGCAAACATCCGAAAACCCTCGCCATCGAGCATTTTTGGTGGTCGAAAGGGTGCGACCCCTGCCCCGTAGAGTCGCTGAACTCAGGCGATATGAGCACGTTGGGGTTAAAGAAGGCGCTCGAGCCCGACCTCTCCCTGGACACCCCCTCCCTCGAGTTCACCTACCCAGGGATCAGAGAAGAGGGTCACGCCGACCTTGCCCGTCACATCCATGATGCGCAGACAAGAGACCACCTCCAGGTGCTCGACTGCTACGACAAACACCGCCCTCGTGGCGGGCACACAGCGTACTTGCACGTCAGCCTCGAGATCGCACCGGATGGGCAGGTGAAGCGCGTGGAGATGTCCGAGAAATCATTCCAAGATGTAGAAACCCGAAAGTGCATCGAGAAACAACTCGAGACCTGGACCGTCCCCGCATCCACAACGAAGAAACGCTCTCTGGTCGAGTTCGGGCTCGGTTTTTATACACCACACCCCAGGCGACCATCTTACGAAGGCAGGTGGCATGTGACGAGGCTTCATGGTCGCTACACCAGCGAGGAGATCAGCGAAGATATCCGATTCGAGCCCTCGGATTTCCATGTAGAAGCTGGCTCGGGCCCACCGTCAGGCCCGGATGCCACGCTCTCCCCTTTCAAACGAAAGTCCTACGCGCGATTCTTTCAAACAAGACATGTCCTCCTTCACAACTGGGAAGAACCGCTCACGTGCAAATACCCGAACCGCGGAAAATGGGGCCTTTCTACAGAGATGAAGTCGAAGAAGAAAACCATCGCCGTCACGAGCAAAACCTCGACGGGCAAGTTCAAGCTCACCAAGGACATCCAAAAACAGCTGGCCGACTTCTACAAACAGCAAGAGAAAGAGCGGGCCAGGACCGAGTGAAGCGCAACTCCAGGCTGGAAACTTCTCGCCGGGTGCCTACATGATCATGGCCAAAGATGGCACCCTCGAGGTCATTGCTGAGAAACAACAAGCAGGAGTAGCGCGCATGAAGTTTGGCTTCATCATGGACCCGATCGAAAACGTCAACATCGACGCAGACACCACCTTCGCGTTTATGTTGGCGGCGAAAGAAGCCGGCCACGAGGTCTATTACCTCGAGATGCAGGACCTCTCTGCGCGCGGCGCGCAAGCGTTTGGCATCTGGCAATCGTGCGACGTGCGCCGCGAGAAGGGGAACCACTACACGCTGAGCGAGCCCGAGTTTGGCTCGCTCGACACCTTCGATGTCCTCTTCATGCGCAAGGACCCTCCCTTTGACATCGCCTACCTGCACGCCTGCCACCTGCTCGAGCTGGCCGAAGAGCGCGGCGTTCTTGTCGTCAACAAGCCCTCGGGGTTGCGCGCGGCCAACGAGAAGCTCTACGCGCTCCACTTCGAAGAGGTCATCCCCGACACCATCGTCACGCGCTCGGCCACGGCGATCAAAGCCTTCCTCGAAGAGGTCGGCGGCAAGTGCATCCTCAAGCCCGTGGATGGGCACGGTGGTGACGGGATCTTTATGCTCGACGCCAAGGATCGCAACCTCAACGCGATCATCGAGGTCTCCACCCACACCGGCAAGGAGCGCGTCATCTGTCAGCGCTACTTGCCCGCCGCGCGCGCCGGAGACAAGCGCGTGATCCTGCTCGCAGGCAAACCACTCGGCGGCATCCTCCGCGTCCCCAGAGAGGATGACAACCGCGGCAACATCCACGTCGGCGGCACCGTCGTCAAAGCGGAACTCACCGAACGTGACCTGGCCATCTGCGAGGCGGTCGGGCCAAAGCTTGTCGAGGATGGGTTGTGGTTCGTCGGGCTCGACATCATCGGAGATCACCTGACCGAGGTGAACGTCACGAGCCCCACGGGAATCCAGGAGATGAGCCGCCTGAACGAGATCGACGGCGCGGGCGCGGTCATTGCGTGGGCAGCGGCTGCGAAGCAGGGTTAAACTCAGCCGCCTTCAAGGTCAGGTTGTGCACCAACGCCCCCTGGAGCACGAAGACGACCCCATCCTCATCGGCAAACCGCGCGAACCTGTCAGGTGCATCCCCCACCGCGTCAGGCGCCTCGCCGCCAACAAGCAGCGTGTGCTTCTGGCCATCCTGGGTGATGAACACGAGGCGCTCGCTGGCCAACGCCTCGGTCAGCGCCTGCGCCTCGAGCGCAGGCGCGACATAGCGCAGCGCCCTCATCGTCGCCACCATATCGAGCAAACCCTCGAGGGCAGGCCCCGAGACATCATCGCGTCGATCCGGCGCCGTCATCTTCCACCCCTCCCCCTGACGCGCGAGCACCACGCCGTCTTCTCCGAGGAAACGAACCTCGGTCAACGCACCAGGCTCGATGGGCCTCACGACCCTGCTCTTGAAATCCCCTGGCGACAACAAGAGCTGCGACCCTCGCTTTGGCGGCAGCTCGTAGACGAGCGCGTCGCCTGCACGCGTCGCGAAGTAACGCGAACCATCACGCCAAACGGTAAGCGAGATGCCTTCGGCCTCGAGCTTGATGCCGGGCGCGACGAAGCCGAGTGATTTTGGTTCTCTGCCATCGAGCACCGCGATCGCCTGCAATCCACCTAGCAGTCCGGCGACTTGCTGCGCGTTCACCTGATCGATGCGTCGCGCGCTCCCCTCCTCGCCCCAGCGCTCCCCGTCGTAGACAAAACGACGCGTGGGCGTGGTCTCGAAGGTGTAGTCGAACTGATGAGGGAAGCTGTTCGTGCGCTCGATGATCCAATCCGAGCGCATGACGCGAGGATCACGCCTGGTCAAGAACCCGAGCGCGGCGTGCAAGCGGTGGATGTGCTCGCTCCCCTCCTCCTTGACGAAGGTGCGCTGGAGCTTTGTCCCCGGCACGCCGATTTGCTTCCCGACGAGCAGTGATAATACGGGCTTATCCTTCTCCGCTGATCCTGCGGTGAAGAATTGCGCCCTGGTGAACAGCTCCGAGGAGAGCCAGAGCGAGGGCGCCTGCCTTGGCGACGTGCGCATATCATCGCTGCCAACCCTGGCAGCAAACAACTTCGCGAGTTCGTCCTGATAGCTCTTCTTGAGCCGACCCTGGATAGGCGAAGTTATCCACCAGACGCCATCGCGCTTCTCCCAGATGATCTTCTCGGGAGGAGGCGCCTGATCCTTGATAACAGAGCCATCCTCGAGCGGGTGCGGTGCCTTCGCCGGGAAGAGGACGATGCGCTCGAGGTCAGCGAGGGGGCCGACCTCGAGCGGCGCGACGACCTCGCGCTCGCTGGGTGTGACTTTTGTTTTCTTACCACGCTGCAAGAACAGAAAGGTCGCAAAGAGGGTGACCATGACGACGGCGCCAACGAACAGGTTACGCTTGGACATGGTCGAAGAACCTCTAACGCGTGCAGGGGAAGAGAAGGTGATCCGCGCGATGGCAACTCAAGAGGAGGAGCCCTTTGGTCGTCTAGCAGCGAGCCGCTCGCGCCGTTTTCGCCTGCGGAACATCATCACCGAACCGATAAGGGCAAAGCAGGCAGGCACGAACAGGATGTTGATAAACTGGATGCTTTTTTGCGTCTCGCGGTCGATCTCGCCGATGTAGCGCGGCAACCGCTTGTCGCGAACCTTCGAGAGCGCGTTGTCCTGCGCCAACCACTCGAAGCTCGAGAAGAGGAGTTGTTGGCCGATCCCGGCCAACCTGTCATCGAACCCGATCGAGGGCACAAGATCATAGAAATCACCGCTCCCCACGACGAACAAACGCCCAGGCTTCTTCTCGCCATGGTAGAGCTGTGATTCGGTCACTCCCTGGGGAAGCGGCGCGTTGGCGTAGTAACTCGGGAAGACCCCCTCGAGCGCCACGCCCACCAAGTGCGCGCCCTTGTCCTTGCCCTCTTTGAGCTTGTCGTAGGTCTCGAAGGAGCGCTGGTTGGGGAACTGGTAGTGGCGCGATGCCTCTGGCGAGGTGCGCAACGCTTCGGTGACCTTGATCGCCTCGTTCTTCTCCAACGCCTCGGACAGAACGATGCTCGACGGCGCGGGGAAGACCACAGGAGGAATGCCTGTGAGGAATGGGAGCGAGCGGTCGATGTCATTGACCTGGAACACAGGCGGGAAGCTCACCTGGGTTGGCCCCTGGGGCGTCATCACCTGGATGGTCATCGAGTTTGAAGGATCGACGAGGATGTCCTTTTGCAAGCTCACGCCATAGGCGGCGAAGAACTCGTCGAGCTCGTGCTCGGAGGGACGGCGCATGTCAGGAAGCGGGCGCCCCCCGAGCTGCTCGTTGTTCGCGATAGCATCGAGCATGCTGTGATCGGTCGCCGTGGCTGATTGATACCAGCCGACCGATCCTCCCCGTTGCAGAAACTGGTCGATGGCGAACTTGGCGCGCGGCGAGACGGGGCTCGCGAGGTCGAGCAGGATCACGGTCGAGACGTCGGCGGGGACCTCGAGGCTGCCTTCCTCGAAGGAGACCCCCACGGGCTCGATCAAATCACCGTAGAGTGTTCGGAACGGCCCCTCGAGCGTGTCGATAAAGCCGGGCATATCCGCAGGACCGCCAAACCCTGTGAGGAAGGCGATCTTTCGAGAGCGCTCCACGCCGAGGTTCAGGAGCGCCTTGGTGAAGTGGTATTCGAGGTTATCGAACTGCGCGTTGCCCGTCAGGTTCAGGTCGCGCAACACCTGCTGGTTGGCGCCCTGAACAAAGGCCACGCACTTGTAGACGGCGCGAATATTGACCTCATTGCGCGTCTCCTGACCGATGGCGACCTTGTCGCAGCCATACTCCTTGGCCGCGGCGTTCTCTCCATCCTCGTCCTCGACGATCTGGACCTCGAAGGTGAGGTTGCCGCCAGAGGCGGCCTCGTACTCGGTCAGGAGATCCGAGACGCGCTGTTGCAGCGTGTGGAACGGAGGCGGCATATCCGGCGAGAGGAAGACCTTGACGGCGACGGGCTCTTCGAGGGTGGCGACGAGGTCCTTGCTCGGGTCGCTCAGGGTGTAGATCTTGTCCTGGGTCATGTCCACGCGCCAGAACAACTGGCTGGCGACGAGGTTCGCCGCGATCGCGATCCCCAGCGCGATCAGCACGCCGGTCGTGGCGAGCGAGCCTTGGATGAGCTTGCGCGTCGCGCCGACGGCCTCTCCCCTCGTCTCTTCGGGCGTTGTCTTCTCACTCATAACTTTGCCTCCCTTCACCAGCGCCGCGAGGCGATGCTCGAGGTCGCGATGACCAGCGAGACGCCGATCAAGGACAGGTAATAGACCACATCAGAGAACGTGATCACGCCGCGCGCGATGTTGTTGAAGTGGTAACTCGTCGACAGGTACTCGAGCAATGTGGCCATCCCTCCGGTGGGGTTCCCGACGAGCTTGTCGATCAGGTAGAGCCCGAAGCAGATGGAGAATCCGGACAGGATCGCGACGACCTGATCCTTGGTAAAGCTCGACGCCATCAACCCGATGGCGGCATACGTCGACCCGAGCAGGAGCAGCCCGATGTAACCAGCGAGCGTCGCGCCCCAGTCGAGCTCCGTCTCGAAGCCTCGGGCCAGCATGTCCAGCGTCCATGCGTAGGGGAAGGTCGTGGCGAAAACCACCGCGAGCAAAAACACGCTCGAGAGGAACTTCCCGATCACGATGTGCGCGTCCTTGACGGGCATCGTCATCATCAGCTCGAGCGTCCCGCTGCGCTTCTCGCTCGCGAGCAAGCCCATCGTGATCGCTGGCGCGAAGAAGGCCAGGAACATGGGCGCCTGCGCGAAGAAGTTTCGCAGCGAGAGAATGTTGATCTCCTGAAAGTAAGGGAGCCAGAACAGCGCGCCGGTGATCACCAGAAAGAGGATCACCACGACGTAGGCCACCGGCGAGTTGAAGGTGGCGCTGACCTCGCGCTTGAAGATGGTCCAGATGGGATGCAGGTTCATTCTTCCTCCTCCTCACGGGCTGGCGTCGTGTCCGCAGCGTCCAGGTTCTCTTCGGTCGCGCCGCTGGTGTAGGTGCGAAAGATCTGCTCGAGCGATGGGCGAAACAGCGAGAGCTCCAACAGCTCGAAGGCGCCGCTGGCTGCGCTGGCGACGATATCTCTTCTCAGGTCATCCTGATCGCCTGGAGAGCTGATCCTCAAGTGCAGCGCGCCATCCTCACGCGAGACCTCGTCGACTTTTACGCCAGGCGTCGAGAGCGCCTTCTTGATCGCTGGCGCGTCGACCTTCTTGCCTGGCGTGACGCTGACCTGAAACCCATCGAACCGATCGCGCATGCGCCTCGTGAGGCGCTCGAGCGTGTCGTCGGCGGTGAGCTTGCCGCGATTGATGATGACGATCCGGTCACAGACGGCGGCGACCTCCTGCATGATGTGCGTGGAGAAGAGGACTGTTTTCTCGGCGCCGATGGTCTTGATGACGTCGCGAATTTCGACGATCTGGTTCGGATCGAGGCCGCTGGTGGGCTCGTCGAGGATGACCACATCGGGCTCGTGGATGATCGCCTGCGCCAACCCCACGCGCTGGCGGTATCCCTTGGAGAGTTCGCTGACGGTGCGCCCGAGCATCTCCCACAGGCCGGTCATCTCGACCGTTTTCTCGATGGCGGCCTCGCGCTTGTTCGCGGGGACGCCGCGAAGCTCTGCGACAAACGCCAGATAATCCCAGACGATCATGTCCTCGTAGAGCGGGACGCTCTCGGGCAAATAACCGATGCGGCGGCGGACCTCGTCAGGGTGCTCGAAGACGTCGAAGCCCGCGACCTTTGCCTCGCCGGAGGTTGCCCCCATAAAGCAGGTCAGGATCTTCATCGTGGTGCTCTTCCCCGCACCGTTTGGCCCCAAAAACCCCACGATCTCGCCGGGCTCGACCGAGAACGAGATCCCGCGCAGGGCCTCGACCTCGCCGTAATGCTTCACGAGGTTCTTGACCTCGATGCTCTTTCCTTCCACGCGCGCCACCTTTTCGATGCTGGGTAGGTATTGAGAATGCCTAGCGTGCTATCACTCCTCGATCCATTTTGCCACGATCGCTGCGCCCACCGCGTCCCCCCAGACGTTGACGGTGGTGCGGCACATATCGAGGATGCGATCGACGGCGACCACCAGACCATACGCCGCCGGTGGCAAGCCGACGCTCTCGAGGACAATGATCATGGTGACGAGCCCCGCGCTCGGCACGCCCGCCGCGCCGATAGCCGCGAGCGTCGCGGTGAACACGATGACGACCTGTTGTCCAAAGCTCAGATCAAACCCGAGCGCGTTGGCGATAAAGATGGCCGCCACCGCCTCGTATAACGCCGTGCCGTCCATATTGATCGTCGCACCGAGTGGGAGGACGAAGCTCGCCGACTTCTTCGGGACGCCCGCGTTCTCGGTGACGCACTCGAGCGTCACGGGATAAGTCGCAGAGCTCGATGCGGTGGAGAACGCGGTCAGCAAGGCCGTGGACATGTCGCGAATGAACTGGATGGGCGAGCGACGCGTGAACAAAAAGAGCAGCAGCGGCAGCGTGACAAGCGAGTGCACGCCCAGACCGACGACCACCGCGACCATGTACGCGCCGAGATCCGCGAAGAAGCTCGCCAGATCTGCCAGCTCCGGGTCGAGCAACGTCTTGACGAACAGCGCGCCGACGCCCACGGGCGCCGTCATCATGATCCAGTCCGTGATCTTTAGCACCAGCGCGTTCATCGACGCGAAGAACTTCGAGAGCGGCTCCCCCTCCTCTCCGATGACCAGCAACCCTAGCCCGATCAGCACAGCCGCGAAGATGCTCGGCAACATCTTGTTCCCGGCGAACACATCCAACACGTTGGTGGGGATGATATCGGCAAAGACCGCAGAGATAGGCTTTGGCGTGAGGACCTCGCCAGCTTCATAGGAGAGGTTTAGCCCCTGACCAGGTTGGATGACGTTGACGACGAGGATGCCGACGGTGACCGCGAGCAAGGTCGTCGCCATGTAGTACGCCAGGGTGCGCAGGCCAACGCGGCCAAGCTCGCTGGCGTCTCCCATACCGCGAATGCCGGTGATGATGCTGGCGACGATCAACGGGATGATGATCATCTTGAGCGCGCGGATGAACAGATCCCCCAAAAAGACAAAGGGGGCCGCTGCGCGCTCCCAGATGGCGATGATTTCGGCGCGTTGCGCCGCGAGCGAGATGCCGTGCGCGACCACATCCGCCGCGCTCGCGGCGCTGGCTGGTTCGATCGCAGGCAGGCTCCACACCGCGCGAACCACCAGCGCGTAGAGCAACCCCAGGCCGATGCCCAGCGCGATCTGCCAGTGCATTTTTTTGTACCAGGGACCACCGCTCTGTTTCTCGTCGGTGGTGTTATGCGCCGTCTCGCTCTCGCTCATGCAAGGTTCCTCGTGAGTGTCCAGTGATGCTCAGGAGCACGACTTTAAGGCAACGCCTTGCTCTTGAACAGGTCGCGTGAAGCGCCGAAGCGGCGCGCAAAAAGAAGCCGCCGAGAAGTTTTGCTGGAAGGAATCAGACGACTTTGACCAGACAGCAAAACTTCTCGGCGGCTTCTTTTTGCTCAGGCACCCATGCTTCGATGCCATGACCGTTTCGATACCTGGAGAGCACGCGTTCGAGCGCGACCTGCAAGGGGCAACGGAGAGAAACAGACAAGAAATTTGTGTTTTCGGCGGTTGGGGTGTATTTAACGATCGAGACCATATACCGACGTGATGACGCGCACTTGCGTCGTTCACACGTCGGAGAGGGCCAGGGTTACGGGGTGGTCTATCCAACATGAGATGCAAGATCAGCGAGAATCACTCGAGGCTTGCTCGTCCGATGTCGAGGAAGGTCGGGGCACAGATACGCCCGGCTCGTGCTCACCCCAGAACCTGAGCAACATCGCTCCTATCGAGAAGTTAAAGGCCATGTCGACGCACAGCGCGACACAAACGAGCGAGGAGGAGAGCCTCCCGACGGGGAGGACGCAACTCGAAGCAAAACCTCGCGCGGTGCTCGACGCCGCGCGCTCGGTGCTCCCCTTCCCCGCGACCGCGAGCGAACCCGCTGACTTTATCGAGGACCTCGACGAGCTGAGTTCCCCGGATGACCTCGGTGAGTTGAGCTGGCCGGATGAAGACCTCGGCGAGGAGGATCTGTTCGATCCTCTCGAGCTCTCTGATGAGGTGCCCCGCCCCGAGGTCGTCCCCAAGAGAAAGCGTGACCTCGCCTTCTGGCTCGTGGTGATGCCCGTCGGAATGGTCGCGCTGTTTCTGTCCGTGCTATTCCTCGCGCGCACACCTCTGATCGCTGGCCCGATCATTCAAGACATCATGGAAAAGGAAGCCTCTCGCCGCGGCGTCGAGCTCTACATCGAGTCGATGCGCCCGGTGGGGCTCTTTGGCGTGCGCTTCGAGCAAGTGCGCGGGCGCTTGCGCCGAGGTCCATACGTGTTGGACACGCGCGTGGAGGCGCTCGATGTGTCCCCCGACATCTGGGGTAGCATCATGCAGGGGCGCCCCATCCCCGGAGAGCTTCGTCTGGAGAAGACGAGGATCGTGCTCGAGCGCAACCCAGACCTCGCCAGCGCTGAAGGCGTCTCTGGCGGCGGTGCCAACGAGAAGATGAGCGCGAACGCGCTCGGCCTGAATGAGATTAGCATCGTCGGCGTGGACGTCGAGGTCGAGCTCCGCGCAGGGCGAGCGTTCCAATCGACGCGCCCGATCGAGCTCGACAGGCTCGAGGCGACGCTGCCGCTCGAGGGGACGCCGCTGCCCACGAAGATGAGCGCGCATGGGAGGTTGCCAGATGGCGTCCCGTTCGCGCTCTCGACTCGCCCGGTTCATGGAGAGCGCGGCAATGAGATCGTCCTCCAGCACCAGGAGCCCACGCGCATCCACGAATGGTTCGGCGGACAACTCCCCTTCCAGATGACCTCTCAAGGCGTGGTGCTCTGTTCGGGTTGTGCGCAAGACACGATCGACTTTGGCGCCGTCGAGCTCAAGCTCCCCAACCTCGGCAAAGGGATGAACGTCACCGCGCCACAGGCGCGCGTGGTGTGGAGCGAGGGCAAGGGCGAGCTGCAACTCGAGGGCGTGGGCATTCGCGGGTTGAGTGATCCGAGCGTGGGCGTCGATCTGATGCGCACACACTTCGTGGTGGATTCCGCGACCGGGAAGCACTCTGGCGAGCTGGAGCTCAAGGAGCGCGGCACGGGCGGAACGCTCGAGCTGCAATGGGCGTGGGAGAACCCTATCGAGACGCTCAAGGGCGCGGTTCAGGCCAGGAAGTTCTCGCTCAAGCCATTGCTGGTGTTGCTCGACGCGACGCCGGTGCTTCACGCAGGGCAAATCACTGGCACGATGAACGCGACGCTCGATATGGGAACGCGTCACATCGAGCTGGCCACCGATCTGGAGTTTGTCGACGCGGAAGCCTCCTTGCCGATGCTGACCAAGGAGCCATTGGGAATCCCGATGCTCGGCTTGAGGAGTGATTTGCTGCTCGATCTGGACGCGCGCGCCTTGAGCATCACGACGCTCGAGGTGGATCTGGGGACGGTGCGTCCGCTCAAGGTCCGCGGAGAGATCGTCGAGGCGCGCAAGGGTTGGCGCTTTGCCATCGAGGCGCTCGGCCGTGATATCGACGCCGAGGCGTTGCGCAAGGCGCTCCCTCCCGCGATCCGCGAGCCCGTCGAGGGCGCGCGGTTGAACGGTTACTTTGGCTATGACTTCCACGCCAGCGGCCACAGCGCATACCCCGAGAGCCTGAGGCTCGAGATCAACATCGATGGCGACGTGGAGGTCCTCCAGGATGGACCTCAGGCAGACATCATGGCGCTCGCGGGCGCGGGCGCGCCATGGGCAGGAGAAGGGAGCGGGCTCACGATCCCGATCGAGCCCGAGGCGTGGGTGAGCTTCGAAGCGCTCCCTCCACACATCCCTCGCGGCGTGATCGCCGCCGAGGACGCGCAGTTCTTCAAGCACAACGGGTTTGACTTTGGCGGGTTGGCGCGCGCGATGATGCACAACCTCTCGGTGGGGAGGATGGAGCGCGGCGGCTCGACGATCACGCAGCAGCTCATCAAGAACCTCTTCCTCTCGCGCGACCGCACGGCGACGCGCAAGTTGCAGGAGGCGTACTTGACCTGGCGCATCGAGCACCAGCTCGGGAAGCAACGCATCCTCGAGATTTACATGAACATCGTGCAGTGGGGTGACTCGCTGCACGGTCTGCGCGCCGCGTCACAGCACTACTTCCAGCGCGAGCCAGAAGAGCTGAGCGTCGATCAGATCGCGCTGCTCTCCTCGATCCTGCCAAACCCCATGCGCTTTGGCGGGCACATCAACCAGGGGCGCTTCGCCAGCTCGCGCTTGACCAAGTTCGAGCACATCATGGCCAACCTGCGCTTTATGGGCGACATCACCTACCAGGACTACGTGCACCTGATGACGCAAGCCAAGCAGGGCAAGATCGGTGGGCTGACGCTCGAGATCTGCGCGGACGATGACACCGCGCCAGAAGGAGCCAGGGACTGCGCTCGCGAGACGTCCGAGCTCTGAGCGCGCGACCATCGCAGCAAGATCCATTTGCGTCGCCCGCGCACAACTGAGAGCATATCCTGGCTCGATCTAGCTGAACGTCTTGTTTCCTCGGAGAACCTCATGCGACGTACCTCCGTCGTCATTGTATTGGCGCTTTTGTGGCTGTCCCTGTCAGGATGCAACCTCGAGGACCCCGCTCCATTTACAGGTCGCCAACCCAGCACCCAACCTCCGGCCACCACACCGAGGCTCGACATGTCGCGCGCGGATATGGGCATCATCGAAGACATGACGCCCGTCGCCACGGACATGCCCGAGGCGATGCCCGACGCGGACATGCCCGCGCAACCTGCGGATATGCAGGACATGGCGCAGGGTGAAATGGGCTGTGTGCCGAACACAGACGCGGAGATCTGCGCCGCGGCAACCATGATCGAATGTGGCGTGTTCACAGGGGACGATGGCTGCGGCGCGATGCGCGAGGTCGACTGTGGAGGTTGCGCGGACTCCACGCAAACCTGTGACAAGAACACCTGCGTCTGTGGAGGCGCCCCCTCCTGCCCTGCGATGCCTGCTTGCGGCGAGTTTCAAAACGCATGCGGTGAGACGATCGATTGCCTGTGCAATGGCGCCAACACATGCCAGACGGGCGGATGCGAAGAGGTCGCCATCAGCTCGCCAAAGACGGATCTGGCCGAATTTGGCGCGGCGCTCTTGCTTCGAGATAATATGCTCGTCGTCGGCGCGCCTGGTGAGAACGCAAACACGGGCGCTGTTTACATCTTCGAGCGCGCCCCGGACACCAAGATCTGGAAGCAAACCCACCGCTTGACATCGAGTTCGATGCAGGGAGGCGCTGAGTTTGGCACCTCGCTCGCGTTCGACGGGCAGACGCTCTTTGTCGGAGAGCCTGGGTTTAACCTCGGAGGACAAACCGAAGCGGGCGCGGTGGTGCTCTTTGTGCTGAGCCCGATGAACGGGCAGTGGGTTCAGACCTCGAGGTTGCAGGCCCAGGACCCGGGTCGCCGCGATCGTTACGGGCAAGCGCTCGCGCTGTCTGGCGATCAACTCTTTGTCGGCGCACCATCCGAGGTTAACGAGGGCTACGTCGATATCTACAAGCGCGAGACCACCACATGGAAGCGCACGCTCACGCTCGACCCGGATGGGTTAAGCGACGAGACAGGCTTTGGCGTCGCGCTCGCGAGTGATGGCACCTGGCTCGCGGTCGGAGAACCGGAGCCAAGGAGCGCGCGCAAAGGTGGCTCGGTGCATCTGTACTCGATGGACACTGGGACCTGGAAGATCTTCGAGACGCTCGCGCTCGATAATGAAGACAACGCCTTGTTCGGAGGCGCGCTCGCGCTGGAAGGAAGCAACCTCATCGTCGGCGCGCCTGGGATGAACAACGAAGATGGCGCCGTGTTTAGCTACTTCTTCGACGCGAGGACGATGAAATGGACTTCCAGCAATGAGTTGGCACTCCCCTCAGGAGGATTCGCCAGAGAGTTCGGTATCGCCGTCGCCATGAACAACGATCGAGCCTTCGCGGGGATGAGCGTCGGCGCCCTCCCCTCGCCGCTCGGCGTTCACAGCTTCGTCCATGACAAGAGCGCGATGAAGTGGGGACACAAGCACATCTATCAGCCAATGAGCACGGTCTCCGAGTACGGCATCGCGATCGCGGTCGATGGCACCACCATCGCGGTGGGTTCGCCCAACGAGACGGTCGCGGGGAGCCGCGCTGGCGTGGTTTACATCCACGACGTCTTCTTCTGACCATTCACATCGACAGGCGCGCAAACAAGGAAAGGCCAGCCGCTCTCGAAAGAGCGCTGGCCTTTTTGCTTTCTGGCGCGTCTTCAAACCTCGCGCACGAGGGGAGGCTCTCAGAGGAGGTGCCCCGACTTGTCGCGCTTGGTGTTGAGGTAGCGTTTGTTATGGAGGTTTGGCGTGATCTTGAGCGGGACGCGCTCGTCGATCTTGATGCCAGCCTCTCGCAACCCCTCGAGCTTGCGGGGGTTGTTGGTCATCAGCGTGACGCTCGTGGGGGCGAGGATGCGGAGCATCTCTGCGGCGATGGCGTAATCGCGCAGGTCGTCATCGAAGCCGAGGTGGAGGTTGGCCTCGACGGTGTCCATGCCTTGATCCTGGAGGCTGTAAGCGCGGACCTTGTTCGCGAGCCCGATGCCGCGACCTTCCTGTCGCATGTAGAGGATGATGCCCTGACCGAGCTCCTCGATTTGTTCGAGGGCGGCCTCGAGCTGAGGTCCACAATCACACTTCAGGCTCCCGAAGGCATCTCCTGTGAGACACTCCGAGTGAATGCGACAGGAGACACGCTCTTGCCCTTCGATATCTCCCTTGATGATGGCGACATGGTCCTTGCCATCGCGATTGTTCTTGAACGCCACGATCTGAAAATCTCCGTATTTTGTGGGCAGCTTCGCGGTCGCGACGTGCTCCACACGGAGTTCTTCATTGGGCTCGGGTTGGGCTGCCGTCTCCACGGAGGTGGAGGTGCGGGCAGTCGCGGTGCGTGCCAGCTCGATCGTTCTTTGCATTAGCTTTTCTCCAAAGGGACGGGAACTCCATGACTCAGACCTTGAGATGGGCGTTCTGAACAAAAAGGTGCGCACGCAAGCGGGCATTTCAACTTCACACCTCCTGCGTCCTCGCGATCTTCTCGCACAACATTGCAGATCAGAGCCAGGTTTAAATCAACCACGAGGTCTCACGCAGGTTTAGGAGGGCGTTTTGAAGAACGCACCAGACACAAAAAAGCCTGGAGGGCCTTCGCGCGATGTTTGGCGCGTGAGAACTCTCCAGGCGTCGCCCGTGGCGGATTTCCTGTGAGGGATGATTCCTTCTCTCCCTCCGAACAAGCGAGCGAGCCTCGCTAATTACAATGCTACTCGGTGCGAGATCGTTGCGTTGAAGCGGTGAGAAAATGTCTCGACGGCTTCGATGGTCGCGCTGACGGCCTCGACGACGGTGGGGATCACGTCGGTGCGGTGACCCGAGAGCGCGGCGAAGTACGTGTGGCGATCGTTGGCGTGGATGATCGCTGGCGGGTAATCATTGCGGATCAGGATAGCGTTGAGCATCAACCTGCCCACGAGCCCGGTGCGCTCGTCGAAGGGGAAGACCTTCATAAACTCCCAGTGCGCGATCGCTGCGGCGCGGACGGGGTGAGAGCCGATCAGCTCCTCGTTGTAGATGTCGATGAACTTGCGGAAGTAGTACGAGATGGAATTGGAGGGGACGACATCCAGGTTGTATACCCCAGGAGAGGTGTCGCGCTTGCGGTAGCGACCTGCGGCCTCGTCACTGGCGTCACACAACGCGGTGTGCGTGTCCTTGAGCCACTCGAGCGTGATCGGCTCCTGCGAACCTGCTTCCTCCAGGATCTGGTGGAAGAGCGCGTACATGCGGCGGATTTGCTTGTGGATCTGGCGATCGCAGTAGCTGCGACATGGCTGGTTGTTGAGCGCGCGCCAGATATCCTCTTCCTCGAGCACGACACCCTCGAGGGCGTGCTCGTGATAGAGCCAGGAGATGACAAGGCGGTCCATAAACGCTGCGCGGAGCTGCTCGGGCATCGAATCGTAAGCCGAACGGTGGTAATCGATCTCGAGGTAAGCCAAATTCATCGCGTGCTCCTTCTACCTTGATCCAGTCTGCAAAAACCAACCCCATCCTTGGGCGTGTTCCATGACACACTCACCTCTTTTTGCAGAGCACGTGCCAGGATCTCGAACGGCATGAAAATTTGGCAAAAAAGCATTAAACCACCCCATTACGATCAAAAACCAGAAGCTCTCGAAAACCAACCATGACATCGATTGTTGGAGCCCTCATCCACGACTGACATCGATGTCATGGTTGGAGTTTTTCGAGACGCACGCGCTGCGAAAACGTGCTGTGCAAGCGCGACGCGTCGCTCTATACATTGGCGGCGCAATCACCACCGACAGGAGGAGAGCCATGGTCATCTTGACCGCACAGCAATTGTCCAAGGGTTTCGGGGACCGAACCCTCTTCGATGACGTCTCGTTCGGGATCTCGAGCGAAGACAAGATCGGCATCATCGGCGCCAACGGCACGGGCAAGTCCACCCTCCTCAACATCATCATCGGACACATGGAGCCAGACTCTGGCGAGGTCGCGACCAACCGCCAGGCACACATCGAGTTGCTCTCGCAGCGCCCCGACCTCGACGACGAGGCGACCGCGCTGGCCGCCGTGCTCGAGGATGGCCCCGAAGCGTTCCAGGTCTTGAAGAACTACGAGCGCGCTTGCCACCAGCTCGAGCTCTCTCCAGAGGACACCCAGGCGATGACGCGCGTGACAAAGCTCGCCGACGAGATGGACCGCGTCGACGGGTGGAGCGTGGAGGGAGAGGCGAGATCGCTTCTCGGCGCGCTGGGGATCGAGGATCTGCGCCAGGTCGTGAGCGAGATGTCGGGTGGGCAGCGAAAGAGGCTGGCGCTCGCCAGGGCGCTGCTGCGCCCGAGTGATTTATTGATCCTCGACGAGCCGACAAACCACCTCGACGTGGCGACGATCGAGTGGCTCGAGACCTACCTTGGCTCGCGCCAGGGCGCGCTCTTGCTCATCACCCACGACCGCTACTTTTTGGACCGCGTCACCAACGTCATCTTCGAGCTCGCCGAGAAGACGCTCTTCCGCCACGAGGGCAACTACAGCGCCTTCCTCGAATCGCGCGCCGAGCGCATCGCGCAGCAGGAGCAGCGCGAGCAGCGCCGCCAACAGCTCGCCAAGAAAGAGCTCGAGTGGTTGCGGCGCGGGCCAAAGGCCCGCACGACAAAGAGCAAGTCGCGCATCGAGCGCGCCAACGCCCTGCTGGACGCGCGCTATGGCCCGGAACAGCGCGGCGAGGTCGAGATCGATACGCTCACCAGCAGGCTCGGCAAGAAGATCCTCGAGCTCGAGGGGATTCACAAACAGTTCGGCGACCAGGTCGTGCTGCGCGATGTCACCTACGTCTTCCCCAGGCATGACCGCCTCGGCATCGTCGGACCGAACGGCGCGGGCAAGTCCACCCTGCTCAACATCATCAGCGGCAGGCTCGAGGCAGATCGAGGCACACTCGAGGTCGGCGAGACGGTGGTTTTCGGTTACTATGATCAGGAATCCGAAGAGCTCGACGAATCGCAGCGCGTTCATGATTACATCACGAGCGCCTCGAACAAGATCCATACGCGCGGTGGAGATAACCTCTCTGCGGCGCAGATGCTCGAGCGTTTTCTGTTCGATCGACAGCGCCAGTGGGACCCGATCCGCAAGCTATCGGGCGGCGAGCGCCGCAGGTTGTACCTGCTGCGCGTGCTGATGGAGCAACCCAACGTGCTGCTGTTGGACGAGCCGACAAACGACCTCGACGTCGAGACGTTGACCGTGCTCGAGGATTACCTGGAGAGCTTCGAAGGGGTGGTGATCGTGGTCAGCCACGACCGCTACTTCCTCGATCGCACCGTCGATCACCTGCTCGTCTTCCAGGAGGACAACAGCGTGGTGGAGTTTCCGGGAGGTTACTCCGATTGGCTTGAGCGAAAGCGCGAGGACGCCGCGGCGGCTGCCGCCGAGAGAAAGCTCGAAGAGGAGCAACAGCGCAGCACGACAAGCGCCCGGCCAAACGAGAGCAAGCGCCTCTCCTACATGGAGCAGCGCGAGCTCGACGCGCTCGGGCCGAAGATGGCCGAGCTGGAGGAAGCGCTCGAGGCGATCGATCAGGAAATGGCCGAGCGCCACGATGACTACACGCTCCTCCAGGAGCTCACGGAACGAAAGCAGGCGGTCTCCGCCGAGCTCGACGAGGCGCTCGAGCGCTGGATGGAGCTCGAAGAGAAGCAAGGCAACGCCTGATACCGATGCGCCAGCGGTTCGAGCGTCGGTAGAACGAGAGGAAGTCACGGTTCGATGGGTTTGAAGGTGATCATCTTCCTCGGCCCTCCCAGGGGTCGAGGTCGCGCGAGGCAGGCGCTTCGCTATCAGTTCGGCAACTACGTCTCGAAGCCATCGCGCATTCTGGGTGTGGCGCTCTTTCGCTGGCTCTGCGCCGAGCGCGCCATCCCCGACGAGGTCATCCTCATCGGCTCCCCCCGCTCGGACTGGGACATGGTCCACGAGCTCGCCGCGCTCCGCCACGACGACCCCATATTCTCGCGCCTCGGGCTGCGCGTGAGCATCGACGCAGGGCGCGTGGATCAGGCGATGCTCGACCACCTCTCACAATTCTTGAGCGGATACCTCGGCGGGACGCGCGTGCGATGCATCCTTGGCGCCGAGCACGTTCATGGCAGGGTCGGCCAACTCCGCGCGCACGCGCTCTTTGACAGGTTGGCCCAGACCGGTGACGAGTGCCACGTCGATGTCACGCATGACTCCTGGTCTGGAGGCATGTTCTCGGTGGCCGCCTCCACGCACCTGAGCCACGCGAACATCGGCGGCCTCTACCTCGCCCAGGACGAGGAGACCTCGCCAGCGGGCACGCCTGTCCTGATCATGAAAGACATCAACCGGATGGTCGAGTGGTCCAACGCCATCACGCTCTTTCACACCAACGGGCTGCTCGGCAGGTTGCCAGAGTTTCTGGGTGAAGAATCACCCGAGCTCGGCGAGACGCTGCGCGCGATCAACTTCGGCATCGCCACGCAGCAATACGAGAACCTGTACGAAAACTTTCAGGATTGCCTCAGGCATCTGCGCGCGCTGGCCTCGAGCCAGCGCGAGACGCTGGCGGTGTTCCACGCCAGGCAGTTACTCAAGGAGGCAAACTGGCTCGAGACCGCGCACCTGGCGGACTGGCAAATCGAGTTCGCGCGCCGCGCGCTCTCTTCGATGGATTACCTGCGCGCCGCGACGCTGGCGCAAGAATCCGTGGTCAGCGCAGCGATCGCGCGCACGCGCCAGCGCACGGACATGTCTGTGAGGATGCGCGTGCGCGCCGAGCTGCTCGATGATCGCAATCGCAAAGCGCTCTACCCTGTCGATCCGTGGCCATTTTTAACGTTGTGGGAGGTGCGCGCCGCGCTCGCGGGTCTGCAACCGAAGCAAGCCACAAACCTTCGCCCGATCCTCAAGGACGAGTCTTCACTGCGCCACTTCCTCGAGCGCGCTATCAGCTTCGCCGCCGTGCTCGTCGCGAGATTTCGGCGCGTGCCGCCCTACTGATTCTGCTCAAACAGAGCGCGCGACGCGGAAGCCGAGGTCATCGATCTGGTAGGTCGGGTGACTGCGGCGCCGGTTGCTCGCCAGACACCCCCGCTCGCGATCTGCCCAGCCGCCGCCGCGAAAGACGCGATACTCGCCATAGACCTCGGGATCATAGACATCCCAACACCACTCCCACACGTTGCCGAGCATGTCGTAGAGGCCCCATGGGTTGGGCAACTTCATCATAACGGGGTGCGTGCGCTCGTCTGCGTTCTCCTCGAACCATGCGATCTCATCGAGCTCGCCATAGCGCACGTCGCCACCCGCGCGGCAGGCGTACTCCCACTCGGCGTCAGAGGGCAACCTGTAACCAGACGCTTCCCTGTCCCACCGGACCTCCTCCCCCGAGACGAGGTAGCAAGGGGCGAGGCCAGCGGCTTCTGAGAGCGCGTTGCAGTAAGCGATGGCTTCCCACCACGTTACGCTCTCGACGGGGTGTTGCGCGCCAGTAAAACAGGATGGGTTGTTTCCCATGAGCTCCGAGAACTCCTCCTGGGTCACAGGAGCATTGCTCAAAAGAAACGCGGGGAGTTCATGCTCCCATGTGGTCTTCTTGCGATCGTCACGCAAGCGGATGTTACCTGCGGGCAAGCGAATCATACGTTGGGAGATCGCTTGCAACACGCTCGTTCGGTTGTTCATCAGATGCCTCGAAGAGGTTTGGCCAAACACAACAGGCACCAACAACGCGAGCGAGGTCGAAAAACATTCCTCACGCGCGACGCTCCCACTCATTCAAAAAGATCGACTCGAGCATGGCGCGCTGTGATTTGCTGAGCTTCACCTGAGGTCGAACCATCTGCATGATCTCGATGGCGTGGTCGATGTCTCTGGCGATGCCGCGCTTGATGAGCAACCCAGCGAGCACGGTGGCGCTGCGTCCTCGCCCAGCCCAGCAGTGGACGTAGATGGTCTTCGGGTATGGCGCGAGTTTGTCGAGCAAGGTCGCGAGGGCCTGTTTATCAGGAGCCTGCCCGTCGAGCGTGGGGAGGGCGTGATACTCGAGTTGTTTCATGGAGCGCATACGCGCCTGCTCGGCGGTCACATCCAACACCATGCTGACCTCTCCAGGGAGCCTCTTGCCGCTCGATAGCCTCCTGCCGAGCCACAACCCTGGCGCGACAAGGTTGTAAGGGTCTTCCCTTCGGCGGGTGATGGCGCGGATGGCATCACTGAGTAACAGGAGGACGCGAAATGGGAGGTGGAGGATGAGAAAGAGGAGCTGGTGTTTGCCGTTGCTGCGCTTTCCCATCACAGCGGGGATGTGGAAGAAGAACCCGAGTGAGACGAGCGCGTAGGAGAGCGCTGGCCAGAACAACACATAGCCCCATCCTTGCAGCACGCTCGCCAGCCAGGCCATCTCGATGGCAAAGAATCCAAACACCAACCCGAACCACATCGCTCCATCCTCTGGCTACACACGCATGGACGCCGAATACAGGATCACAACTGGAGGAACCTGCAAAGCGCACGGGAACCTTCCCACACGAGCTGACCTCGTGGCGAGCTCATGGGAGGTCGGTGTTGTTTTGATGAGATGAGCTTTTGCTCAGGAGGGGAACGCTTCGCCACCAGCGCTGGCGACATGTCGCGCGAGAGGATCGCCGAGCAACAGCTCCTGTCGCTGGATATGAAGGCGACCGAAGGCAGCGAGCAAGCGCGTATGCGCGGGGTTCTCGAGGTCGTTCCCGTGACCGAATCCAGGCTGCATGATCGTCTGGACGTTGGCGATCTTGTCGGCCATGGCGAGCTGGAGCTTTGGCGAAAAGATCTCGTCCTCGAGACCTCCGGTGACCAGCGTGGGGACCGAAATCTCGGTGAGCAATTCGCTGTGATCGAAGGCGAGGAGCTGTTGCAGGATCACGAAGAGGCGATCCTTGTCGCCAGGTCTGGCGAGGCGAACGAGCAGGCGCTTGAAGGGCTCGAGCATCGCGGCGCGTTGCTCGGTCCAGAAGAGGTTCGTGGTCGAGGAGAAGAACGTCTCCCAGTCCTCTTCATAGAGGAGCTCGACCCAGTAGGCGATCAATGCCTTGGAGGTCTCGTCGAGCCAGGCCATCGTGCTGGAGAGCACGAGCGCGCCGACGTGCTCCGGAGCGACGACAGCGAGCTGCTGTGCGAGCGCGCCGCCCGCGGACTGCCCCTCGACGAGCGAGGTTGGCCAGTCGAGGTGTTCGAGCAGGGCCTTGATGTCTCGTGCTTGCTGTTCGAGCGAGACTTCGTAGCTCAATCCCGCGCGACGCCCCACATAGAGCACGCGGAAGTAATCGAGGCGCCCGGCCAACCACCACTTCATGCGCGAGCCGAGTTGGTCAGCGCTCGCGAGACCGTCCCCTGCGCCCGGAATATAAATCAAGGGCCGAGGTCCAGAGCCTGTGATCAGGTATGGAAGTTGCGCCCCATCCGGAGTGGTGAATCGTCCCTTGTGGGTCATGAGTCAAGCCAGGCGATGTGCGGGAAGTCGGAGAGCGCCAAGCGCGCTTCACCCTGAATCTCCTCGTTGATGTGGTGGATCGGGTCGAGGATGATTCCTCTTTCCGGTATCCAACATCGACACGAAGGATGTTGATGACACTAAAATTTTACAGCAAAAGTGTCAAGATATTGCAATCATCGCGACATTTCGACGCCTGTGAAAAGCGTCGATGAGACATGCCGAACGAAAAGATGAACAAATTCACCAAAAAGATGAATATGTTCAATAAAGATCCTTGACGGAGATCCCCTTGTAGTAATGCTCGAGGATATCCTCGGCAGAATGCCCCTTCGAGGCCATCCCCACCGCGCCTGTCTGGCACATCCCGACGCCATGGCCAAAGCCAGCGCCCTTGAACGAGATGTCCGAGATAAACCCTCGGCCATCGCGCTGGATCTCCATGGTGAACAGGCCGCTGCGAAGCCCACCGAACAAACGCCTCACGTTCAGCTCGCGCTCCACGAACGCCTTGCCACGCTCGCCGATGATCTCGAGCTGGATGACGCGCCCGGACACGCCGCGGCTCTTGATATTGATGTCTCGAATGCGACCGATCTTGTGACCAGCGTCCTCGAGCCAGCGCTGCGGGACGGTCGCCTTGACCGACTTGTTCCAGCGAAACAACTTGCTCGATGAGACCGGCGCGATCTTGGAGAACGCGTCGAACCCCTCGTCGAGGAAGCGGTCGAGCTCTTTCTCGGTGATGCCATCACGAAAGGCGCCAGGGACCTTCTCGCTCGGCGCGTCCGGGCGACCTCGAAGGTAAGGTCTCGGCTCCATATCCCAGACGTTCTCGTTGTTCTCGGTGAAGCCGCCTGCGTTCGAGGAGTAGAACGCCTCGACGATCTGGTTGCCGTAGAACATGACCTTGCCGCGCGTGGCGTCCACAGCTGCCGAGGTGCGCTTGTCTTCGGCGCCAACGCCCCCGTACACCTGATCGTAAATATCAGCGCGCAGCATGTAAGGATCTGCCAGGTTGCGCACACCGATCGCCGAGAAGATCTCGTTGCGCGCGGCGATCGCCTGCGCCTGGAGCGCATTCTTTGGCGCCGAGGCAAAGATCTCGGCGGGCACCGTCCCCTTGAGCGCGCGCTCGGCGCCCAGGCTGTTGATCACCACCAGCTCGCCACCCTTGTCTGGCGCGAACGCCAGACCTCCCGTGTACGTGCGCGTCTCGGTGCCAGAGGAGTAGTTCTTCTTGATCCCAGGGATCTTGTAGCGGATCTCTTCCTCTCTCCCCTTCATCGGTGAGATCTGGAGGATGTCCCGGTGCCGAATCACAGCGCGCACGCCATCACCTTCGAGGGTGATGACGCCCGTCGGGTACTCGACAAGCTCGGAGTGAATCCCCCCCTCGATGCCATGGCGCGCCTGCAACTTGCGCTGCAAATCACTCGCCTTTCGGCGCGAACTCATCCCACCGACAGCGAGCAGGATCATGCGCGAGTCAAAGACCTTGCCGCGCACGGCAAAGAGCCCGCCGACCTCGAAGACGCGAGGCACCTGCCCCTTGGAGAGCCACGACTTCTTGACCTCCTCGAGACGCTCGCGCTGATCGATGGGCAAACGCTCGACGACCACCCAGTGCTTGTACTCGCCGGGCTTGTTGTCCGAGATGGAGACGGTGTATTCGCGCCCTCCTGGGAGCTCGATGACAGGCCCGGAGTCGCCGCTCGGGAGCACGCGAAAATCCTCGTTCGGCGTGAAGAGGATGCGCTTCTCCCCCTCGAGCAACCCCAGCCGTACGATGGGATCGCCAGCTGGCGTGAAGGTCAGCTGCGTGGTGTAAAGCATGCGGAGGCGATCCGCGGTGCTGAGCTCGTGGCGCTGCGCGCCCGCTGGCGATGCCAACAGCGCCACGGTGAGAACCACCGCGAGGAGCGGCACGTGGCGCGCGACGAGATGACGTGTCCAGGGTAAGCCAAGCAATCGATCCTCCTTGATCGCTTCTTCCACCACACAGGCCGCATGCTGCGGGCGGTGGGGTTGTCTTTGCGAGCCGAGAGACATCCATGTTTCCCGGCAGTTATCCTCTTTATCAGCTTATCACATCGCGCGCGAGGATTTCACCACTCCTGCGAGGAGAGGATAAGCTCGAGCTCCTCGAGGAGCTCTTGTGGGTGCAGCGGTTTGACGATGTAAGCCGCCGCGCCCGCGTCCAGGCCACGCTGCACATAGTCGGGATGTGCGTGGCTCGTGAGAAAGATCACCAGCGGAAGCGCGTCCTCGCCATGTTCTTCGATCATCGCCTCGAGCGTGGCGATGCCATCGAGCTCGGGCATCTCGAAGTCGAGCAAAATCAGGTCCGGCGAGCTCTCGGGGAACAACTCGAGCGCGCGGCGACCATCCTCTGCCAGCGTCACTCCATGGCCTGCCTCCTCGAGCATGCGCGCGTACAGCGTGCGCAACGCCTCATCATCTTCGGCCAACAAAATCTTGGGCATGAAACGTGATCCTTCACGGTGATGCGGTCGCATCCCAGGGCACAACAGCCAAAAGACACGAGCCGCGAGAGCTTTGCTCGAAACGTTTAGAAACGGATGACGCCGCTGACGCCGCCTGGGGCGGCGCGAAGCTCGAGGCTTCGCGCGCGTGGTGCGCGGTCGGAGCGTTGCAACTCGCTCGACTGGCGCTCGTTGCCGACGAGTAACCAGACTGTCCCACCGACCATTCCAGCAGCCCCCACGCCGAGCAGGATCTTGTGCGAGAGCTCGTAAGACTCACCGCGTTGGATGAGCGAATCGTACTCTTCCTGGTCGAGCGAGCCATCCTGATTGCGCTGGTCGATGTCGCGCTCGATCCCTCTAAAGAGGAGCGCCATCACGCCGCTGCCAGCCATCGAAAAGGCGCCGACGGTGAGCAAGCTCCAGCCACCCCAGTTCGTATCGGCGGTGCCATTATCAGGGATCTCGACGGTCGATTTGAGGTTGTTCCCAGTACCTGTCGAGCCATTGCCGCTGTTCGCATTGTTCGTTCCGCTTCCATCGCCTGTATCACCCTTGTCGACGACGACTGGCGAGCGCTTCTTTTGAAGCGGTGCGCGCATGCGCATGTCCGCGCGCTCGGCGAGTTCGATCTCGGTGTTCCAGGTGGTGAAGCCCTCCTTCGAGACCTCGATGGCATAAACACCAGGGCTCAGGCCGGTGCGCTCGAAGGGAGTGATTCCGACATCCTCGCCGTTGAGCTTGACGTTGGCGCCGCGCACGTTGGAGGTGATCGTCAGGCTCGCGGCGAGTTGCTCCTCGCGCAAGTCACCGAAGAACTTCTCGAGCTCGCGCCTGTACGTGAAGATGATGTCATCCTGATCGGTGACGGTCTTCTGGAGGCGGTGCGTGACCTTCTGTGTGGCGTTGTCAAAGATCTCGACGCGCAGGCGGTAGGAGTCCCCCTCGCGCGTGACGATGCCATAGATCAAGACTTGCACCTCGAGCTGCTCGGCGGCCTGGCGCAAACACGCCACGGATGACGCATCGCAGCCGAGCAAGACGACGATGTCCGAGAGGTTGACCGCGGTCGTGTTGACGACCTGATACATCGTCTGCTGCGCTTCGTTGCGCATGATCGAGGTCAACGTGCTCGTGGTCTCGGCGTCGATGCCGGAGCCCTCGATGTTGAGGACGGCGGTCGAGCGCTGTGTTTGCTGCGCTGCGGCGGTTGTCGGCGCGAGCATGACAAGCGACAGGGAGCCGAGCAAACACAGCTGGAGGAGGAGCGTGATCGGCCACCTCAGACGTCGCTCGTTCGAGCGGTCGCAGTCGGTGACATCGCGGCCATTTGGAGTTGCTTTTGGTTGTGTATTCAAGCGGTTCATCGAGTCTCTCGCGCTCCTCTTCGTGCCTTTAGCGGCGCAAATCTCGAGCATGCTACCCCCACTGTCTTATACGCGCAAGATGCCCATTGATTCTGGCATCGGCGCGCTTTCCTTGCCTTGTCGCGCGGCCATGTTAGTCTCTTCGACATCCATAACGCGCTCGAGATCAAGGAGGATCACCATGGCGCAATACACCTGCTCACGTCAGGATCGACCGCTCGGACTTGGCGCGGTCCTGCTCGTTCTCTGCTTCGCCATGATGGCATGCGGGGGATGCAAGTCCAACGCATCTTCTGGCGAATCGCCCGGAGACGATCTTTCGGACAAGGCGACCTCGTCTCGAAAAGACAAGAAGAGCACCTCGCCACATACCATCGACACCGCGGCGCTGACCGAGCGCTTCGAGGCATTGAGCGGCCGCGAGTTTAGCCGCAAGCCAGCCTTCTCTGCGCGCGCCGTCGAGGCGCTCGAGCCCCCGCCAGAGGCGCTCCCCGATACACTCCGCGCCGAGTACGACCTGTTGCATGGCGTGTTCGTTGGCAAACCCGCGCCGAAAACACTCGACGCCGCGCCAAGGCACACCATCGCTTACTATGACGCGATGCAGGACGTGATCGTCTACGCCTCCAAACACAACAACCTCGAGGAGCTCGAGGGCGCGCTGATCGCAGCACAGGCTGACGCGTTTAATCACCAGCGCGCCTCGGGAGAGAAGCAACAACCAGCAGACCTCGACGCCTATATCAGCGCGCGCGCCGTGCGCGATGGGGACGCGACCTTCCACCTGCTGCTGCACGCGTTGCAAGATGGCGCCAAGCCATCGCTCGCGGCAGATCTGGCGAACCAACCCGAGCTCGCGGCGACCTCTCCTTCCGCCTGGCGCGCCATCGGCGAGCAAGGCTTTGGCAAGGACCGCCCCCTGTGGCCCATGCTGCAAGCGTTCACGCATCGTGAAGGGATGGGGTTCGTGAGCGCATTGCACCGCGCTCAAGGCAACGGCGGCGTCGCGCTCGCCATGCAAACGCCCCCGAAAAACAGCGCCGCGACCATCTCGCCAGCGAGCTGGATGGAGGGCACCGATCGCGCCACGTGGAGCTGGCCCAAAGAGCTCGGAGAATCACTCGGCAAAGCCTCCTACTCGCTCTCCGGGAGCGGCCAGGTCGGCGCGGCGTTCACGGTGGCCTGGCTGGCGCACGTCGGGCAAGCCCCCTGGACGCAGCTGCGGGTCGTGCCCGCGGCGTGGAAGGCGGACCAGTGGCAGCTCTGGCAGCGCGGCGAGCAAACGTACTTCGTGTGGGTCTCCCAGTGGGAGGCGCCCACGGCGGCGACGCGCATCGCAGAGATCCTCGACGCCACGCTTCGCGCGACCCATGGCGAGAGCAAACAGCGTGAATGGGCCGTGATGACGCAGGGACTCGAGGTCGCCGTCGTGCTCGCGACCACAAAGAGAGACGCAGAGTCGCCGGAGTTGACCGAGGTCGCAAAGCTCGTCACGCGCGCCACACCGACCTACCCCGCGCGCGAAGGGATCGCGATTCACTACGTCCCCTCGCACACAGAAGCGCTCGTGGAGAGCGCCTCGAAGATGACGCTCGAGTCCAACCAGTGGAGCGATCCTTACCTCGCGCTCAAAGCAAACCTGGGCGCGTTGAGTGATTGGAAGGTCGGGCTCGATCGCCAGGGGATGATCCGCTGGTGGGCGCAGGACAAGGGGGGTGACGCGACGATCCAACTCACCGCCGAGTTGGCCAACCCGCTCGGCCCAGACTTTGGCTCGCCGGGCTACCGCGACACGCTCGAGCAAGCGATGCAGCGCTCCATCAAGGACGCGAAGATCGAGGCCCGCGAGGATCGCGACACGGAGCTCGGCAAGTTGTTGGGAATGCGCGTCGGAGGAAACCTGCAAGGGAGCGAGCGGATCATCCAGCTCTGGCACTTCCAGCGCGGCCCGCACATCATCACGCTCAGCGTGAACACGCCCGCCTCACAGCGCGCACGCGCCATCAAGCTCTCGAGCGAGCTGCTCACGGCCATCGACCCCACCGGTCCTCAGATCGCCGCGCCAAAGCCAAACGCGCCTGCCGAAGACAGCGGCATCCTCGAGTTCAAGGTCGAGGATTAATCCCGACGCAAATTGCATTGATACACCACAGCGCAGACCCGCTCGTTTACCATGGAGCGGGTCTGTTGTTTTTGGCGAGGAGGTTTTCGGTGAGTGACAAGACGACGAAGATGAACGCGCGGGTTTGGCCCGTGGGGACGATGGTGGTGACATTGCGCGAGGTCGAGCCTGGAGATGGCGGGCGCGCCAGACCCAAGGGGGCCTGCGGCGTGATCGTCAAGAGCCCGGAGGACCCGAACGGGATCTACAGGATCGGCTTCCCCGACGGCGGTGAGTTCAACGTCGCCGCGAAGTCACTCGATATCCTCAAGCACTACCAGCAAGGCGAACTCGCCAACGTCGAGGCCGTGGCGCAGTCGCACAAGCTCTATGATCGCATCCACTACAAGTGCGTCGTCGGCTCGCGCGCCTATGGCCTGGACCACGAGGACTCGGACACGGACCTTCGAGGCTTCTACCTGGCGCCAGCCAACCTGCACTGGTCACTCTTCGGGACGCCAGAGCAGCTCCAGCGACCAGACAGTGACGAGTGTTACTGGGAGCTCGAGAAGTTCCTCAAGCTCGCGCTCAAGGCCAACCCGAACGTGCTCGAGTGCATGTATACGCCGCTGGTGCGTGTGCAGACAGAGATCGCGAGCGAGTTGCTGGAGATGCGCGAGATCTTCCTCTCGAGGTTGATCTACCAAACCTACAACCGCTACGTGATGTCGCAGTTCAAGTCGATGTCCAAAAAGCGCGAGAAGGGAGAGGAGCCAAACACCAAGCACGCCATGCACCTGGTACGCCTGATGCTCAGCGGGATCAAGATCCTCGAGGAGGGTTTCGTGCCCGTGCGCGTGGACGAGGTGTTGGAGAAGCGGCTCCTCGAGATCAAGCACGGAGAGCGCGACTTCGAGGAGGTCGACGCCTGGCGTATCGAGCTGCACGAGACCTTCGACGAGGCGTTCGCAGCCAGTGATTTGCCGGATCGCCCGGACTACATGGCTGCCAATGATTTCCTGCTGCGCGCGAGGCGCTGGGCGGCAGAGAACGACCCCGTCTGAGGTTCGTTTTCCAGCGCCTCTCTTTTTGACTTTGGAATAAAGGGCAGCGGCCTTAAGTTTCGAGCCATCATCAAAGAGCACGAACCGAGGGACTCGAAAAGAGGTTTGTCCAGCAAACCTCTTCGAGGCCATCGTTCACCATATTCTGTCAATGATTGGAGAAAGAAGCATGCCAAAGCTCAATCAGATTATCGCCATCGAGAAGGGGATCAAAAACGGCGCGGATAAACGCGTCAGCAAGATCGAGCGCGCGATGAGCCGCCCGGAGCTCCTTCAAGGAATCAGCCGCACCTACCAGGCCAAGGATGATGAGGGTGAGCAGTTGCCGCCGGAGTCAAAGCTCGTGCAGATGCGCGTGACGGATGGATTGCGCCAGATCTCGGAGTCGCTCACCGAGCTCTTCGACATCACGGCGACCAAGGACTGGGCAAACCAGACAGCCACCGCAAACGTGGTCGTCGATGGCAAGACGATCGTCGAGAACGCGCCCGTGTCCTACCTGCTCTTTTTGGAGAAGCAGCTCGGGCAGTTGCTCGGGATCGTGCGTAACCTGCCAAAGCTCGATCCTGGCGAGAAGTGGGAGTTCGATCCGAACACTGATTGCTACGCGACGGCGCCTCTACAGACGACGCGCACCAAGAAGGTCCCCAAGAACCACGTCAAGGCCGAGGCGACCGAGCACCACCCCGCCCAAGTCGAGGTCTTCTACGAGGACGTGACGGTCGGTTACTGGAACATCATCAAGTTCTCGGGTGCCTTGCCCGCGACTCGTATCAATGCGATGATCAAGCGCATCGAGGCGCTGCTCAAGGCCGTAAAGTTCGCCCGCGAAGAGGCAAACGCGCTCGAGGTCCAGAATCAAAAGGTCGGCGAAGCGGTCTTCGAGTACCTCTTCGAGCTCTGATTTTTCAAGTTACGATAGACGTCGCAACAAAGGCGCGGCGTCTGTCGGCAAGGCTCCCTCACAAGGGGAGACACCGTCTGTTCTCCTTCACACGGAGAGGGCGGTGTAAACTGAGCAGGAAGCTCAAGTTAAACCGCTGGTTGGCAACCGTAGGCCGAAGCAGGTCACGGCGGCCTTCATGGCAAGAAGTTGAACTTATTATTCCAAGCTCAGCATTCGCTGTCATCTGGTCGTGGATGGCGAGGCACCAGCATCACGAGGCTGCGGGTTCGAGTCCTGCCCCGTCCTTTTCACGGGCGGGTGGTCTAAAGGTATGACGCGTGAGTTCAAACTAAGCCGCGCTCGCCAAAAATCGCGCACCAGTGCACATACGACAGCAAAAACGGGGCCGGGGTCAGGGTAGACTCCCGGCCCCACTTGTTTCTTGTTTGGGGGTTTCCCTCGCGCTCCGACTGCAAGTTGGCGTTTTGCGACAAGGAGCTTCGAAATTAGCAGTGCGTTACACGAGGGCACACAAAAGCGAACCTCGACGCCAAAATCATCGCGAGGGCGCCCCCCAACAAACGAAGTGCTGTTTGGGGGGCAGCGACGCAGCGCAGCAAGGAGCGGGGGGCATGTTCCGCGTTCTGCATAACATGCATCGAAGCGTCCCCAGGCGAACCACCAACCTCGAAACGAAGCGCGAGTTTGCCCCCTATCACGCGAAGCAAGTGATGGGGGGCAGCAAACGCGCCGTCATCCCATCGCTATGGCGCCAACCTCGACCTCTTGAACTGAGGTTCACGATGGCAGGCGCCGTTTGCGGGGGGCGGCCGAGCGCGAAGCGCGAGAAGGGGAGCCCTCGCATAACTCACTGCATATTCGAAAGCTCCCCAGGCGAACCAAAAACCTCGAACCGAAGCGCGAGTTACAGCACGCCGTGCTCGATGAGCGCGGCGCGCAGGGAGTCGGCGCCTTCGAACTTGACCGCGTGCATGCCGACCTCGGAGGCGGCCTTGCAGTTGATGCCGCGGTCATCGACAAACAGGCACTCGTGCGGTTTGGCACCGAGCGTGGTGGCGGGGATGCGGTAGGCGTCGAGGTCCGGTTTTCGCACGCCCATTTTGCACGAGACAAAGCTCCACTCGACGTAGCGAGAGAGCGAGAGCTTCTCCTCGATGATCTCCCACCAGACAGGATAATTGGAGAGCGTGTGCATCTCGACGCCGCGCGCGTCGAGCTCCTGCAACAGCTCCTCGATCCCATCGAGGAACCTGTAGGAGTCGAACAAGACCTGTTTCAGACCCTCGCCATCGACAGGCGGCCCCTCCAAAAAGAAGTCCTTGTAAAACTCCTCCTCCGTGATCTCGTCGCGCTCGAAGCGCTGCCAGTGATTTGGCGTCTTGCGCTCGATAATCTCTGCGAGAGAGACCCCGAGAAACTCGGGCATCTCCACGGCAAAAGGGTCGTAAACGAGCGTACTCATGACATCGAGCAACAAAATCATCGGCAACCTCTAAACCTTGATGTCTCCTGGTGGAGCGTCGAACAGAGGTTATCGATGCCACACTTTGACCGAGCCTTCCACCATGGCAACAGGTTCACTCGCGAGCACACGCTCCTCCAGAGCGCAGGCCGCCATCAAACAAAAGGGCCAAAAGTGTCCCATTTGCTTGATTCGCGTGGGAGATGTCGCTAGTTTTTTCGCATATGCGAGGAGCCACGCACGCGCTGGCTCCCCCTTGCGATTGCGACCAACGCGCGATGGCCCCTATCCAGGCCATCGCGCGAATAAACCATGCAGGAGTTTTATCATGCGCCCCTCCCTTCCTCTGTTCAAAGCCCTCGGGATGTTCTTCTTGTTGTCTACACCGATCCTCTCCACGGGTTCGGGATGCAGCGAGACGTTGGACGAGACCTGTGGTCGAGGAGAACCACTCGAGGCCAATGGAGAGACGTACTGCATCTACCGTCAGGAGATCATCGAGGAGGGCTTTGACTGCCCACAAGACCTCCAGGCCAGCTTTCAGTTCGAGGGAGGCACCGTGTGCGCGCCTTCTTCAAACAACCTGCCGCCAGCGGTCGAGGATCATATCAAGGATGAGAACTTTGGCGAACTCATCAGCGCTCCCGAAGGCTGGATGGTCGGCGAAACGCCTGATCCGAATATGCCAAACACCTCGAACTCCGAGGCGTTCCCGAGCGTTCCCACGAGCTGCACCACCGGGCTCCCCTGGCAAGTCACACAACAAAACGCGACGATGACCTACGCCGAGAACGAAGAAGCGCCAGGCGAAGGTTCGCTCTCGATCACGCTCGACGGCGAGCAAGGTGGGGAGGTCTTTATGCGCCTCCCGATGGGGACGGGTGACTTCTCGATGGAGCTCGACTTCAGGACGATGCTGCAAAGCAAATGGGGCGTCTACGAGCTCTCGCTCGCGGTGCATGACCCGAACGCCTCGCAGACCTACGCGCTCGCTGATCTTTCGACCATAGACAGCAGCGGCCGACGCGCATGCTTTGGCACCATTCACAGCGAGGGAGAAGACCTCTCGAGCGGTGGCGGTTCGAACTGCGAGGAGCGCGCAGATGACTCGAATGAGACCACCGATGGCACGATCATCTTGCGACGCGAAGGGGACAACATCTGGCTCGGCGGGTATGGAATGGGCGACGATCTCGACATGCCCGAGTCGCGCAATCCGATCGACGCCACGCAGCCGCTGGACTTCCTGATCAGCGTGCGCGGCAACACCCGGAGCACGACCCCTGTGGTGACCTTCGATCACCTGCGCGCCAGTGATACCGAAGGGCGCCTCTACGATGACGCGTTCACCTGCGACAGCACCTCGCCAGACACGAACTTCACACCAGCAGCCCCCCTCGAGTGGGAGCTCAACCGAGGCACCGGCCCTCGCCCCACGGAGTGAACATGGCGACCCAACCCCAGGAGGATGCGTTGGGAGAGGAGGAGGCAAAGGATCTCGAGGTCCTGCGTCGAGTTCTCTTTTCGCTGATGCTCCCGACAACGCGCGTGGCCTCGACGCAGGAGTTTCCGCTCAAGGAGCTGACCACGTTGTTGCGGCTCGCCTACTTTCGCCAGCTGCGCGGACGCGGCAAGACGCTAAGAGAAATCAGCGACACGCTCGATGTGAGCGTGCGCACGGCAAAGCGGCTATCACAACGCCTGAAGGAGAACTTCTTTCTGCCCGAGCTCGAGCACGAGCTCCCCAGACGGATCGAGTTCATGTTATGGGCAGCGCCCATGAGCCTGGCCAGGCTCAATCAGGTCATCGAGGACGCGGATCTTGACGAGATCGACGCGGCGCTCGAGCAACTGCTCGACGAGGAGCGCGCCGTGGAGGTCGAGGATCGCCCTGGCTTTTACATGGCGCCGCGCGTCGAGACTCGGCTCGTCAAGGACTCGATGGTCTCGCGTATCGGCGCGCTCAATTCGTTCCTGGGGAACATCACCAACGCCATCCACGGGCGCTTTTTTAACGCCGACCCCACCTCGTTCGTGCGCACGTTGAGCTTTCGCATCGCGCCAGAGCAACTCACCGAGCTGCGAGCGCTCTACGAACAGCTCTACGAGCAGTTGCGCGAGATGGAGCAAACATCCAGGAGCGAGCAAGATGAAGAGGAGCTACTCGAGATGCAACTCTCCCTCTGCTGGGCGCCATACGAACGAGAAGAAGAGGTCGAAGAGAGCTGACTTCGTTCAGGGTTGGTGCGGCGGGTGCAGGTAAGGGAAGGTCGTAAGGAACGCGCCCTCCACGCCCTTGTCATTGCGATCCGGGTTGACCGGAAGATCCGCGAAGGTCGTGATCGCTTCCGTGCCGAGGTCGAGCAAAATCACCGCGAGCGTCAGGTCCATGACCTGATCATCGAGCTTGCGACCGTTGGGGAAACCTGCGGCCTCGCCGGGGAAGATCTTGATGGTGTCCGGCACGATCAGCGGCGCGCCTTGCGTCACACAATCTCCATCCGCGCCCGCGCTGCAAGGTGTCACGCTCAAGCCTGCGAGGTCATCGTCGAGCGCCATATGCAAGCTGTTGATGGACGTCACGAGCTCCGTGACGAACATCCCATCCTCGTCATTGGCGGGGTTCGCAGCGTTGTAGGCGTCCTTGCTGCTGATGAGCGCCGTGGCCACCGCGGGCATCCCCATTCGATCGACGCGCGTGTAAGCCCCAGGAGGGTTCATACGGAAGGCGAACTCGTTCGGAGAGCCGACGCACTCCGATGTCGCCACCTCGCCGCCGTGCGGGCAGTGTGTGCCGGGATCGACCGCGGCGGGCGCGCCCAGGTGGTAGATGCGGCACTGAACCGTGTCGAAGAACGCGTCGCCAGGGCTGCCCGACGCGTCGAACCCTTCACAGGCGGTCTTGCAGGTCGCCGTATCCGCGTAATGTTGGTTCGCGCCTGAGCAGTTTAGCTCGCTCAGCGAGCAATAAACATCGCACCAGGAGCCACACACGTTACCACCGGAAGGCCCGGCGTGAGGGCAATGGAGCGCGGGGTCTGTCTTGGCCGGTTCGTTGCCATGGTAGATGCGACACGCGATCGTATCGCCGTCGGTGGCCCCTTTGGTGCCCGCGCCCCACTCGCCGACGTTGTTACAGTAATCGAGGCACTCGGCCTCGCTGCCATACTGCTCCTGGTCGCCGGTGCAATTGGCCATGACCGTCGTGCAGTAATTCTCGCACGTCGGCTCCGGGTCGTTGCTCGGGGTCGTGTTGTTGGCGCTCGTATTATTGGCCGAGGTATTGTTCGCCGAGGTGTTATTCGCCGAGGTGTTGTTGGCGCTCGTGTTGTTCGATGCGTTGTTCGACGCGTTGTTCCCGGTTTGCTCGACGGGGTTGCTCGAGAGCGACCCTTCACAGGCAGACAGCGAGAGCAACCCCAGGGCGCTCACGGCGAACACAGATCTTGCGAACCAGGCCATTCCAGACTCCAACAACAGTAGTGGCGAGCTCGAGCTTCGACGCGATTGGACTTGAGCGTAGGCAAGGATCTTGTGTGAATCAATGCTCGATGAAGCATCAACCGTATACTCGCGGTCAACGTCCCACAGCTCGAGACAGATTCGCGCGAGCGCGGCGTTCGGATCACACGTGCTCGCGCAAAACCTGGCAGAAGCGCCAGACATCCTCGAACGAGTTGTAGAGCGGCGCGGGTGCGACGCGGATGACATCGGGGCGACGGAAATCACAGATGACGCCCGCGTCGGTCAACGCCTGGAAGAGCTCCTGGCCATCGAAGCGCGTTCGGATCGAGAGCTGGCATCCGCGCGCGCTCGGCTCACGCGGGGTGATGATCTCGAAACGCTCGTTGGGGATCTCGTCGATGAGCTCGAGCAAGTAACCTGTGAGCGCCTCGCTCTTTTGACGCAAGGCCGCCATCCCGGCGCGATCGAACAGCTCGAGTGAAGCCTTGAGCGAGGCCATCGCGAGCACGGGCGCGTTGCTGAGTTGCCACCCCGCCGCTCCAGCCTGAGGCACGAACTCGCGGCTCATCTGGAAGCGGCTCTCGGGATCATTGCCCCACCACCCTGCGAACCGAGGAAGATCAGGGTTGTTCGCGTGGCGCTCGTGCACGAACACGCCCGCCACGCCGCCTGGACCACTGTTGAGGTACTTGTAACTGCACCACGCCGCGAAGTCGGGGCCATCCTCGTGGAGTTGCAGGGCGAGGTTGCCCGCAGCGTGCGCGAGGTCAAAGCCGACCACGCAACCTGCCTCGTGGCCAGCGCGCGTGATGGCGGCCATATCGAGCGCCTGACCAGTGTAGTAGTTCACGCCACCAAACATCACGAGCGCGACCTCGTGGCCATGCTCTTTTAGCCAGTCGACGATATCCTCGGTGCGCAGCGTGTACTCGCCATCGCGCGGCGTGAACTCGACGATCGCCTCCTTTGGATCATAGCCATGAAAGCGAGCCTGGCTATCGACGGCGTATTGATCCGAGGGGAAGGCGCCCGCCTCGATCACGATCTTGTAGCGCTCGGCGGTTGGCCGATAGAACGAGACCATGAGCAAGTGCAGGTTGACCGTGAGCGCGTTCATCACCACGACCTCGACGGGCCTGGCGCCGACCACCGCGGCCATCTTCTCGGTCAAAAACTCGTGGTAATCGAACCAGGGGTTGCGCCCATGAAAGTGCCCCTCGACGCCGTACCTGGCCCAGTCCTCGAGCTCGACGAGCAGGTGCTCCTTGACCGCGCGAGGTTGCAACCCGAGCGAGTTCCCGCACAGATAAATCGCCTCGCCACCATCACCACCCTCCTCGTTCGAAGAGGGGAGCGCGGGGAAAAGAAACTCCTCGCGAAGGGGGGCGAGCCTGTCCTCATTGTCGCGCCTGCGCGCATCCTCGAGCGTGTGTGTCATGGCAAGGAACCTCTTCTTTTCAAAGCGAATGCGAAGATCAAGGGGTCAGCTTCGACGCGGCGTAAATCAATGGCCTCGAGGGCGCGGCGTCGAGCACGAAGTGAGGGATTTGCAGCGAGAGCAAGTAGCGCCCATCCGAAACCTCTCCTGGCACATAGATCATCTCGGTGATGGTGCGCCAGGGTCCTTCGACCTGGGAGGGATCTTTCGATCCATGCGGTACCCCCCAGAAGGTGCGGTGGTTGGAGAGGACGCCATCATCTTCCTCGCGATCGACCGAGGGGAGGTCGACGAGCAAGTGCTCGACGCCAACCTCGCGCACCCACGCCATCGCCTCCGAGGTCAGGTACGCGGGGTTTTGCCCCGAGTACACCGCCGCGCGCTTGCCCGCGTCATTTGGCAGCGTGCGAAGGATCAACGCCTCGTGAAAGCCGCGCTCGAGCACGACCTGTTCGAGCGCGCGGCGAGTCACCACGCGATCCTCTGGCGAACCTCGAAAGGGGTAGGTCTCCCCGCTCTCCTCGAGCGAGACGAGCGGGATGGTCAGCAAGGTGGCAGGAATCAACGCCGCGCCGAGCCGCGCTCCCACAGGAGGGGGAGGCGCGGTGATATGCCCCACGGTCTCTGTGTGGGTGCCGTTGCCGTGGGGCCAGAAAGTAACCTGGTAGCAATTGACCGGGCCGCCCTGCTCCACCGAGCCGACGAAGCCATCGACCTCGACAGGTTTGCTCGAGGCGGCGTCGAGCCAGAAGGCGCCAGGTTGCTCGCAACCTGGCGCGAAGCAAAGCGGGATGGCGAGGTCGACCCCCTGGCAAAGATCAGCCTCGTAGAGGTCACCCTCGACCTCGAGCAGGCAGCGTCGCCGCGTGGCAGGCGCCATGAATCACTCCTCTTCGACCCAGCGGTCGTAGTGAAGGCTCTCGGAGTGGCGGCGAGAGGCTTCGGTCTCGAAGCGCTCGCGCTCGACCCCCATCCACTCGAGCGCTGTGCCAGAGAGCATGCGCTCTTTTTGTTCGGGCGTGAGGCTGTTGGTGGTCTCGATGAGCTTGCCCGGCTCGAGTTCTCCGAGGGGGAATGGATAATCCGTGCCGAGCGCGATCCTCTCTGCGCCCATCAAATCGACGATGAACTCGAGCGCGTCGCGATCGTGCACGAGCGCGTCGATGTAGATCCTGTCGAGCATATCCGCCGGGTTTGTCTTCGTGTGCACCTGGCAAAGATCTGGCCTCATGTTAAAGCCGTGGCGAATCCTGCCGATGGTGCCAGGGAACGATCCTCCGCCATGGGCAAAGGCAAACCGGAGCTTGGGGAACTTCTCGAGGACGCCGCCCATCATAAGCGAGCAGATGGCGCGCGAGGTCTCGGCGGGCATCGAGACAAGCCATGGCAACCAGTAGCTCGGGAGCTGATCCATCCCCATCATGTCCCAGGGGTGCACGAAGATGGCCGCGTCCTTCTTCTCGGCGGCGGCCCAGACGGGCTCGAAGGAGGGATCATCGAGGTTGACGCCGTTGATGTGCGTGGCGATCTCGACGCCCGCGAAGCCGAGCTTGTCGACGCAGCGCTCGAGCTCCTTGGCGGCCAACTCCGGGGCATTCATCGGGATGGTCCCGAGGCCAATAAAGCGCTTGGGGTTGGCGGCGATGACCTGCGCCATATCATCATTGAGGATGCGCGAGAGGTCGAGCGTGTGCTCGGGCTTTGCCCAGTAGCTAAACATCACCGGCACGGTCGAGAGGACCTGCACGTCGACGTGGTGATGATCGCACTCCTCGATGCGGGTGGGGCCGTCCCAGAGGTTGGGGTCGACCTCGCGAAAGAAGGTCGAGTCGCGCATCATCTTGGTGCAGCCGCACCCATCGTGCTCGAGGCGAATGAAGCCTCCATAGCCATAGCGCTCCTTGAGGTCAGGCCATGTCCTGGGGAGGATGTGCGCGTGAATATCGATCTTCATCGGGAGCTCTTCATTTTATGGGGAGGCAAACAGCTTGTTCCTGTCGCGATGCTCGAGTTTTGAACCTGGGCTGTAGCCAGGCTCAGTCGAACTGCATCACGGCGCCGCAGTGCTTGCAGGTGCGCAACTCTTCGGAGTTCATGAAGGTCTGGATCGCCTCACGAAGCTGCCCGACGATGTCGACGAGCGGGAAGGTCGCGTCATGCAAGATCTCACCGCAGCCCTCGCAGTACCAACGAAGGCCATCGTCGGCGCCTTCCGGGCGTTTGTGCTCGATGACGAGCCCGATCGTGTCGGCGGGGCGTTGAGGGGAGTGCGGGATATAAGAGGGGAGCAAGAAGATCTCACCCTCGCGAATCGTCACGTCCTTGAACTCGCCGTCCTCGACGATCTTGAGCGTGATGTCCCCCTCGATCTGGTAGAAGAACTCCTCGCTCGGATCGATGTGGTAATCCTTCCTGGCGTTAGGGCCGCCCACGACAAAGATCATGAAGTCCTGATCTTCGTAGATTTTCTTGTTCCCGACAGGTGGCTTGAGCAGGTCGCGGTTCTCGTCGACCCAGCGATGGAGGTTGATTGGCATCTTCATGGCGAGACCTCGTAGCGGTGAGATGAGGTGCAAGAAAACAAAAGGGCCCTCGCCATCACCTCACAGGTGACCACGAGCGCCCTCATCTAACTTGGCACGCCCTATCGCTGTCAAGCGACCTCGCTACGTTGGACAACCTTACGCTCGAGCCATGATTTCGCGTCGTTCATGTTGCTGAAGCAACGCGCCGGGGTGCAGGTGATAAACACCTGGCAGATCATCTCGAGCGTGCGCCGCGTGCAGAAGTCATGGCTGACAAATGCGATCGAGGTGAAGCACCCGAGGCGCCTGTCCATCGAACGCAGCGTCGCGAAAGAGAACGCACCAGGGACGCGGCGGTCGATGAGGATGGGAGAGCTCTTCCCGGAGCGTTTGACGAAGTCTGTCAACGCGAAGAGCTCGCGCTCGTGCAGCTCGTCAAACGAAGTAAAGCGCAAGCACCAGCACTCCTCCTGTTCCTTGTAAATCAGAGTCGCGTTCGGAAGCCACATCGCCAGCATCATTCTCTCCTACCTCCAGGCATCGAGCTACCGACGTATTTCGGCGCGCGCGCATGGTGTCGATCCACTCATCGGCACGATCACCCGCGCGGGTTTATCTTTTTTCTTTTATTTATCGGATCATGCGCGAGCATCGCTCTTGCGCTCCCAGAAATGCTCTGGCAAATAGCGTCTCCTCGACACCTTTGCCCACGCTCTCAGGGAGTGACGATGCCCCGAATCTGGCAAAACATCCCCCTCGTCTCGCGCACGCCTCGAGCGACGACGCTCCGGTTTCGCGCAGACCCCGTCGGCGCTCTCGAGCAGCGAGACCTGCGCCAACTCTGGGAGCTGCGCATCGAGCAACTCCCCTTGAAGTCGAGCGTGGACCCCGAGGAGGACTTCGCGAAATTCTCCAAAAATATCGCCAACGCGAGGGAGGTGAACCGCGTCTACCTCGGCGAGCAGTTGGTGGGGATGTTCGTCAGCTGGCGACGCGATGGCGAGGTCGAGGGGAGACGCTTTCGATGGATCGCGTTCGAGTACGGCGTGACAAAGCCTGAGTGGCGCGGCGCACGCGCGCTGCGCATGGCCTATTTACGCACGGTGCTCCTTAACCTGAGCCTGAGGCCAGGGACGCTCCATTACGTCGGCGGGATCGGCTACCCGATCGGCACGATGGCGGTCGCTCGGTTTGGCGACAGGACCTTCTATTATGGCGAAGAGGTTCCTGCCGAGGTCGAAAAGATCTTTGCCATGATGCTCGCAGAGCTCGCACCAGAGGGACTCGATCCCGAACGCGGCGGCGTCACCTTCCCGACAATCCCTCGCCCGCTATCACAGGGATGGCTCGAGCGTTACAGCGAGCATCCTTGTTATCAGCGCTACATCGCGTTGAACCCGAACTGGGAGGAGGGGCGAGGGCTGCCGGTGCTCTCGAGCTTGAGCCCAGGGCAAACCACGCGCGCGTTCGCCAGGCGCTTGCTGCCGCTGGCGCGCAAGCGCTGACTTCTCTTATCGCCAACTCAGCACGAGGTCTTTGCCTTGGCGCGCTTCGAGATCTTCTCGGAGCCATCTGGCGCGACCTCGAGAAGCCTCACGTCGACCTCGCGCCTCGATGCAGGGAGCGCGACTTCGATGGCGTGGCATGCGTCCTGACACCATGCGCCGGGGTTGGCGTAGATGCCATGCTTTGTCTGGACAAGGCGCGCGTGATGGCAGTGGCCGAGCAGGACCAATGGGACACCACGGGAGAGGCGCTTCGCGACACCGTGCAAGTTTGTCGGGCGTTGGATCAGGCGCCAGGCGCGCTCGCCAGGGCTAAACCTGCTCGCCGCCATCTCGTAGCGCTCGACCACGTCGCGCACGAGCACCGCAGAGCCATCGTCCATCATAAAGCAATCACCGCTCCTCATGCGCGCGATCTGGAAGATCGTGCGCATGATATGGCCGAGGCAATCGGGGCGAGTGAACTTTGTTAACGCGCCCCGACGAATGTACTCGAACACGCTTCGGATGCTGTGACCACCCGGCAAGCGATCCTCGCCGAGCCTGGCAAAAAAGTACCCTGGAGGGTGTGTTCCCAATGGGTCGAGATCACGCGCGTTGAAGAAGGTGAGCTCGTGGCCATGCTCGGCGTGAAGGACGCCAGGGATATGTTGCTCGCGGGTATAGCGAATGCCCGGGAGGAAGCGCTCGAGGTCTTGTAAGCCGAGGTCGAGGTCATGGTTTCCGGGGGTGAACAGCACATCGACGCCGCGCTCGAGGTAGCGCGAGAGCACATCCAAAAATTGCTGATTGGAGCCAAGGATCTCTTGCCAGGAGGAGGGGATCGCTTCGACGGGGGCGAGCCAGTTCTCGAAGATATCACCGAGCAGGACGAGCTGCTCTGGCGGGTCGAGGAGTTTGCGCTCGAGGAAGGCGATCAGGCGCGCGGAGTGGTGCTCTGGGCGAAACCACGCGGAGCGATCCTCGTACCTGGCGTGCGAGGCCATGTGCACGTCGCTGATGTAAAGGATGCGAGATGGAGCGCTCATTTGCACCGCTTTCCTCGAGAGTCGCTGTTCTTGCCATCAGGGCAGATGACGTTGTTGAACTTCACGTCCGAGCTCTTGGCAAAGGAGACCTCGGCGCCCTTGAAGTTGACGTCATCCAACACCGCGCCGGAGAACTTCGCGCCGGTGAGATCGGCGTTCTCGAAGGAGACCTTGGTCAAGGTGGCGTCGACAAAGTTTGCCTGGATGAGCTTGGCGTCCTTGAAGTTGACATCGATCAGGCCACGCTTGGTAAAGCGCGCGAGGATGAGGTTGGCGCGCGTGAAGTTTAACTTCTTCATCTCTTGAGCCTCGGACAGATCGAGCTTGTTTCGGCTGCGCAGCCTGGGCTCGTCTGCGGGGAAGAAGATGGCATCGGTGAAGTCGATGTCGACGAGCGTGGCGCCATCGAAGTTCGGGTCGAGCAAGGTCGCCCCCTTCATCGAGGATTCGTAGATGCGCGCCTTCGTGAACGAGGTCCGCTTCATCTGAGCCTTGTCAAAGGTCACCTTCGAGAGGTTGGCCTCCTGGAAACCTGCGCTGCGAAGTGAAGAGGAGGAGAAGTCGACGGTATCGAGCGAAGCGTTGTAGAAGCTGACCTCGTCGAGCATGGCGAGCGAGAAGTCGCGCTCGACGAGCTCCGTCTCGGCAAGGCATGCGCCGCTGATCGAGGGCATGTTCCTTGGCACTGGAGCCTCGGCGCCCTCCTCTCCCGCTGTCTTTTTCTCCTCTTCCGACTGATTTTCGCTATCGAGCACACGCTCGAGCTTGAGCAAGGAGGTCGCGGCTTCGGCGCGAACACGCGGCAAGCTCTTGGACTCGCATACGGTCTCTTCGCCGACGCGCTTCTCGCGGTAGTCGTAGAGCTGCGTGATGAACTGTGCGCGATAACCGATGGCAAACTGCTCGCGAGTCAGGCCGTTTTGTTCCTTGATGATCTCGTTCTGCGTGTTGACTTGCCACACCTGCACGATCATGAGCGCGGTCTGAAACCCGAGCATGATCGCGGGGATAAGCCCGATAAGAATACCGAACATGCCGATGCGAAGAAAACGCGCGGCGATCGCCGCGGACAGATCGCGGGTCTCGGCCTCTGGCCAGGGAGAGAGCGTGGAGGAGGTGTAGTTCCCGTAGAAGAACGAGGACCAGGCGTCCCAACAGAGGACTACAGCGCGGTAGAGGGTCGCGCCCAGGAACATCTTGAAGACGTAACGCGAGGCGGTGCCCATGACACCGACGGCCTTCTTTCCACGGCCTTTGCCCTCGGAGGAGGCGGCGAGGAAAGCCTCGATGGCGTCGAGCGCCTCGGCATCGTTGGGGTCCTCGCGCAGCCGGGAGATGTACGGTTTCCAGTTCTTTTCGCTCATGAAATACTCGGCACCTTCGACCTTTGCTGCTCGCTCCGGCGTTATCACATACGCCCCAGGAGAAGTCGACGTGAATCAGTGGAGGTTTATTTTACCGTGCCTATAATTGCGTTCGTCGAGGCGGCGCCGCATCAGCGGCAATGTGCGCCCCGCAAGCGCCGCCTGGAGGTCGAGAACCCCAGCAGAATAGAGGCGCGCGTTCCATGAAGCATCAAGCGAGGTAAGGGGTCATGAATTCCTTCGAGCAACGAGCAAGAGATCTCGGTTATACACCTGTTTCGAGCGCGTCGATCGACGCGCGCGTGAGCTTTATTCGCAAGACCTACGCGCACCTGTTGGGCGCGATCCTGGCTTTTGCTGGGCTGAGCTTTGGCATCCAGCAGTTACCCTTCATCGATCAGGCCATGGGCCTGCTCTTCTCGAAGGGAATGTTCGCGTGGCTGTTCGTGCTGGGCGGCTTCGCGTTGGTCGGCTTTATCGCCGACTGGTGGGCGCACAAAATGGAGTCGAAGGCGCTCCAGTATGCGGGTTTGGGGCTCTATGTTCTGGCCGAGTCCGCGATCTTCACGCCGCTGTTCTATCTGGCGCAAGGGTTTGAAGGCGCGATTCCATCTGCGGCGCTGATCACTGCGGTGGTGTTTGCCGGGCTTACAGTGTCGGTGTTTGTCACGCGGGCAGACTTTTCATTCCTGAGGATGGGTCTCATCGTGGCGAGCTTTTTGGGGCTCGGCGCGATCGTGGCGGGCGCGCTCTTTGGCTTCGGGTTGGGGCTCTGGTTCTCGGTGTTCATGATACTGATCGCGAGCGGATCGATCCTCTATTACACCTCGAACATTTTGCATCACTACAACCCGAACCAGTACGTCGCCGCGGCGCTCTCGCTCTTCTCTGCGGTCGCGCTCCTCTTCTGGTACGTGCTGCGCATCGTGATGGCGTTCTCGGGGGACTGAGATCTCATCGAGACATCGCGGTGCCCCATTTCGTTCGAAATGGGGCACACAAACCTGCTCGCGAGCATCCTGGGGGCTGTGGTAGAGGAAGGGGCAACGAGTCGTCATGTTTGAACCGGCCTCAACACAAGCCAGCAAAAGCAGGAAGGAGGAGCGATGTCGCAGGAGAAGGACGCGCGGATTCGACCGAGAGAAGCGCTCAGGTACCACGAGTTCCCGAAGCCGGGAAAACTCGAGATCGAACCCACAAAGCCGCTCTCATCCCAACGCGATCTCTCCCTTGCTTACTCTCCTGGCGTGGCCGAGCCATGCCGCGAAATCATGAGCGACCCGCTCAACGTCTACCGTTACACCAACAAAGGGAACCTCGTCGGCGTGGTCTCCAACGGCTCCGCGACGCTCGGGCTCGGGAACACGGGCGCGCTCGCGTGCAAGCCGGTGATGGAGGGGAAGGCCGTGCTCTTCAAGAGCCTGGCTGGCGTGGACGCCTATGACATCGAGCTCGACGTGAGCGACCGCGAGGTCATGGTCCAGTGCGTCGCGGCGATGGAGCCGACCTTTGGCGGCATCAACCTCGAGGACATCGCCGCCCCGGACTGCTTCTTTATCGAGGAGCAGCTGCGCGAGAAGATGCAGGTCCCCGTCTTTCACGACGACCAGCACGGCACCGCCATTATCACTGGCGCCGCGCTCCAGAACGCGCTCAAGCTCCAGCGAAAGAACATCGAGGACATCCACGTCGTGTTCGCTGGCGCTGGCGCTGCGGGGATCGCGTGCGCGAGGTTGTACGAGGAGCTCGGCGTCCCGCGCGACCATATCACGATGGTCGACATCGACGGCGTGGTCCACAAGGGACGCACCGAGAATATGAACGACTACCTGGCTTACTTTGCCAGGGAGACGGAGATGCGCACGTTGGCTGACGCGTTCGTCGGCGCGGATGTGTTTGTCGGCGTCTCTGCGGGCGGCATCGTCTCGAAAGAGATGGTCGCCTCGATGAACGAGCGCCCGATCATCTTCGCGCTCGCGAACCCCGAGCCAGAGATCCGCTACGAGGCGGTGATGGAGGTTCGTCAGGACGCCATCGTGGCTTCGGGCCGCAGTGATTATCCAAACCAGGTCAACAACGTGCTCTGCTTCCCGTTCCTGTTCCGAGGCGCGCTCGATGTGGGCGCGCGCTCGATCAACGGTGACATGAAGCGCGCGGCGGTGGATGCGCTCGCCAAGCTCGCGCAAGAAGAGGTCCCCGAGATCGTGCAGATGGCCTACAAGGGCCAGCCGCTGCGCTTTGGCCCCGAGTACATCATCCCCAAACCGTTCGACCCGAGGGTCTTGCTGCGGCTCGCTCCAGCGGTCGCGCAGGCCGCCAGTGATTCTGGCGTCGCCAGGCGCCCGATCGACGACATGCAAAAGTATCGCGATCGCCTCGAGCGTTTGCAGAGCGCCTCGAAGGCGTTTGTTCGCGAGCTCATCCACAAGGCAAAGGCGGGCCCGCGCAAGCGCGTCGCCTTCCCCGAGGGCACCGAGACAAAGATCCTCCAGGCCGCGCAGGTCTTGCTCGACGAGGGGATCGCCACACCCGTGCTCATGGGCAAGGTAAGCGAGATCAAGGCCAAGGCCGCCGAGCTCGACCTCTCGCTCGAAGGCGCGGAGTTCTTCGACATCCGCGAAGATCCCCGACACGAGGAGATGGTCCGCGCCTACTACATGATGCGTCAGCGCAAGGGCGTGACGATGGCCGAGGCTTTCTCCGAGATGAAGCGCAACGAGCCCTACGCGATGATGTTGCTGCAAACCGGGCGCGTGGACGGCTCGGTCTCTGGCGTGACGCACTCGTACCAATCCTCGATGCGCCCTGCCCTGCAAATCATCGGCGTGCGCGGGCCCGTCGGGCGCGCGAGCGGCGTCTTCATCGTCATCACCAAGCAAGGTGGCGTGAAGTTTTTCGCCGACACCACGGTCAACATCGAGCCGGACGCCAAGGCGCTCTCCGAGATCGCCATCGCCACGGCAAACCTGGCGACCTCGTTCGACATCCGCCCCAGGATCGCGATGTTGAGCTACTCGAACTTTGGCACCAGCCGCCACCCGCTCGCCAGGAAGGTCGCCGAAGCCACCCGTCTTATCAAATCCCAGCGCCCCGACATCGAGGTCGACGGCGAGCTCCAGATCGACGTCGCCGTCGACAATGGATTGCGCGCCGAGCGCTTCTCGTTCTCGAGCTTGAGTGACGAGGCGAACGTCTTCATCTTCCCAGACCTGAACTCGGGGAACATCGGCTACAAGCTGCTTCACAGATTGGGACAGGCCGAAATCATCGGGCCGATTCTGACGGGGATGCGACGCCCGGTGAACGTCCTCCAGCTCGAGTGCTCGGTGACCTCGATCGTGAACCTGACGGTCATCACCTGCCTGCAAGCGCAGCGCTTCTGAGGAGCGCTTCGCGCTCTCTGACATTGCAATAAAGCCAGAGAGCGGGCACATTGTGCGCACTCGAAACTCGCATTGCGCGCGCTTTGTGCCGCTCCTCGACACGCTCGAGGGGGTGGGCACCTGCAAGGCGCGCGACTGAACGACGCCATGGACAAGGGAGAGAGGCCTTATGCCTGACGTGGGAGACGTGCTCCAGGGAAAACTCGACGCCTACGAGCTCGAGGAAGTGTTGGTAGATGGCCGCTTTGGCAAGACCTACTGCGCCATCCGAACCAGCGATCGCGAGGACGTGATCCTCAAGACGATCGTCCTCGACTCCCCCGCAGGGTGGGAGACCATGGAGCTGTTCGAGCGCGAGGCGGATCGCCTGCGTCAGCTCAAGCACCCCTCGATCGCCCCTTACCTCGACGCGGTCGTCCTCCAACAAACCGCCACGGGCGCAGAGCTCGGGCTGGTGCAGACCTTTATCACCACGCCCAGCATCAAGCGCTGGGTGTCGGGTCGAGGGCTGATCGGGGTGGATACGTGCCTTGGCTGGATGGAGAAGACGCTCGAGGCGCTGGTGTACTTGCACGAGCTTCGCGAGCCCGTGATCCATGGCGACATCGACTGGGGGAACATCCTCCTTGGCGATGACGGAAGCGTCAAGCTGGTGGACTTTGCCACCGTGCGCCAGGAGCTCCTCTCGCCAGCCACGCTCGCTGGTGGCATGGCCATCGGTTCGCTCGACTTCGCGCCGATGGAGCAGTTGCTCGGGCAGGTTTATCCTTCGAGCGACCTCTACGCGTTGGCGATGACAGTGCTCGCGGCGATGGCGAACACGCGCCCCGAGAACTTCCCCACGTCGGGGATGAAGCCAAACATCGAAGAGATCCTCCCGCATGGCACCGACCGCGCGATCATCGCGCTGCTCGCGCAGATGACCGAGCCAGATCCGCATCACCGCCTCGACTCGGCCCGGATCGCGCTCGAGCGCTTGCGCGCGCTTCGTGGCAAGAACCCCTCGGCGGACGCATCCGCCGAATTCTCCATCGCCTCGTCATCCTCCTATGGCAACAGCAGCTCGCTCTTCGATGACTCGCCGGCTCTTGGCGACAAACCGAAGCAGCCGGAGCGCGAGCTCACGGGGCTGGACAAGAGCAACCGCGACGAGGTCTTGCGCGAGCTGATGCGCTCGGTCACGGATCTTCACGAGGCGATCCCGGATGGCGAGGCGTGGGAGCGCCTGCCAGATCTCGAGCGCGACAGGATTCACGCGTTTGGCATCGACCCGGACGGCAACCATATGGTCGTGGCGCACAAGCACGACGCCACGGTGCTCGATGTCTCGAACTTGCGCGTCAAGGGAGAGCTTAACTTCGAAGAATTGGCGCGCCGCATCTCGGTGAGTCGTGATGGAAAGAGGATCGCGATCCTCACTGGCTTCGAGGATCTGCTCTTCTTCGACGTGGGCGTGAGCGTCTGGCAACGCCACCACATCACCGTCGAGGGGATGTGGCCAGGGAACTCGCAGATGACCTTCTCGGCCAATGGCCAACAGATCGCGATCTCGGATGATGATCAGGTCAACCTCTACGACTGGGAGCATGGCAAGATGCTCGCGCGTTGGGACGTCGATGGCCAGTTCGGCCTGACATTCTCACCGGATGGCGCCTACATCTTCGCGGTCGGGAAGGATAAGACCACCATCATCCCCGTCTCTGGCGACCAGAAGCAGGTGTCACTGCCGCTGAGCGGCATCGCGTTTAGCCCCGATGGCACCCGCGTGGCCTACACCAAGGGGGAAACCGTCTTTATGGGGGCCTTCCGCGGCCTCTACCCCGAGATCTCGTGGGCGACGACGGACACCTCGATCCAGATCGAAGGGGGCGCTGGCGCCAGGTTGCACATCCTGCGCTTTAGCCCCAATCAACACCACCTGTTCGTCGGCTGCGCCGAGGGCTTCTGGCGCATGATCGACGTCAACGCAGGTGCGCTCTCGCGCTTTGATGACTGGCGCTGCGAGGACCGCCACAAGGTCAAGATCTTCGAGGTCGGCTTCTCGCCAGATTCCAGCCGACTGATTCTGCACGGCAACCTCACGCCGGATGCTTTCCATGACGAGCGCATGGGCGCCGTGCTCGGGTGGTCGATCCCTGGCGGCAAGTTCCTGGGCTCGCTGCTCTGGCTCGATTACGAACTCAGCGTCATGAGCGCGCAAGGCTTCTATGGCGAGGTCTCCGAGTTGGAGTCCACCGGGTTTAGCTCGGACAACTGGGAGCGCCCCGAGATCGCGGGGCCGCTGTTCCTCGGGAAAGACGCCGAGAAGCTGCTCTCGACCGAGGATCGCGCCTGCCTGCGCGAGTTCCATCTTCGTCGCGAGTACCTCGAGCGCGCGCGCGAGGTCAGCGGCGCGACCTTTGACCTCGACGAGGTCACCGAGTCGCTCGCCAACCTCTCGCACGTGGCGCTCGAGGTGTTCTGGCGCGCGGACAAGCGCGCGGCGGCAGGCGCCTCGGTGATCTCGCGCGGCATGACCGATCACATCGAGGACGCCGCCTTCGACGTCGACTCCGACTTCTCGAAGGAGCAACTCGCCGAGCTCCACCAGGAGCTCCTCACAAAACAAGGCCCCGCACAGGATCAGCCAGCCAAAAACCGTGACATCAACGACATGGACTATGGCACCTCGCAAGGCTACACCGACACACGCGAGGATTATGCAACGTCGGGGCGCTCGATGCCTCCAGCCGTCAAGTCCTCGCGCTCCGAACGGAGGATGCCGCCCGCGGTCACACACGATGATGACGAGGAGCAATCACCGCTCAACGCGCCAGTGGGGCGCGAGCGCCCGCTGCTCGAGAAGAAGGTCGGTGGCACCGTCTACAACACCGACGCGCCCGACGAACAAGACGAGGGTGGAAACATCGGCGAGGTGTTCCAGGCGCTCGTGTTCGCCGCTGGCCTTGGTTTCGGCATCGTCTACGCGATCTTCTACTTCATGAAAGGAGAACTCAGCGGCGCGGTCTTCTGGGGTCTGTTCCTCGGCGTCGCGCCCGCGCTGACGCTGATCTTTTACTCCACCCTGACCAAGCGGATCTTCGGGCTCTGAGCCGACGCGGTTAACCAGGGTACTCGATGCACTCGCCCTCGAAGCAAATCAGCGGCGAGCAGCAGTCGTATTGGGTCTCGCACGCGCCGCATTCGCCGTCTTCGCCACACGCCTGATTGCCACAATCCCTGCACGAGTCACACACCTCCTCTTCTGGAGGCACCATCGACATATCCTCGCCAGGCATCATGCCAGACATGTCCTCGCCGGGCATCGGGTCGGGGGGGTCCATCTCGCACTCCTCGCCAGCCTGGAGCACCGCCGAGTCGTAGTGGATGATGACATCGCCCGAGGTGTTTAAACGGCTTGCCAACACGGAGCCAAAGAGCTCGATGCCGCTGCTGACGGCGAACTCTCCTCGTGGCGCGTACAGGTTGGCGGCGATGGAGACATCGCCGCTGAAGTTGAGCGTGCCCGTCCCGCCCATGTAAACGCGCGTGGCGACAGGACGCATCGGATCGCCGATGGCAAACCTTCCCGAGGTCGTGATCGTGCCGCCGATAAACAGGTCGAGCGTGGCCTCCGGGCCAAGCTCGATCTCGAAGGATTGACCGAGCGAGATGTTGCCGTCGATGTAAATCGCCGTCCTCCCCTCGAGCCGCAGCACGAGCGATCCGCTGCCCTGGATATCCGTGAAGTAAAAGCGCCCGCAGGGGAGATCGAGTTCGGTGTCCTGGGTCAGGTTCTGGAACATGCCAGGTTGAATGCCGACGCCCATCTCGTCGTTGTCGTTGTGATCCCTGGCCTCGGCGATATAGGCGGCGACATCGATGAGTTGCTCGTCCTCGCAATCACAAGGCGCGGGGAAGCTCACTGGCGCCTCGCGCTGTGAGCCGAGCATCCGGGATTGGCTCGTGATCTGGCTCCCGGTGGGCTGCACGAGCTCGCCATCGACAGCGAGGTCTCCTGCGATCAGGATGTTGCCATTGACGTTGGCGTCCCTGCCGACGTTGACGTTGCCTGATGTGTTGATCTGTCCCCCGACGTTCATGTTCACGCCGACGTCGAGGCTTCCTGAGCCAGAGATTTGCCCTCCGACCCAGAGCGATGCTCCGACGGAGACGTCGTTGCCGTTGTAGTTCCCATTGATCCCGAGCGAGCCGCCAGGGATACCCTCCATGTAGGCGCCGTTGTTGCTGTTGAAGCCATCGATCGAGATGGTCGATGAAATGGCGACGTCACGACAAATGCAGAGGCCATAGCGGAAGGTTCGTTGCGCGAGCTCTCCTCCGCAGGTGATCGAGCCGCCGATGCTGCCGCCCCCCTGACAAAACAACGCGTACGGAGGAAACCGCATGTCGAACTCGGCGGGCATGTCCTCTTGCGAGGTCATGTCTCGCGAGGTCATATCCTGTGGCGACATCATGTCAGCGCGCATGTCCTGGATGGACATGTCCACGGTGACCTGGTTTGGCCCGGAGGTCATGTCACTGGCAGCGCTCATATCCTGCGCGGCGGACATATCGGCGTTGGCGGCGTTCTCGAAGTTGTTGCTCGAGGTCGCGTCACCGCACGACGAGCACCCTGGCAACATGGCGAGGATGACGAGCATGGAAAAACATGGCGCGAGCGTGAGCGCGCATGTTAGATCTTTGGCTGTACGAATTCGGTGAGAATTGGTGTTCGAGACCGATCTCATAGTTCCTCCACGGCTAAATCAAAAGTCGACGCCGTGTAGGCCGTGATAGCATGCGCGTCAGCCTCATCCTACCCAACCTTCACGTGACAACACCCATGACCGATACACCCGAAGAGCGCCCCCGTTTCCAAAATATCCGCGAGATCATTCAAGGAGAGCTGGGCAAACGCTTCGAAGAGCCCGGTCCTCAGCAAGAGCGCCAGTGGCACGGCTCGCTCTCGGACCAGTTGCCAATCCTCCACCTGGAGGATGTCTCGGCGATCCCATTTATCGACGGTGTCGCGGGCATCGAGGAGTACCAGCATCGCGCACGCGTGCGCGCGAAGGAAGGAGATCTTTTCGCTTCGATCTCGGCGCCAGCGCCAGGGTACGAGGAGTATTGCCGCGATCACCTGGGGCTCGGGCGCGTCGAGTGTGTGCAGGCGGAGAAACGAGGGACAGCGAGCGAGGTCGCGCTCGCGTGCTCGGGAGGAGATGCGCTCGAGCGCATCTCGAAAAAAGCGCGCGCTGCCGATGGCATGATCGTACACCCTTACATGGGCATCGAGGCAGTGTGGGGACTGGCGAGCGTATTGGAAGGAGAAGCGAGCGTCCCGGTGCATGTGCTCGCGCCCGTGCCCTCGGCGCTCTGGATCGCCAACGACAAGCAACGCCTGGACGAGGTCGCGCGCCTTATCGGCCTGGAGCACATCCTGGTGGACACGCGCTGGAGTGATTCCGCCGAGTCGATCGCGCGCTCGCTACGCGAGCTCGCGAGCTTGCATACGACCGTCGGTCTCAAGCGCACGCGCTGCGCCTCCGCCATGGGGAACGAGGTGCACACCTCGGCGTCGATCCTCGAAGGAGACGAGGCCGCCACGCTCTCGCTGGTGCAGAACTTCCTCGAGCGCACCGAGTGGCCAGGAGACGAGCAAGTGCTCGTGGTGCAATGGGCCGAAACACACCTCTCTCCCTCGACCCAGCTCTGGATTCCGCCGCTTGGCGAAGGCTCGCCGAGGCTTGACGGGGTCTTCGAGCAGCTCCTTGAGGGACCGGAGAAGGTCTTCCTCGGGAGTCGCCCATCGACGCTACCGAAACCAGTGGAGCGCGCGCTTGGCGAAGCCTCGCTCGACCTCTGCGTCGCCTTCCAGGAGATGGGGTATGTGGGCCGCTGCTCGTTCGACTTCCTCGTCCTCGGTGATGTGAACGGCGACTTCGAGGTCAAGCTCACCGAATGCAACGGACGCTGGGGCGGCACGAGCACGCCGATGTACCTCGTAGACAGGCTCATTCCCGCGAAACGTCCCGCCTATATCGCGCAGGATGTGATGGACGCGTCGCTTGTCGGCGTGCCATTCACACAAATCCTCGAGCGCACGCGCGCCGCTGGCGAACTCTTCGATCCAAACAGTGGCCAAGGACGCTTTATCTATTACAACGTCGGACCGCTGACCGAGAAAGGAAAGCTCGACGTGATCTCGATCGGCAGCGATCCCGAGGATGCACGCTACGGGATGCTCGAGCGCCTCCCCGAAGTCCTCGGGTTTTAAACCTGCTCCCCTCCCCTTTTTTTGAACGATGAGGATACGATGAAGTATGTCGACCTCGGACGCACAGGCGTCCGCGTCTCCGAGCTCTGCATGGGCACCATGACCTTCGGCGCGCAAGCGGACGAAGAGATGAGCGGCAAGCTCTTTCAACGCTGCCTGGACGCAGGCATCAATCACTTCGACTGCGCGGACATCTACGCCGACGGTCGCAGCGAAGAGATCCTTGGCAGGCTGATCAAAGGAAAGCGCGATGACCTCGTGATCGCCACGAAAGCCTACTTCGCTACAGGGAGCGGCCCCAATGATCGCGGCGCCTCTCGCTATCACCTGGTGCGCGCCTGTGAAGCCTCGCTAAAGCGCCTGGACACGGACCGCATCGACCTCTTCTATGTGCACCGCTTCGACGAGAGCGCATCACTCGAAGAGGTCCTGCGCGGCCTCGAATCCCTGGTGCAATCCGGCAAGATCCTCTACCCGGCGTTCTCGAACTTCGCCGCGTGGCAGGTCGCGAAAGCGCTCGGCGTCAGCGCGATGCGAGGATGGGCGCCAGCGGTTTGCATCCAGCCGATGTACAACCTGTTAAAGCGTCAGGCCGAGGTCGAGTTGTTGCCGATGGCACAGAGTGAAGGGCTCGGGGTCTTCCCCTACAGCACGCTCGGTGGAGGTTACCTGACCGGGAAGTACACCCGTGATGGGGCAAATGGCTCGGGCAGGATCACCGAGAACGCCATGTATGGTGTGCGCTATGGTGAGGAGCATTACGCGAGGATCGCCGCCGAGTTCACGGCGCTGGCCAACGAGCTCGGGCATCACCCCGCGAGCCTTGCGGTCGCGTGGGCGGCGTCTCACCCAGGAGTGACAGCGCCGCTGCTTGGCGCACGAAATCTGGAGCAGCTCGAGCCCGCGATCGCGAGCGTCGAGATCGAGATGACCGAGGAGCTTCGCGCGCGCATCAGCGCGCTCTCACCCACGCCACCTCCTGCGACCGATCGCAACGAGGAGCAAGTGGGGCATCGCCCAGGCAAGTGATTGCACTGGCGGATGGTCAGCGCTCGTTCGCGTAGACCCTGGCCAGTTCGCTGTAGTGTTTGGCGGACTCGAGGAAGTTCTCGAGCTCTGCTTGTGAGACCTGGCGGCGCACCTTCCCAGGCGCGCCCATATAGACGCTGCCAGCGGGGACGCGCACCCCAGGAGGGACGAGCGCGCCCGCTGCGATCAAGCACCCCTCTTCGATATAAGCGCCATCGAGGATGATGGCGCCCATGCCGATAAGGCAGCGGTCTTCGATAGTGCAGCCGTGGATGATGGCGCGGTGGCCGACCGTGACGTCATCGCCGATGGTCGTGGCGAAGGTCTCGCTGCTGACATGCAGGACGCTCAGGTCCTGGATGTTGGTGCGGGCGCCGATGCGAATCGGCATCACGTCACCGCGCACCACGGAGTTAAACCAAACGCTCGCGCCATCACCGAGGACCACATCCCCGATGACGCGCGCGCCAGGTGCCACGTAAGCATCCTCCCCCAATGTGGGGAGGATGCCTTTGTAGGAGAGGAGCTCGCTCAATCGTCGTCCTCGTCAAAGAGCGAGCCGTACTTGTCGAGTTTGTCGAGGACGCCGCTCTCTTCATCGATGCCAGCCTCGGCCTCGACCTCGGCGACCTCGGCCTCGGATGCTTGCGCGGCGGCTGCCTCGATGACCTCGGATGCCTCCTCGTGAGAGAGCTCGGCTTCGTGGACGGGCTCCTCGAAGTGAGGCTCCTCGGCAGGTGCAGCAGGCGCGCTGTAGTTCTCGTAGGAGTTCTCGACCGCGTAGCTGCCGTAATCCGTCGTGTCTCCGCTCGGAGGCAAATCGGCAACTTGCGCGCCCTCGCCGAGCCCGAGCTCGCCGTAAACCGTCGGGTCGCGCAAGAAGAGCACGCCCGAGCGCTTGTCCATGATCTCCATGACCTCTGGGGCGTTGTAGATCTCGCGCAGCACATCGCGCACGTTGGTGAAGCGATCCTCGCGATCATCCATCGACATCTTGTCGAAGATATCATCGAGCTTGCGCGGGATGTCCGGGTAGAAGCTCGAAGGCATCGGCGAGCGACGGCCAGGGACTTTGCCCGTGAGCATCTCGTAGAACATGATGCCGAGCGAGTAGATGTCGGACTGAACGCTGGCGAGGTTCGGGTCCATGAACTGCTCGGGTGACATGTAGGCGACCGTGCCGACGCCGACATACACCTGATTGCCGCCGCCACCCGAGGCGCGCTCGACGACCTGGGTCAAGCCAAAGTCAGTGAGCAGCGCGTTCCCGGCCGGATCGAGCACGACGTTCTCGGGCTTGAGGCCGCCGTGAACGATGCCTTGCTCGTGCGCGGAGTTGAGCGCGTGCAGGATCTGCATGAAGTAGCTCATCGCCACGTTGAGCGGCGGGCGCCCCTCCGTGTCGATCAGGTTGCGCAGGTTCCCCTTGGGCGCATACTGCATGACCACGTAAGGGTAATCCGCGTCCGAGATCACATCGTAAATCTGGATAATGTTCGGGTGATCGAGCGACGCTTGCGTCTGCACGATCTCGACAAAGCGACGGATGATATCATCGCGCTGCACGTCGGCGAACACGTGGAAGATGTTGCGGATCTCCTTGATCGCGACAGGGCGAGCGAGCCGCGTTTGCACGCCGCGATAGACGGTCCCGATACCGCCAGAGCCGACCTCTTCTTCGCGGTTGTAGAGCCCTTCGCTCGACGATTGACTAGACGTGCTTTGGTAGGAACTCGTGCTCATGGGCTTCCTTCCTTCTTCGGATGTTGCGCGACTGTATCGCTCGGTGGCCCGTGGCTCACTCGCGCGCGAGGGCTGGGGTTCTGACTTTGATGCGTAAGGTTGGGCAGGCTCGGGCTCGCGCGTGAACGCTGCTGGCGCAGGCTCGGGCTCCGGTTCTGATGGGGCGTCGAACGCATGCTCGGCGACCGCCTCAGGTTCTTCCTGTGTATGTTCGAAGACGTCTTCGACAGGTTCGAATGCTCCTGGCTCCTCGTAGGAGCCAGCGTCGCTGTAAACCTCGTCGGGGATCGAGTCCTCGTAGAGCCCCTCTTCATCGGCTTCAGGATCGGTCGATGGCGCGAGCTCGGAGTGACTCTCCTCGATAAACTCGACGTCCGCGGTCAGATCGAGGACGCCGTCGATGTCCGCGCTGCTCAACATCGAGGTCGGCGCGCCATCATCGTCGTCATAGTCATCATAACCGAGGGAATCCTGTTCAGGATCGGTCGAGTCGGGGATGGAGATGTGACTCTCGAACGCGTCATGCGCCAGGTCACTCCACGAGTCCACGTCATCGAGCGCAGCGTCGCCGTCGCCTGTCAGGGCGAGGTTGTCCGAGATGCGGTCGTAATCGACCCACCCCTGCTGCTCGAGGAAGCGGATGTAGTTGATCAAATGGAGGTGGGGTTTCCACGTCAAACGTTCCTGGAGCGAACCGTAGGAGAGGTTCGGGGTGTCCTGGAGCGTTTGGAGGATGCCCTCCAAGTCATCGAGGATGTTATCGAAAGTCACCGCGCCGGAAGTGGCCATGTGTTGAGCTCTCTCGTCTCAATGGCGGCTGTGAACGCCCGCGCCAACTCCCAACAAGGATGTCGGCGCGTGAGGAGGGATGGGTTTTAGCCCTTTCTGAATACTCCCCACGAGACCATTTGGCAAGAGAATCGCACAGAATGCTCACCAAACACTCAAACAACGCGCCTCGAACCTCGCCTCCTCGAACCCGTCGCCAACAACCACGCGCGCTGGATCAAGGTCGTCAGCATTCCATCCCCCTCGAACGGCAACCACGGCGAGAGCACCGACGCATCGCTCGCGCTCACCCCCGAGGAGACGCGGTAATCCTCGATATCCACCACGCGGCGCTGTTTATCACGCACGATGCCCGTCCCCAGGTGCACCGTGTAATCCTGATCCTCGCCACGAATCGTCAGGAACACGCCGTCGAGCGTGCAGCGATCCCCCCAGCCATGCTCGGGGAGCAGGCGCTCGAGCACGTCGCGCCTGCTCCTCGCCGCGCCGCTCATCTGCTCGTTGCCACGGCGGCTGATCTCGACGCCGCGCACTTCCAGCGCTTCGAGCAAGACCTCGTCGAGTTGCTCCTCGGTGATTCCTGCCACGTGCACGAACAACTCCACATCCCGCATCACCTCGGAGAAAATCACCGGGTCGACGTCCGCCAACGCCAACGCGCGCTCCTCGCGATCGACAAACCTGACGTGGTTGCCGACCACATATACATAAGCGCCCGCGCGCGTGGTGAGCGCCTTGTCATTGAGCGCGTGCACGCCAAAGGTCGCGCTGATATCGAACGCGCCAACCTCGCGCCTGGGCATCGGACCAACCTCCCACGTCCCCTGGAGCTTGCATGACCACGACTTCTGCTTGCACAGCGCAGCGAACTGGTGCTGCTTGAGGACATGCGGCGTGACCTCCTGGATAAAACACGCGTCGAGCGCGGTGCCATTGCCGCTCGGCTCGTAGACCTCGCGGTGTGCTTGCTTGAAGGGTTGTGTGACGCGATGCGCGAACAACCAATCCCTCCACGCGTCCACCACGCGCGGCGCCGAATCGAGCGGATGCCACAGCTCGACCTGTGTCTCGGGCTGCAAGAAGAGCGGGTCGATCACCTCTCCTGTGACATCGACCAGACGATCCTCGTGCCAGATCACCTGTTGTGGTTGCTGCCCTGGCTCCTCGATCGTCCAGATCAACCGGCGCGCGTGGCGCGAGACCACCGGATGCTGGATATAGCGCGCCACCCACTGTTGGATGGGCCAGCGGCGAGGTTGTGTGTAGAAGTTCTCGATGCGGTCGCGCTGGACGTGGATGATTTTTTCGAGCTCGCGCGCGCTGGCGGTGAGCTCGGCCAGCTCCTCGGCGTGCTCGCTGCGAACCTTGCGCGGGACGTTCTGGCGAACCTCCTGCTCGCCGTCAAACAACGAGAACAACTGCGCTTGCCCGTTGACCAGCTCGCGCACCCAACGCGTCGAGATCTGCTGCATCTCGTCGAGCTCGAGTTCAAAGCGCCAGTCGCCGACCTCGCGCGTCATCTTCCCCTTCATGTCCAGACCGAAGGTCGGCACGCTGAGCTCCTCCATATCCTCGACGCTCAGGTCGTGTCGCTCGGCGGCGCCCTCGATCGCTTGCGCGATCATCTTCTGCGCGGACGCGTATGGGATGCGCTGCTCGAGCCTCCAGAGTTGGCCGACAGAGGAGAGCTCCTTCATTTGACCGAGCGCATGAATGCACGCGTTGCCAAGCTTTGGACAGCGCGGCCCGATGTTTGGCAGCTTCTTGTAACAGGCCATCGCAAGCTCGCCGATGATCGCGCTCAAGGTCTCGTCCGAGACGAGGATCGAGAGCCAGATCATGCCGCGCAAGAGCTCCTCGTTTCGCTCGCCAGGGATGCTCGCGCGCGCATCCCACGCGGGGCGACCTTCAAAGCTCATCGTGGCGCGCTCGCCGACATGCGGCAGCCAGCGGATCAGGCCCGCGCGCACAGACTCCTCGCCGACCTCTTCGAGGAGCTCTTTTGCCTTCTTGAGCCAACGCTTGCTCGGCTTGCTCGTCGTCGAGGGGAGGTGATCGAGCAATGTGTCCCAGGAGGCTTGCTCCTCGGGTGGGAGGTTCTCCAACTCGGCGTGCATCATGTCCGCCCACGGCTCGCCAAGCTCCAGGTGTGCGGTGTGGCAACCCGCGATCATCTTCTCGACGCGCACCGATAGAATGTGCCTGTCCGTGCCCTCGATCTCGAGGTTGAACAGAGGCGTGCTCTTGAGCGCCATCAAGCCGACGAGGACAACCTGCTCGAGCCCATGGCTCGCCAGGTGCTCCTCGACACTGCGCAAGAAAGCCCCCCAGGCGATCGGAGCGCCGCTCGTGTGCGCGAGGCTCCCCAACAGCTCGAGTGATTCTCCGAGCGAGGTCGCCCTGTAAGCTGTCCCCTTCGAGAGCAGGCGCTCGAGCATGGCCAGCAGCGCGCCCGTGCGTTGCTCGCGCATGAAGTAGGATTGTTGCGTGATCCAGGTGACGCGCGCGAACAACGCGCAGACGGCGTCCCCGCGAACGCGATCCGTGGCCGAGAGCAAGGTCTGGCCTGCGTCCGTGTCCGAGGCAGACCACTCCTCCTTGCCAAAGCCCTCACGCGCTTGCTCGAGGAAGTCGTTGAGCACCATGTGTGCGGCCTTCAAGGGGTCCGCCGCCAACACGGGGAACCCATCACAGCCCACAGCTTCGGGTTGGATTTTGCCGATCGATCCCAGGATCTCGGATAACTTCATCACATCGCTCCAGCGTACGTTGGTTTCGCACAAACCTCCCCCTACCCCACTGATTTTAGGTTCAGGGAGGAGGTTCACCAACTGCTAGACTGATCGTTATACCGATAAAATCAGACGTGGAGCGAAAGAGGGCATTGAAGAAAAACCACGCATAACTCACTGCACATCAATGCTTCCCACCGAGACCGAAGGTCGAGAAATCAATCGTTGGCCACCGAGGGGAGCAAGCCGACGCGCGTGCCGGTGTGGAGCAAGAGGAAGCCTTCGCGCCTGGAGAAGTCGAAGTCGTGCTTGCAGCGCGGGTGTTTGGAGAGCATGTAGCGATCGAACTTTTGCTTGTCTGGCTGCCATGTGTGCAGGTGCACCTCGGTGCCGCCGCCGCGCTCGTAGTTTCGGCAACCCTGGTTATGTGAGGCGCATGTTTGCGGGTCGGCGCGCTCGAGCTCGCACATGTCGAGCCCCTTGTTGCCGTCGACCTGCACGAAGTAGGAGGAGGTCTTTGTCTGGAGGCGCTCGCGTCCCTCTGCGGCGGTGCGCGAGATGACGACCTCGCGAAGAAGCCCTCCCTTCTTGCGGGTGCTGTTCATGATCCAGGCGCCGAGCGTCTCCTCGGTGTAGTCGCGCTCTTCGAGGGCGCGCTTGAAGCCAACGAGCCAGATATCACTGCCGTAGAACTCGAGCGGGAGGAGCGAGAAGTTGGTGTGCAACGGCTTCCCCTTGTTCGCCTCTCGGTAGCACTGGGGCAAGTCGGCGCCCAGGACATCGGTCGCCTCGTCAAAGAACCAGCCGGTGCCATCGGGCACGTAGTGCAACCAGTAAAGCCGCGTCTTCGCGCCCCCCTTGCACGAGCCCTTGACCTCGCGCGCGGCGCATACCATCAGGCCGACGCGGTGGCGTTTGCTGCGCGACTCGAGCACGTCGACGAGGTGGCGATCGAAGTTGGCGAGGTTGCAGACCCGGTCCAGCTCGGGGTCCTTCGAGATCTGTTCTCTGAAGGCGTCATCCTGTTGCAAGTAGCGCCACAGCCTTGGGACATGCTCGATGCTCGTGAAGTTCCACTGCTTCTCCTTGCCGCGCGTCCAGAAGCCAATCGGGTCGGGCAGTGAGACATCGCCCACGGCGTCGCCATGCGGGAGGATGCCGCCAGTGTCGGCGATGGCAAAGCGCGGGGAGCCATCGCGCTGGTCTGGCAACATGCTCATGCGGGTCTGGACGCCGGGGCGCTTGGTGTCGTCGCCATCGAGAAGTTCGACGCGGAAGGCGATCTGTTCGATGGGGAAGGAGTGAACGTGAGGGAAGACCTCGGCGGCGATGGCGAGCTCGACACCCCAACCCTTGTCGGTTTTAAACGGCACCCAACGCACCGCGCTCTTCTCGAAGGGTTTCGTCGAGTCATACCGTCGCACGCGACCATCTGGCGTGAACAACAGCGCCAGATCCGTGACGATCTCACCGCGCGTGCCGGTGCCCTCGGGCAAGCTGTTGGCGACGCGCTCGAGGCCAGGATCGCGCAACCACAAGACGAGCCCATCGACGGGCAGTCCGCCGCGATCATCATCCTCGATGATCACGTCATCGAAGGACTCGAGCCAGAAGTAGAGGTAGCCCTCGTCCGCCTTCATCGCCACGCGCATCGAGGCATCGCTCGCGCCACTGCGCATGCGACCGCCATCCTCGACGTTCTTGCCGTCGTCGAAGACGCGCGCCTCCCTGTCGAGGTCCCAACCTGTAGGCTTGCCATCAAGCTCGATGCCCACCTCGGAGGGGGCCGAAGGGATCATCACCACGCCCATCTTCTTTGGCTTTACCGGGCGCTTCTCCACCGGATCATCGAGGAAGGCTGAAGGGTCACCCTGATCTTCATCCTTCTTCTCGTTCTTCTTCCCACCAGCGCAGGAAACCAACGCGAGGCTTGCGCCCCACACGAGAAGCATCACTCCGAGTCTGCTCATCACCTCATCCTTCGATGCGTGCCGTTACCAGAAAACCTACCTCGTGGTTTACCACAGCAGTTGGTGATGCAAAACGGTGTCTATCGCGTGAAGCCGTGCGCGCTCCGGTGTCTCGGAGCGCCGGGTTCGCATAAGTTTTCGGTCGGCGATCCTGGCACGCTATTTGGAAATACTTCGAGCACGAGAAAGGCGCCAGGGTTCTCTAACCCGTCGCCTTTGCCACGCTTTTACACCACCAAATAGCGTGCCAGGATCGCCGGGTGTTTCCTTTGGTGGTTCGCGAAGAACGCCGTGGACCTGGCGGCGCGTTTCGTGTGCGTTGCCCCAAAAAAGCAAGGAGGCCATCAAGCGCGCGAGGCTTGCTCGAAGATCTTTCGCAGCGGCCCCATCGAAGTCGCTGGAGCGTGCGTGATGCGACTGGATGCCTCTTCGATCGGGTGCACCTCGAGGAAGGGGATCAATGGGATACCAAAGCTCTTGCTGGCGAGGCCAGATCGCCGCGTATAAACATGAACTTGCTCGAGGTTGGGCATACTCGATGCGCGCAGGAAGGCGTCGATATGCTCGGGTTGAAAATCACTGACAAACACCACGAGCTTTTGCAGCGCGAACAGCTCGCTCTCCTCGAGGATGACCCCGAGGATGCTGGCGTCGAGGTTGTTGCCAAGGCACAGATACTCGAGCTTCGAGAGCACAGGTGCGGTGATGAGCTTTCGCAGCGAAGCAAGATCGAGATTGTTCAGGCCCACATCGAGCGCGCGAAGGTTCTCGAGGCGCCCTTCTGCCAGCGCGCGGATGCCCACCGGCGAGAGCTGGTTGTGGTAGAGGTCGAGGTGTTCGAGCTTTTGCAGCGACACCGAGTTCGCGATCACACGGGCGCCCTCGTCGCGAACGCGCGCGTTTTGCAGAGAGAGCGAGGTCAAACGCCGCAACCTCGGCCACGCCGCGATCGCTGTCGCCCCCTCGACCCCGAGCGCGTTGCTCGAGAGGTCCAGCGCCTGGAGTGATTCAAAGCCTGTCATCTGCGAGAGTTCTCGGGCAATATCCGGCGCCACGGTGCATCTCCTGGCCACCAGCGAGCGGAGCGAGCTCGAATAGGTCGCGTCACCGATGGCGAGGATGCGATCGGCGGGGTTGCCATCGAGGCACAACTCCTCGAGCTCCGAGAACTTCCAGTGAGAAAAGAGCGTCGCGAGCCCCTTCCCGCTCACCCTCGGGTTATCCTCCAGGTCCAGGCCACGCAGCCACTGGAACGCCGACTCTCCGAGCATCTCCAGCGCCCGATCCTCCAACTCCAACCCGCTCAACCGCAACCGCTCGAGCTTCGAAAAAGCGCCCCCCGTGCTGATCTCCTCGACGATCTTTGCGCCAGCGAGCTTGCCACCCTGAATGTTTAGCTCGCGCAGGTCAGGCACCTCGCTCTTTCGCTCGAAAAACGTCGCGAGGGTCTTCTCCTCGCAATCGACCAACGCCAGCCGTTCGAGCGCTGGCGTCATCGCGGCGTTCACAAAGGAGGCTCCCGTCAACGTGAGCGCATTGATCGGCGCCTTTCCTCCGCCAAAGACCGCGTAACGCGCGTAGAGGCCCGCATCCCCCAGCTCGACGCCAGCCATGGCGTCAAAGAGAAACAGCCACTCTGCGAGCTCCGGGCGTTCGAGCAACAGCTCGACATGCTCCTGGGGAAGGAAAACGCTGGCGCCCCTGGCGGACAGGACCTCGAGGCGATGCCACATGGCGAGCTGCAAATCCTGGAGGATGTTGACATAGCCGCTGCTGCAAAACTCGAGGTGTTTGTCCGTGAGTTCGATGCCGAACAGGAGGTTGCCCACATCATCGATCTCATCGAGTGGCGCGACAAAGCGCTCTCGATCATGCCCTTCCGCCCACGAGACAACACCGTCTGCTTGTTGCTCGAGGTCTCTGGCCGGGAGAATCTGACGCCCCAAATGTTCCTGCCAGCGCACGAGCAAGTCAGGAGTCAAGAGCTCGAGCACGGGGAAATGTTGTTGGATCTCATCTGACCCGAACACCTCGAAGATGGTCTCGAATTGTTCGGGTGTTCGAAGTGATCCTGGCTCGGGCTCTGCAAAGGTGTGATCTGGCCAACCTTCCCAGGTCTTGACGGCGTCCTCGAACAGGTAGCAAAGCTGGGTGCGCCCGAGTTGTTCCGCGATACTCAACGCAAAGAACATCATCGTCGTGAACTCCCCTTTTCGGGGCGCATCACTTTCGAGGAGATGAAACCACGCCTTGAAAAATTGCGTGTAGTTTTGTCGAAAGTCGTGTGGGGATCGATCGCTCATGGCCATGCCTCTCCTCGTCGGTCAGTGTAAATGACGAGAGAAGCATACCTTTTCGATGGCTATCATGCACACCGCATCACAACAAATCAGCCAAGCTGACGAGAGAGCTTGTCGAGCAAGACGAGCGCCTGGATCGGCGTCAGGTTGGCGACGTTTGCCTGTCGAAGCTCGTCGAGCACGGCCTGCTCTTCCTTGCTGGAACCACCGCCAAACAGCGAGAGCTGAGGTTGCTGTTGCACAGGTTGTGGCGTGGGAGGTTGCGGCGCTGCTTCGGGCGCAGGCGCGACCTCTTGCTTTGGCTCGACCTTTGGAGCGGGAGCGGGCGCTGGCGCGGTTTGCCCGACCGGGGGTTTCTCGAGGCGCGCGCGCGCTTTCGCCGCGAGCTCACGCTCCCTGGCAAGCTGCGCAGGGTCCTTTCGCTCGCCGTCCGCTTCGAGCTGTTCGAAGTGCCCCGCCTCGAGCAGCTCGAGAATCCCCTTGGCGCGCGTGACGACATGGGCAGGCAAGCCCGCGAGTCGGCCGACCTGGATGCCATAAGAGCGGTTGGCGGGACCATCGACGAGCTTGCGCAGGAAGATGATGTCGTCCTTCCACTCCTTGACGGCGATGCTCATGTTGAAGGCGCCCGAGAGGTCGTCAGCGAGCTCTGTGAGTTCGTGGTAGTGGGTCGCGAACAGGGTCTTGGCGCCGATGGCGTTGTGCAGGTACTCGGCCACAGCCCAGGCGATCGAGAGGCCATCATAGGTCGCCGTGCCGCGCCCGATCTCATCGAGGATAATCAGGCTGCGCGCGGTGGCGTTGTTCAGGATGAACGCGGTCTCGGTCATCTCGACCATGAAGGTCGACTGCCCCTTGGCGAGGTTGTCGCTGGCGCCGACGCGGCTAAAGATCTTGTCGACGACGCCGAGCGTGGCGTTTTTGGCGGGGATGAACGAGCCCATCTGCGCGAGCAAGCTCGCCAGCGCGACCTGGCGAATCACGGTGGACTTACCTGCCATGTTCGGCCCGGTGATGATCCCCAGCCTGCGCCCTTCCTCGAGGTGGATATCATTTGGAACAAAGCGCTCGCCATCGGTCATCGTGGTCTCGACGACGGGGTGGCGCCCCTCGGTGATTTCGATGCTCTGGCTCTCGGTCATGTTGGGGCGCGAGTATTCGCGCCGCACGGCGAGTTCGGCGAGCCCGGCGAGTGTGTCGAGGTTTGCGAGTTCGCTGGCGGTTTGCATGAGGCGGCCCATGTCGCCGCCGATTTTTTGGCGAAGCTCCTCGAAGAGCCGGTACTCGAGTGATTGACGCCGATCCTCTGCCCCGAGCACCTTCTCCTCCATCTCCTTGAGTTCGGGGGTGAAGAAGCGCTCGGCGTTGGCGAGTGTTTGCTTGCGGATGTAATTGTCAGGGGTCTTGTCGAGGTTGGATTTGGTGATCTCGAGGTAGTAGCCAAAGACCTTGTTGTATTTGACCTTGAGGCTCGAGATGCCGCTCTCCTCGCGCTGCTCCGCCTCGTAGCGCAGCATCCAATCCTTGCCATTGCTCGAGAGGTCGAGGATCTCGTCGAGCTCCTCGTTGTAGCCAAACTTGAAGATGCCCCCTTCGGTGAGCGCGGTGGGGGGATTCTCGACGATGGCGCTGTCGATCAACGCGCAGAGTTCCTCGCAAGGGTCGAGCGCTTCGTTGAGCGCGAGCAGAAGATCAGAGCGGGTCTCTTCGAGGATGTCCTTGATCTGAGGGATGACCTCGAGGGTGGCGAGCAAGGCGCGAAGATCCTTGGCGTTCGCGGTGCCTGCCGAGAGGCGACCACAGAGGCGCTCGATGTCATAGACGTCATCGAGCGCGCCGCGCACATCCTCGCGGATGGCGGGGTACTTGACGAGCTCTTCGACGGCGTCATGACGCGCGGTGATTCCCTCGAGGTCGACCAGCGGATAGTTGAGCCAGTGGCGCAACCTGCGCCCCCCCATGGCGGTCACGGTCTTGTCGATGACATGGAGCAGGCTGCCCGTCTTGCGACCGCCCATCAGGGTCTCGGTCAACTCGAGGTTGGCCTTTGTCGACTCGTCGATCACGAGGAAGGAGTTCGCGCGGTAGGGTTGGATCGTGCGCACGTGCGAGGGGACGCCGCGTTGGGTCTTGACCACGTAACGCAACACCGCAGACGCGGCGCTGCCGACGAGCTCAGGGGATTGGAACGAGAGCGTGTTGACGCCAGCCAGGACCGTGGCGACCTGATCCTTGTCGAGGAAGTAAGAGTCGACCTCGATGTCCTCTTGCAGCCTGGGGCCCTTGGCGACTGCGCGAAGCAACCCGTCGGGGTCGAAGTATGCGCGGTGTTTGTAGCGAAGGAAGCAGTGCTTGAGGTGGGGCTCGAGCTCGGCCAGCGCTTCTTGCGCGTACTCGGGCGCGAGCAGCTCCTTTGCCTCGATGCGGTGGCACTCCGAGATGAGGTCGTTGATGGTGGCGACCTCTGTGGCGCGAAAATCACCCGTGGAGACGTCGAGGTAGGCGATCCCGAAGCCGGTGCCCAGGCCGCTCCCGAGCGTGTCGATGGCGGCGACATAGTTTGGCGCCTTTGCCTCGAGGTTGTCCGTATCGAGCACCACGCCGGGCGTGATCACGCGCACGACGTCGCGTTTGACGACACCCTTGACGTCGTTCGGGTCCTCGAGCTGTTCGGCGATGGCGACGGTGAAGCCCTTGTCGATGAGCTGCGCGACGTAGGTCTGGTGCGCATGATAAGGGACGCCAGCCATGGGCACATCGGAGCCCTTGGAGCGCGAAGTGAGCGTCAGGCCGAGCTCGCGCGAGACGACCTCGGCGTCCTCGAAGAACATCTCGTAGAAGTCACCCAGGCGAAAGAAGAGGACCGCGTCCGAGTAGCGCTTCTTGCAATCCATGTATTGCTGCATCATCGGGGTCATCTTTACAGACATCTTTTGCCTCGCGCTCGACTCTATTGAGAGGGCCTCTTTGCCCCGGTAAAACACTCGAATCCTCGCGCTGTTTTCGGTCGCTACGAGGAAGATTCGAGGTTGTACATCGAGGGAATGTAACCTGGCAAGCGGCCCACACCAAGCAAGCAAAAGATCGTAATACGACTCAAAACAAACAACTCGCGATCGAATGGACCGCGACGAGCGCAGCGCTGGTCGACACACCTGGGATCGGGTAAAACTTTGGCTCCACAAGCGATTGCAACAGAGGCCCTGCGATGAAAACGAAACGTTCTACCACCACCTCGCTGCTCGTGCTCGTGTCCATGCTCGTGCTCTTGCAGGGGTGTGATCAGCGCGCGCAGCAACCCGATACGGCGCCCCGCGAGACGAGCTCCACCAAAAACTCCGGCAAGAGCGGCAACAGCAACGAGACCTCGACGCAAGCGCTCGAGGAGAAGGAAGAGAAAGAGAAGGAGGGGGTGCACACGCTCGAAGGCACGATCGAGAAGATCAGGCTGCAAAACATCAACAAGGCCGCCGGACACTACACCTACAACGTCGAGCTTCGCGTCCGCGCGACCTCGATCGAGCCTGAACACCATGGCACCGACATCGATGGCAACCCGGTCGAGGTCTTCACCGTGCGCATCGGCAAGTTGTATTGGAAAAACGCGACGGATGCGCAAAAGAAAGCGCTCGCGCCCGATGGGCCAAAGCCAACACTCGATCCCCTCAAATACAACAACTACGAGGTTGGCCAGAAGGTCTCGCTGAAGGTGCAGTTCTCATCGATCGCGCTCGCGCACCTGGCGCAATAATCACTGTCGCCCCCCATCCTCTGTGCGCCTCCCGCAAACGGCTCTTGTCCATCGAGGCAAAGCGCCGCGGCAAGCCGCGTCTCTTTGCCTGCCATCGTGAACCTCCGGTCAAGAGTAGGGGAGCTTTCGATTTGGCAGTGAGTTATGTGTGAGGGAGCTTCGTTGCAGGTCGAGATTCAGTCGCGCGAGGCCAAAACTACATCAACGAAGAGATCGCCTCGAAGACCACGTGACCGCAGACCACGAGCGTGGTGAGCAAGCCGATGCCGTAGCAGACCGTGCGGCCTGGTTGTTTTGGAGGGAGGTAACAGAAGGTGTGGCCGATCCTGGCGAGGATAAAGAGCGGGAAGTAGATCTTTGCGCCGAGCTCCCATGCGCCGAGCGCGACGTAAGCGTAGGAGATGGCGACGAACATGGGGATGTTCTCGAGGTCGTTGCGCAAGGCGCGCTGCCCATACTCGGCCATGGGGAGGTCTTTCTCGAGCACCTTGGCGCCCTTGCCAAAGGCGGCGGCGTCTTCCGGCTTGGCAAACGCCTTGTTTCGAATCCTGACTGACCCCTGCACCAGGGCAATCGCCACCATCTTCAAAAAGAGCACCACGGTGGTCAGCGCCCAAATCGCCAGCATTTCTTTCATGAAAACAAGCCTTCTCTGCTCAAGGTGTGGGGAACTGGACAGCCCAACGGCTCAGTGAGAATGCCTCCCAACGCGCGCCGCCAAAGTCCTCGTAGGTGAAGGAATCATAGCTAAACTGAGGGATGCGCACGGAGGTAATCGTCAAAAAGAGCTGATTTTGAGTGTATGGGTTTGGCCGCTGCTCCACGGGCAAGCCGGAGAAGTCCGGGAACTCGGGTACGCGCACCGAGGTTTGCGTTCCAGGCACGGTGAACGTCCAGACAGGGATTCCCTCTGCGTTGCGCAAGGTCACCACAGACATGTCAGGGAAGTATGGCCCTCTTGCCTCCCAGCGGATCTCGCGGTTGACGATCACCCCTCCTGGCAAGGGGCTGAGAGGTTCGGGGACATCGAGCAATGGAGGGAGCGAGAGCACCTGCGCGGTGTCTGTGACATCCTCGATGGAGGTCTCGGTGTATGGCGAAAAGAGCCCTGTATAACTTCCTCCGACGACGGTGAAGCTCACGTCCGCGAGGTCACCTGCGAGCGAGGGCAACCTCGGCACGTTGATAATATCGGAGAGACCCTGCCCGCGAACAGGTGAAGGGAAGTAACCCTCGAAGCCAAAGTCCCAGTACACCTCGACGACGTTGTTGTCGGGACCCTCTGGGTTGTAGATCGGGTTGACGAGTTTGACGTCGAGTGATTTGTCGAGCGGGATGTCGCACAACAGATCCACATCATAGGTGTTCTGATCGCTGACCACGAGGTAGCGCTCGACGGCCATGAACTGAGGATCAAACGTCTCGGTGGTCTCGTTAAAGACGCCGCAAAGCGCCACCACAGAAAGGTCTCCGATGCGCGAGACGATCTCGTAGTCCCCTTGCCCGATCACGACGCTCCCCTCCCCCGGGTTGGGGTTGCCACCATAGAGGTATGGCGAGGTCGTGCCGACAATTGCCATATCATAGGTGCTTTGATCGTTGGGGTCGGCGAGTTTGCCGAGCGAGGTGACGGTGCCCCGGATGATGCCAAACGGAGGAGGATCTCCTGCGCCTGATCCTGGCCTGGGGTTAAGCTGGCTCAGGAAGATGGTGACGTTCTCGGCGTCCACTGCGGTCACCGTGGTGCTGGAGTAGCCCGCCGCGGTAGCGGTCACGGTCTGTGAGCCGAGCACATCTGGCCCGGACAGCGTGAGCTGTCCGTTCACATCGGTCATCCCCTGGTAGCGCGTATCGGGGCGCGTCGAGAGCATCACGAAGGCGTTCTCGATCGGGGCGCCGCCGGTGGCGAACACCGAGACGTTCACAGATCCTGTGACGCCATCGCCCGATGCGCCGCCAAAGCGCGTGGCGGGGTTAAAGTAGAGGAAGGGATAAGGCGCCACGTCCTCTCCTTGCGGCCCTCTCACTGTAAGCGAGACCTCTCCTGGCGCCCCCGCGGGCGTGTAAAGATAGAGGTTGTTTCTGTCGATGCGCCGCACGAGCGGCGCGCGTCTGGCCCCGAGGCTTGCCTCGAGCGCGCCGAGAAATCCTCGTCCCCTAACCTCGACATACGTCTGCCCGGCCACCGCGCCGCGCGTTGGCGTGAAGCCCCAGACCTCGAGCGGCTCGGTGTAGGTGAACGCATCCTCCAGCGTCGCCTCGATCCCCGCGCGCTCGGCGCGCACGGCGACCGCGCCTGCGGTATGTGCGGGGGTGGTCACGATCAAGGAATTTGTGCCGGGGCGATCAGCGATGGTGGCGCGAAGACCTCCAAACCAGACGCGCTCGGCCTGACCGATGTTCTGACCCGTCAGCGTCACCGAGAGCCCTCCTTCGACGCCGCCCATATCAGGGGATACGGAGTCAATGGCGAGCGCAGGTCTATACTCGTAAGCGTTGGACAACCTCGCGAGTTCGCCGCTCCCATCGCGCATCACGACATCGACTGCGCCGGGAGCGCGCGCGGGCGTTTGCACGCGCGCATAGGTCGGCGCGGCCTCGAGGATCATCGCACTGGATGCGCCAAAGAGGACCTCTACCCCAGGAGCATCGAATCCATAACCTGTGACAAACACCTCCTGACCGCCCGCTTCAGGGCCAAAGGCAGGATCGACCGAGAGCAACGTGGGAGATGTGTTTGCGAGGTAGGTGAAGCCATCGAGCCGGAGCGCTGTTTCGCGAGAGTTCTGGACGCTGACATCCACGCTGCCGGGAGCATGCGCCGGAGTCGTGATCGTGATCGTCCCTGCCTGCGCGCTGACAGCCCCCACCGCGACTGGCTCGCCGTCAAAGAAGACCTTCGAGCCGGTTTCGAATCCCTTGCCCTTGATGACGACGCTATCCCCCCCAGCGGTGAGACCAGCGGCGGGAGTGATGCGCTCGATCGAGAGCGGCTCGAAGTAGGTGATCGCGTCCTCGAGGACAAGCGAGCCATCAGGCGTGGTGAGGCGTACATCCGCAGGCCCTCTGGGGCGCGGTGGCGTGATCACGCGAAGCAAGGTGTCCTCGACGAACTCGACGCGCAATGCGTCGGTGCCCGAGAAGCTTATCGCGGCGCGCTCTCCAAACCCGGCGCCGCGCACGACGACCTCGACGCCGCCCGTGGTGGGAACCATCGCCGGTGAGATCTCGTCGATGCGGAGCGTGGTCGTGTAGGTGTAGGCATCCTCCAGATCCGCGACGTCACCATCTGGCGAGACCGCCTTGAGCGAGACAGGACCAGGCGCAGAGCCAGGTGGCGTGCGACCGATGAGGACACCGCCGAGGACCTCGACCTCCATCTCGACGCCGCCGAGGAAGACACGCGTGCCCTCTTCGAGCGCGGTGCCATTGATACGCACCAGCGTATCGCCCGCGAGCGGTCCCGAAGGAGGAACCACGGCGCTTACGGTGAAGGGGATCTCGGCCATGTCCGGGGTGCCAAAATCGAACATCGAGATCGGCATGTCCTTTCGAGGCGGGCGCTGCATGTCCATGCCGTCCATATCCTCTGGGTCCAGAGGCATGTCCTCGGTGGAGGGAGGCATATCAGGCAGGCCGGGCATATCCGAGGGGTTCCCCGAATCGCCCATCTCGTCCTGGCTTGGGGGATCGAGCTCATCGCCGCACCCGGAGCATCCTGAAAAGAGGACGGCACCGAGCAGGAGTGAGAGGCCGAGCAAGCGAAGTCCTCTGGTGGCGAGGTGATGTGCGTCGGTCATGGCGAAGCTGCTCCCTTTAAAGGGCTCGTTCACAAGGTAATTATCTGGAACCCGAGCGAGTATGCGGTCCACTTATCCTGGCTAAGATCGGCGTAAGAGAAGTTATTGAGATCGAGGCCAGGCTGTTTGATGGCGATAATCAACAGCACCAGCTGCTCGCCGGTATAAGGCGCGGGGCGCTGGTCAGGCGGCAGGTGCGAGAAATCAGGGAAGGTCGGCAGCCTGACGCTGGTCGCGTTGCCAGGGATGAACGCCTCCCAGCGGGTGGCCTGCATAAAGGTCTGCACGCGCACGTAGAAGAGATCCGGCTGCGTGGGCGAGTTGTAATTAAACGTCACCAACCCATTGAGCGGTGAGTTTCCAGACGTCGGGGAGATGACCTCGGGGACGCCGAGCATCTCGATCTCGAGCACCTGGTTGAGCGTGGTGACATCGCGCGCGAGGCCGATGCTGTAAGGCGCATCTCCGTTGGTGTAGGAGCCCGCCTCGATAAACAGCGTCACGTCCGCGATCTGACCAGTGAGCAGCGGCAGGTGCTCGACGACTTGCAGGTTGCCCATGCCTTCGGTCAACGGGAGGTTCCCGAAGACCCCTTCAAAACCAAAATCGAGCCAGGTCTTGACGGAGTTGCCATTGGGTCCATTTGGACCCGAGGGCGCGTTGTTCATTTTGACGGGCAGCGTCTGCTCGAGCGGGATATCGAGGTCCAGATCGACGTTGTAGGTTTGCCCCTCCGAAGCAAACTGGTAGCGCGCCACGCCCATGCGCAGCGGCGTGAAGGTCTGTGTCGCGTTGTCATACAGGCCGCCGACGGCGATGAGCGCGAGGTCTCCGAGACGCGAGGTCAGCGTATACTGCCCATCCATAAGGACCACGTTACCATTTCCTGGCGGTGGGTTAGGTTGGAAGGGATTCGCCTGCGTGGTGTATACAATCGCCATCTGGAACTCGGTAGGACCGGGCTCGGCGAGCTTGTTCAAGCCGGAGACATGCCCGGTGAAGGTCGCAGGAGAAGGACCAGCAGGAGGCGTCCCATTGCTCGGAGGCGGCGAGAGGAAGATGGTGATGTTCTCGGCGTCGACGCGTTGGACGGTCGCGCTGGAGTAACCGGCGGCGGTCGCCGTCACGGTCTGGTCACCGAAGATATCAGGGCCAGAGAGGGTGACCATGCCGTTGGCGTTGGTGAGCCCCTGGTATTGCGTGTCAGGACGTGTGGAGAGCATGACGAACGCGTTCTCGAGCGGCCCTCCCCCTTGCGAGTACACGGTGACATTGACCGCGCCAGCGATGGGGCCGCCCCAGGCGCCGCCAAAGCGCGCGCCTGGGTTAAAGTAGGTGTACCTGTCGGCAGCGACCACGGGGAGGTTGTTGCGAGCAGCGACGGAGACCTCGACCGATTGCGGGGTCATGACAGGTGGTGTGCGCACTGCGAGCGTCTGGCTGTCGAGGATTTGCACATCGGCGGCGGCCTGCTGGCCGAACATGACGTCGATATCACCGACAAAGCCTCGGCCTCTGACCTCCACGTAGGTGTTCCCGGCGATGGAGCCTCGCACTGGCGAGAAGCCATGAACCTCGAGATCTTCTGTGTAGGTGAAGCTGTCCTTGAAGGTCGCGCGCACATCACCGCGCTCGACCGAGACGTCCACGATGCCAGCGCTTCGCGCGGGCGCCGTGGCGGTGATTTGTGTGGGAGAGTCGACGACAAACTGCGCCTGAACTCCACCAAAGGTCACGCGCGTGGCGCCCGTGTAGCCCTCTCCTTCGATGACAACAGGATAGCCACCCGCGACGTCGCCCGAGTTTGGAGTGAGGCGGTCGATCCAGAGGTCCTCGACGTAAGCATAGCCATCGATGATGGCGTCGCTGTTTACACCATCGGTGATAGTCACCGTGACAGGACCGATGTTGCCTGCGGGTGCGAGCACGCGCAGGTGGCCAGGCCCTTTGTCCATGGTGATTTGCGCGGCAGCGCCACCAAAATCAACGCTCAGCCCTGGCACATCGAGGTTCGCGCCAAGGAGCACGACCTCGTTCCCGCCCGAGACAGGGCCGGAAGATGGGGTGATGCTGACAAGCTCCGGGGTAGCGCTATCGCTGTAGTAGAAGAGGTCCTGGCCGATGATGGCGTCGCCGCTCGGGCTGACGATGCGCACGTCGACGAGCCCTGGGCCAGATGCCGAGGGGGTCGTGACGGTGGCCTCGTCACCTGCCGCCGAGACGGCGCCAAGTGTTGCCAGGCGTCCGCCAAACTCGACGGTCATCCCTTGCTCGAAGCCATTGCCGACGAGTTGCACATCCTGCCCACCAGCAACAGGCCCCGTGGCGGGACGCACGGCGGTGATTTCGAGCGGCGCGAAGTACTCGACCCCTTCGGGCAAGACAACAGAAGCGTCGAGGTTGGTGACGCGCACATCCGCGACACCTTTCGGTCCGGGCGGCGCGATGACGCGCATGGTGTACTCGTCGACCACGGTGTGGCGGAGCGCGGTCTGGCCCGCGAGGCTGACGCGCGTGTCGGCGTCAAAACCTGTACCGGTGACCTCGACCTCGACGCCACCCGTGGTCGGGATGCGTGAGGGGACCACGTCGAAGACCTCGAGCGTGGCGGTGTAGGTGAACCCTCCGATCAAGGTCTCATCGCCACGATCAGGATCGATCACGCGCACGTTCACAGCGCCAGGAGCGCTGCCTTCTGGAGTGAGGCCAACGAGGTTGCCATCGACAAGCTCGACCTCGGTGCGCTCCGGGCCAAAGAAGACCACCGAGGAGGTCGTAAAGCCTGCTCCCTCGACGACAAAAGGCGTCCCGCCACGGACAGGGCCGCGTGGAGGAATCACCGCGTCGACGCGAAGATCGGTGACCTCCATATCGGGCGGCCCCATGTCTTCGGGTGGGTTCATATCACGAGGTGGGTTCGTCATATCCTCGGGAGGATTGACGTCCATATCAGGCATCGGGTCTGGCAAGTCCTGCTCGCCCCCCATGTCCTGCGGCGCCGCGAGATCGGGCTCGCCCATATCCTCGCCGGGCTGCGTGGGCATATCACCTGCGCCCTCGCCCATATCCTGCATCGCCGCGTCGGGGGACTCATCGACGGGTGTCTGATCATCGCAACCATCCCCGCAGCCCATGGCGAACATCAACGTCAGGCAAAGCGCCCAACAGATCTTGCGGATCGAGTCCATCACAACGCTTTGATTCCCAATGCTCACGTTCATCTCGTCGATTTGGCAAAAGAGGCCATTCACCACCGCGCGCTCCATTCATGCAACAATAGAGATACGCACGGGAGGCCCCGTGAGGTTCGAATTAGAGGGCGGTGTTGTTTTGTGTAAGCCGCAAACGAGCCCGAATGACGGACCGAAAGCGTGGCGCACAAACCCGCTTAAAACATTTCGATTTCTCGACAAACACCACGCCACGATGAAGGAGTATAGAGATCCAGACAACAGCGTTCAACTGCGGGCGCGCGGATCTGTATTCGGGGCGGCGTGGATTTGATGGCGTGCATCGCGCAGGGCGCGGGAAGCGCTCACAACTTGCGGTTGTCGAGGAAGCCCTTCTCGGGGTTGCGCAAGAAGTAGTCGATCAGGTGGATGAGGTAGGTCGACAGGTGGGGGCAGCGGATGGAGGTCTCTCGCAGCGCGCGCTGGGTGTTGGTGGAGTCGTAGCGCGCGTCGTGATTGAAGTATATGACGCTCTCGCGGGGGACGCCGAGGAGCTCCTCGACGCGCTCGGCGCGCATGACGTTATCGACGAGCGAGGCGGGGATGGCGCCCTTGGGCTCGGGGCGATCGAGGAGCTTGAGGGCGAGCGCCTGGATGTCGCCAGCGGTCATGGGGTTTGGATCGGCGAGCTGGTAGACGCGTTGGTCCGCGTTCTCGGTGAGGCCAATGCGCGTCATGGCGTCGACGACGAAGTCGACAGGAACGAGGTTCACGACGCTCGTCCCCGCGCCAATGTTTGGCAGCGGCAACCACGCGGGCAAACGGTGCAACAACTTGAAGATGTAGTATGGCCCATCGTACTTATCCGTCTCGCCGGTGCGCGAGTCCCCGATGACGATGCCGGGGCGGAAGATGGCGGTGGGGATATCTTGCCAGCGGCGCTGAACCTCGACCTCGGCCCAGAACTTGGTCTCCTCGTAGTGATTCTTATGCCCCTGGCGCATGTCGAGCTCGCGCTCGTAGATCATGCCGGTGCGATCGCCGGAGACGTAACAGGTCGAGATGTAGTTGTGGCGCTTGAAGTTTTTGCAGGCGAGGCAGAAATCGAGCACGTGAATGGTGCCGGTGACGTTGACCTTGTAGGCGATCTGCTCGGCGACGGCGAGATCGTAGATGGCCGCCAGATGCCAGACGATGCCGATGCTCTCGGTGAGGCGCGTGTAGGTTTCTTGATCAAAGCCAAGGTTTGGCTCGGTGATGTCGCCCTCGACGATCTCCCATCGACCATCGAGGCGGTCATCTTCCTGCGCGATCGCGTCGAGGCGCTCTCGCGCGATGTGCGTCATGGAGGGGAGGACGAGGAAGACGAACCTGTGCTCGGCGGGCGTGAGGTCGAGCAACTGGCGCACGAGGCGCGCGGCGATAAATCCCGGAAAGCCCGTGATCAGGCTATGCTGAGCGAGCAGCTCTGGCGAGAGCTTGGAGGCATCCGGGGCGATCGAAGCAGAAGAAGCGGAGGAACCCATGGCGCGTCGACTCCAGAGGAGAAGGTTCTTTTTTGTCAGAGGCGCCCAGCGATTTGGAGAAGCGAGAGGCCGTGGCACGAAATGGCGAGGCCTCTGGCGGGGTGACAGGCGCCAGGGCAAGGTCATGACACATTCACGCGCGCGGTGTCAAACCGAGGGTGTCGCGCGCGCCACGGCGGCGTCGAGATCCATCTTTTCAAGGTTTGGCAAGCTCTGTTATCATGCCAGTGAGAGAAAGAAAGAGCTTGTAACCTGACAACTTCGCCCCGCTTCCAGGAGATACCTTTTGGGAGCGTCCTTCTTTGAATCAAGGGAGGCATTTGCGGTCAGGCGCTCTTCTTGCTCGGGACGTTTTGCTCGCGCACCGTGTCGAACGTTCTCCAAACGCGTCAACCAAGTGAAACGAGGATTATGACAAGCGCCCCAGGAAGCTTAAGCGTCGTGACGCGCCACGCCCCGAACAACCTGAAGCGGGCGGCGCTCTTTGCTGCGCTCTTTGTCTGCGTTGGCCTGGGAATCACTCTGTTCCTCGCGGCGACGCAGTGGTTCTCGGAGTGGACGCCGCTCTACATCATGGCCGCGGCGAGCTTGCCTATCACGTTTATCACGACCGTCATCAGCACCTCGCAGGAGGATGAATCCTCGCTCAAGAGGATGCTCCCCTCGGCCATCGTGGCGCTCTTTGTGAGCATGACGCTCGGGTTGCTCGGGGGGATGATGTGGCGCGAGGTGAACGTGAGGATGTGGGCGCTCGAGTCAGCGGCATCGCGCGGCGCCTATGGAGTGTTGCAGCAGGCGATCCAGAGCAAGGATCAGGAGAGCGCGGCGATCGCGTGCGGAGTGATGCTCGGCTCGAAGGACCCCACCGCGCGAGGCAAGGCGCTCGATGCGCTCCAGGGGAACCCCGCCTTGACGGGGGCGTGTTTGAACTTCCCGGGGCTCTCGCAGGAGAAGCGCGAGACGCTCGCGGATCTTTTGACCGATCGTTGGTGGACGCGCATCGAGAGCAGCAAGGGGGAGGAGGCCACGTGCCAGTGGGCCGAGGCGCTCGGGACGCTCGAAGAGGTGACCACGAGTGGCGATGTCGCCCTGCTCTCCTGCGCCATGAGCGCGAGCTCCGAGCCGCTGCGCGAGTGCTGCGCGGAGAACCTGGCAAAGCGCGACATCGTCGGGGGCAAGCTCGCAGCGCGCGTGGGCGCGTTCTCCTACAAGGCATATGAAGAGGCGATGGCCGAGAAGCTGCTGGCGAGCGCGTTCACGAGCGGCTCGCTCAAGGCGAACGAGACCTCACGCGCCAAGAAGCTGATGCTGACGGCGCCGCAGATGCGCGGCTACGCGCTCGAGCACGCCTGTGACACCATCACGCTCGACGAATCCTCGATCCCGATGGCGCGCGAATTCTACGGGATGACCGACGCGCTCTGCGGCCTTCGCTCGCCGAAGCTGCGCGAGGACACGGTGTTCTGGGTTGGCGTCTGCTCGATCTTCAAGGCGGAGGCCGCAGAGGTCGCCGAGGTGAGCTCGAACCAGAAGAAGCTCGAAGGGACCATCTGCGCCTACACCAAGCGCGAGATGGTCGGGACGGCGACGGACGCAGCGGTGGGGATCGTGCACGCCGCGATCCGCAACAACGGCGACGGCAACACCTTCACCAACGAGGAGGGGATGCTCGGGAGCATCAACCGGGCGGCGACGGCGATGGGCTCGGATGGGCGAAAGCTCTACAGCGTCTCCAACGGCCAGTATGCGTTCGGGCGCAATGACACGGGGTATGTGAGCGCGAACATCCAGGAGAACCAACTTGTTCACGCGCGCCAGCAGGAATACCGCAACAGCCGGGCCTACAAAGAGATCGAGAAGAGCGCCGAGGACAACGAGCGGGCGGACAAAGCCTCGGGCAAGGCAAACACGAAGAAGTACTACTCGGGACCAAACTCGATGAGCGTGAAGGAAGCGATGGAGATCCAAAAGCGCTTCAAGCAGCGTTAAGCGCAGATCGAGGAGTGAAAGACACAACCCCATGAGGACAGAGGACCACACGAGTGTGACACAAAGTCACACCCACACACGAACAGCACGGCCCGCGGCGCCCTGGAAGCCATGGCACGCTGATTGCATCGTACATACAATGTGAAGATGGACAACGTCTCTGAGAGGGAGGCCCCATGACAAAGACAAACCCAGCGAGGAGGGGATCGGTGCTATTGGTGCATGCCCTGTTTCATCTCCTGGCGACGGTTGTTGTCGCGTTCCTGTATGGGATCGCGATCGCGAACATGCAAATCATCCAGGCGTTTTTGACGATCGATGGTGGGCAGCTCGCGAGCGCGAACCTCTCGGCCATCGGCTTCCACCTCGCCATCAGCGCCCTGATCTGGGCGCTCTGCGTCCTCTCCTACCAGTTTTTGCGAGCCCCCGATCGCGAGGTCAAGCGCGTCAGGCTCGCCACGAGCCGCGGCACGGCGATGGTCGAGATGTTGATCATCACCGTGCCCTTTTTGTTGATGACGGGTGGTCTGGCGCAGCTCTCGATAAACAACATCGCGGGCGTCGCCTCGCACGTGGCCGCCTACCAGGCAGGCCGCGCCTACTGGGTCTGGGAGAAGGAGTTCGCCACGAGCACCAATCGCCCCACGGCCTATAGTGTCTCGCGCACCGAGGTCGAGGAGATCTCGAGGTTGGCCGCGGCGTCGGCGCTGGCGCCGGTGGCGCCATCGACCTTCGCGCTCACACCGCAGCGCGAGACGGACTCGCTCAAGGCGTTGCGCTCGGTGATGTTCGCGCACTTCTCCGACTCCACGGCAGCTCAGACGGGCTCCTCGCAGCGCACCGTCTCCGAGAACGTCGTCCAGGGGGGGCGCGCCATCGATGGAGGCAAGGGCCTTAACTTCTCGGTCGCCTTCGACTCGGACGGCTTCAAGAGCCGGGCTGCGCGCAAGCTGACGTTTGCCTACGAAGCGACAGACATCAACTTCGTCAACACCAACAACACCGTCGGTGTGAGGTTGCAGTACAAGCACTTCCAGGTCTTCCCCTGGTTCGGGTGGATTTTTGGTCAAGAGGATTCGGTCGCAGGCCGTCAGGGATACTACTCGACCTACGAGCGCACATACCTGCTCGCCGCACAAGTCAAGGTCCAGTGATGCAAACACCACACGACGACATCTGGCGCGACCGTGGCGCATCCGCATCCATCCTGCGTCGCCTGCGCGCGCGCCTCGACGCGCTCCACGCCCAGGAGGGCGGCGCGATCATGATGGCGGCGCTCGCCGGGACTCTGATCCTGTTTATGGTCTCGCTCGTGCTCTATGACGCGGGCAACGTGATGCGCACCAAGGTCAACATCCAGGTCGCCGCAGATACAGCGGCTTACGGACAGGCCTCGATCAAAGCGCGCACCATGAACACCAACGCCTACGCCAACGTCGCAAAGCGCTCCATTGTCGCCGTCGCCGAGGTCTACCACGCCTCCTACTCGCTCTACGTTCGCGACATGGTGACGCTCGCGCGAGCTTGCTCCCGAGATCCTGTCGCCAACGTGGTCGCCTGCCAACAAGCTGGCCTCTTCCCGAGCGGCGGTGGCGGCGGTGGCGGCTGTGGCACGGCCGCCAACCCGACGCCCTGTGGCGGCGGTGGAGGTGGCGGCGGTGGGAGCGGCCTCAAGGGCTGGTTCCTCGCCACGGCCGAGGCGTTCTATGATTGGGACAACATCGCGCTCGGCAGCGAACCTTCAAACGGGCAATCCTTTGGCGGCTTCGTCTACGTCAACCGCGCGCAATCACCGATCGGCTCCAGAGTCACCGCCGAGGTCGGCACCTACAAGCTCAACAACGCGCGCCCCAACAGCCGCGAGATCGAGGGCGCCATTGGCAAGTACAACAAGGAGCTCCAGCAGCTGACCCGTTACCAGGAGTACATGCAGAAGGTCACTCCCTGGTGGGCTTACATGGAGTCGGTCACGCGCGCCGCGCACAACGGCGCGACGTTCGCCATGAGCTATCCTCCGCCCCCCGCGCTCGAGACGACCACCCTCCCCTCCTGGATTCAGATCGCGCAGACACGCATGAACTCCTCGGGGAACCCGACGCAGTCGACGGGTTACATGGATTGGCGTTGGCGCGACGAGGACCTCGGGCGCTTTGTCTCGCTCGCGACGAACCTGCGCACCCCCTGGAACGGGGACCAGGATCTGGACAACCTGCGCGGCCAGGGTCGCCTCAGGCAACGCAAGCAGCGCTCGAGCGATGCGCTCGAGATGTGCCATGTGCTCCGTCAAAATCCATCTGGCGCCACCACGCCATATGACGACGCGGGCCTGAACGACGAGATGAACTACAACTACCTCCTGATGCGCGAGATGTCCGAGGACAGGGCAAAGAACCAGTACTACTCGGACGCGTTCAGGCTCGAAGATCAAAACTCACCGCCAGCCTCCGTGATTGGTGGCTACAGCCTGTGCGTGATGGACATGCTCGGGCTCACCAGCGGCAAGGCATCTGCGGCGCTCATCGGCAGCTATGACCCGATCCCTGGCCAGCCGAGCAACCCCAACGGGTATGTGCCAGCGATCAACTCCTACTTCGCGGGGCCTTATATCGTGATGGTCGAGCGTGACCAGACCGCGCTCGACATGCTGCGCTTGAGCAACATCATCTTCACCTACCGCGAGGGCAAGGCCATCAAGGATGGTCGCGGTCGCTTCAGCTACATGACGCCCGATTACAATGACTCCTTGCCCGACCCTGCCAAGGGCGCTGGCTCCTGGACGATGGCGCGCTCCGAGATCGTGACCATCGGCGAGGCGTCGGGGAACCTTGGCCGCCTTTATGCGAGCGGTGAGTGGCACACGAACTGGACGGGGCGTTTGCGCCCGGTGGCCTTCCCCGAAGAATTCGACGACCTCTCCACGGACATCGCCGACGTTCAGGAGAGCTTCATCAACGCAGCCTTCCGCGACGCGTTCCCCTACGTGGGGATGCTCCAGCAGCAAGGGCTCACGCGCGACTTCGATCAAAACCAGGCTTACGAAGACCTCGAGTTCATGGAGCGCGCCACGCAAGCCATGGACGATGACAGCACCCAAGGATTCTTCAAATGAAGCGATACTTCGCACAGCGTCTAGGCGGGCTTCATCACGACGAAGAAGGGACCACGATCACCGAGTTCGTGCTGCTGCTCCCGGTCTTTATCACCATCTTCGCGGGGATGCTCAACCTCTCGCGCCTCCAGCATAACAGCGTCGAGGCGCACGTGAGCGCTTCGAAGATGATCTGGGATCAGGCCATCCCCGTTCAAAAAGATGACGTGAGCAGCGGCTACACCAGCTACAGCGAGGCGCAAAACCGCAGCGCGCAGAACCTCGCGCAGCGCACCGACCAGCCGCACAACAACATCCGCAGCTTCCTGACCAACCGCTGGAACGAGAGCGGGACGCTGGGTGATTCGATGTATATGATCGATGAAACCTACAACTCCTACCTCAAGCTTGGCAACGACCAGGAGACCGAGTTCGACCTGAACCAGTATCACCGGATGGGGAGCTCGGGCGCGATGAAGCGTTTGCTCCAGCTCGAGTCAGAAGGCAACTCGGACCTCAGGCTCGAGATGACCGACAACATCAACCCGCTCGTCTCCACACCGATGGCGAGGTTGATGCTCGACGACTCGATCAATAGCCCTGTCTCGACCACCCCGAGGGTCAACAAGTTGCTCGATGCGTCCTCGCAGATCGCGGGTCAATCGGGCTCGCGGATGGCGATCGGCGCAGGCATTCGCTACGGCAACGTCGGCGTCACCGTCTCGCGCGATGCGAACGTGGCGGGGATCGACTTCGAGCTCGACGCGAACTACGACATGCTGGTCGCGCCGGTGGCCTACGAGCTCCAGAACCAACAGATCCGCACCATCGGCGTCTCGCGCCTCGGGATGGAGGCGCACACCCTCTACTCCACGACGCCCGGCATCGAAGGCGCCGAGACCCTGCGCTACAACTCGTCCTATTGAAACGAGCGATAGACCAAAGGCAAGCAAAGATGAAGAGCACGAACAAAAAGACAAACCTGATCGCCGATGCGATGTTGGGGACCGTCAAGCTCGGCATCGCAGGGGCGACGATCTGCGCGATCGGTTGGGCCTTTTTGACCTTTGGTCCAGAGGGCGAGGTCAAGGAGAGCCAGGCGGACATCCACGACCTCGCGCTTATGGCGCCGCTCGACAACACACAACGCTTCGTCAAGGCGCTCGACAACCTCGGCCACGAGAAGCCGCGCATCTACAACTACAACGGCACTCAGGTCTACTTCTCCACGCGCGCCTCCGAAAAGAAACCTCGCGATCTCATCCAGGAGTACCAACGCGCCTTCGTCGAGGAAGGGGTCAACAAGAAGGTGTACGACGTCAAGGTCGACCTCGACGCGCTCGCGGCAAAGGGCGAGGACGCGCTCCAAAAGGAAGCAGACGCGCGCATCAAGGCGATGCTCGATGGAGAGGTTCAGGTCGTCTACCACGATGACAATCGCGTCATCATGGCCTCCGCCCTGATCGACCGATCCAAGGCTCCACCCACAAAGGTCACGCAAAAGCCGGACGGCACCACAGAGCTCGACTTCGACTTCAAAGAGGTCTTCACCGCGCACCGTTACATCGAGGCGTCCTGGCACCCGATCCGCAACGAGACCGTCGTCACCGCGAGCTGGGGAGACGAATCCTTCGATATCAAGAAGACGCTCCCGAACTCGCAGCAAGATCCGATGGCGCGCTCGCAAAATGCGGCCGCTGACCTCGATGTCCCGAGTTGTCTCGGTTGTGAGCGCGTGACGCGCTTTGCCACCGACGCCAATGACAAGCCCTACGTCTTCCAGGTCTTTGACTCACCTCAGAGCGAGGATCAGGTCGCCGACTTCTATCGCAAGGCGATGACCGGGCGAGGGTGGCAAGAGAGCAAGCACTCCAAACACCTCGACAGGTTCGCGTTCGAGCACGCCGAGGATGTCGAGGGGGGCAAGGTGCTCCAGTTCAAGCGTGGCATTCAGAACGTCACGCTGACGATCCACCCCTCTTCGACGGGCTCCTCGGTCAGCGCCATCCTCTCGGATTGATTTTCGCCATCAGGTGACAGCGCTCAGTCCGAGAGCTCGTCGCGCAAATCCTTCAGGTAAGCGCGCTCATCATCATCGAGCGCCTCCCCTTCTGCGATGACATCCTCATCATCCTGACTCGGAGCATCCTGTTTCGAGGGCGTCTCGTTCTTACCGCCTGCGCTCGCGGCGTTCCTGCGCCTTGTCAAGAAGACCACCGCCGAGATCGCGACGACGAGCCCGACAAGAATGGCGACGAGCAAGAGCGCGTTGTCCTCGGGCGGTGGCTCGACGATGCGAAACTCCTCGCCGTAGACGTTCAAGACCTCCTGCTTGATCTCGTCCTTGGTCATCCCCTCGCGCGCCATTCGTTGGATGTCGCGGCGCACCTCTGCGGCGTTTGGAGAGGGGCACATGCTCAACGTCTTGCCAGGACAGAACGGGCTATAGATCTCGTCGCTCAGCTGCATGCTGATGGTCGAGACCTCGCCCTGCGTGCGGCTGCCAGCGGCAGCCGTCTGCGCGAAGGCAGGCAGCGAGCAGCAGATGGAAAGCAACGCGATGACAAACGCGGCACGCCATGAAGCGTGGGAGTGCGTGCGCTTTCGGGTGTGATCAAAAATCGAGGACATGTCTTACTCCGCAGCGCCCAGACCGAGCCAATCGCCAAGCAACACGCGCTGCTCGGCTGTGATGGATTCACTGACTTCAAAGCGCCAGGTATCCGCTGGTTTTTGTCCGAGCACGACGCGTTGCTCGAGCAGCATCCCGCGACGCGCAACATGAACCGAGACCTCCTGCCCTGGCGCATACTTCGCGAGCAGCTTCGAGAGCTCGCCAGCGCAAACGCGGCGGTTGTCGATGGCGATCAATTCGTCGCCAGCGTAGACGCCCCCTTCTTGCGCGGGACCATCGGTCGGCGTGCTGGTGACGATCAGCGCGCCACCCTCGTCCTTTGTGTTTGCTCCGAGCCATGCGCCGCGCGCAGCGTCCGAGCGCTCGATGACAAGCTCGAGCCCGAACGGCTCGAGCTCGGTGTCGAAGTCGAGCTCGTCGGTGCCTCGCACATAGCGATCGAGGAAGTCCTCGACATCCACACCCGTCACGCGCTTGACCCACTCGCCATAGCTCCCCTCGGCGTAACCTTCCCCCGTCTCGAGGTAGTGATTCCACAGCGCGCGCAGGACATCATCGAGGGAGTGCTTCCCATTGCTCCTCGAGCGAATCCTGGCGTCGAGCAAAAACGACACCAGCTCCCCCTTGAGGTAATAAGAGACGCTGGAGTTGCGCGTGTTCTCATCGGGCCGGTAGAGCTTGACCCATGCGTTGAGCGACGAGATTTCGAGCGAGTGCAGGCGGCGCCCAGGGACTTGTGAGAGCGCCTTGGCGGAGTCAGCGAGCGCCTTCAAGATGCGCTTCCCATCGAGCACACCCGCGCGCAACAACCCGATGATTTCGTAGTAACAAGTGATCCCTTCGACCGTCCAGAGATCGCGCGTGTAGTTCTCGTTCTGGTAGTCGAACGGACCGAGCACCTCGGGGCGGATGCGCTTGACGTTCCAGACATGGAAGTGCTCGTGCGAGACCAGGCGCAAGTACTCCAGGTAGGTTCCCTGCGGAAACTTGTCCTCGTCGACCTCGCTGCCAGGCTCGCCATCGCGAAACCCGTCGCGCGGATAGAGGAGGATCGTCGAGTTGTGGTGCTCGAGCCCTCCCCTCCCCCTGTCACTCAGGTGAACGATAAAGGTGTAGTGGTCATAGGGGAGCGCTGTGCCAAACATATCGACGTGCGCCTGCACCGAACGCCTCATGTCCTCGACCATGCGGTCGGCGTCGAAGTTCCCCTCGCCCCAGACGACAATCTGGTGCGGGACGCCAGCGACCTCGAAGGTCAGCGGCTCGTAATCACCGAGCTCGACGGGCGTGTCGTAGAGCATGTCGAAGTCTGTGACGCCATAACGGAGCGCGTCCTCGTCGATCGCCTCCATTCCACCATAGACCTTCCAGTGGCCGGGCAAATCGAAGGTGACCTCGACAGGATGCGCGAGCAGATCCTCGTGGTAGAGGTAGGTCGCCACGCCATTGAGCGAGCCGTGGGTCGCGTCGAGGTGATTGGTGCGCACGGCCAACTCGTGAGAGAAGACCTCGTAGAGGACCGTGGCGTTGGTGGTCTGCGCTGGCGCCTCGAGGCGCCAGGTCGCCTTGTCGAGCTGATGGATCGGCAGCGGGTTCCCCTCGCCATCGATGGCGCGCATGTTCTGCACATGCCGGGGGTACTCGCGGATGAGGTAGCTGCCCGGGGACCAGACGGGCATCTTCAGGTCGAGAGGTTGCCCCTCATGCTGCTCGAGCAACGCGGGAGGCAGCTCCATCTCGATATGAAAGAGGTGCTTGTGAGGTTCGCGCACGCGGACGGTGAAGTGCGTCTTGCTCTCGCTTTCGAGTGTCATAAACTCTCTCGTTCTCGATCTGTGCTACCGCCGCGCGTGGGATTTGCCACGGGGCGCCTCATTCTTCCTGATCTTTGGCGGACAACCCGAGCTGCTCTCTGAGAATATCACCGAGCGCGCCTGTGGTCAGGCCATCCTCAGAGTAAGATCGGATCTCGGGCTCGTCGAGCGAGTCGCGCTTGAGCGAGAGGCTGATGCGGCGGTTGGACTTATCCACAGCGAGCACCAGCGCCTCGAGCGTCTGTCCCGGGCGCACGACGTGGCGCGCATCCTCGACGCGATCCTGGCTCAACTCCGAGATGTGGATCAAGCCCTCGACCCCTTCCACGATTTTTGCGAAGGCACCAAAGTCCACCAGACGCGAGATCTCGACCTCGATCTTCTGACCCGGCTTGGCGATCTCGAGCGCCTCTCTCCATGGGTCTGCTTCGAGCTGCTTGATGCCAAGCTCGAGGCGTTGCTCGTCGACATCCACGCCGAGCACCATGACCTCGATCTCATCGCCGACCTTGAAGAACTCGCTGGCGGTGATGCGGCTCTCGCTCCAGGAGACGTTGCTCACGTGCACCAGCCCCTCGATGCCGGGCATCACTTCGACGAACGCGCCAAAATCCGTGATGCTTCGCACAGGACCGACGACGCGCGTTCCTTCTTCGAAGCGCTCGGCGACCTCTTCCCAGGGGTTGCGCTCGAGCTGCTTGACCGAAAGACTCAACCTGCGATTCTCACCATCGATTCCGATGATTTTGACGCCGACTTCCTGGCCGATCTCGAGCAAGTCACGCGGGTGATTCACGCGCTCGGTCCAGCTCAATTCGGTGACGTGCACCAGCCCCTCGAGCCCAGGCTCGAGTTCGATGAAGGCGCCAAAGTCAGCGAGGCTGACGACGCTGCCGCCGACCACGCTCCCTTCGCTAAAGCGCGCGTCGATCCCCTCCCAGGGATCTGCCAGGAGTTGCTTGCGGCCAAGGCTGAGGCGATCGCGTTTGGCGTCGTACTCGAGGACGGCGACGCGGATCTCATCGCCGGGGCGCACGAGCTCGTTGGGATGATCGAGGCGGCCCCAGCTCATGTTCGAGACGTGCAGCAAGCCCTCGATCCCGCCGATGTCGACGAACGCGCCGTAGTTCTTGATCGAGCGCACGACGCCCGTGAACTCCTTGCCTGGCTCGATCGCCTCGAGCGTCTCCTCGCGCGTACGCGCGCGCTCCTTTTTAAGGATCTGGCTGCGGCTTAAGACAAGCTCGCACTTCTCCTCGTCGAACTCGAGCACCGAGAAGGTCTCGGCGCGACCGATATAAGGAGAGGGATCATCGACGCGGTGGATGTCCACATGGCTCCAGGGCACGAACGCGCGCAGGCCCGCGTCGACGGTCAAGCCGCCGCGATTGCTGGCGACGATGACCCCCTCGACGGTGCCTCCCTTTTTGGCGAGCTGGCGGTAGTAATCATACTTGCCGAGCTGGCGCGCCTTGGTGTGGCTGGCGACCCAGAAGCCATTGATCGGGCGCTCGACGAGGAGCTCGACGGCTTCGCCGGGCGCGGGGAGATCCTCGCTGGAGAACTCCTCGAGCAACACGAGCGCGCGCTCGCTGCTGTCATCATCAGGCGCAGATCCTTTAAGCGAGAAGACATGCCCCTCGTCATTGGACTCCACATAGGACCCTTGCAGGATCGTGTTGTGGAAATCGCGCTCCTCTTGCTCTGTGTGCTCCTCGGTCATTTTTGACTGCCTCGCGTTGGGATGCCCTGGACATCATCAGCGTTCTTTGCGACCTGTCGAAATACCCCATACACCGGCAGCCTGCAAGCACCTCGACGAGCGTCAGGAAGAGGAGGACGCCATTGAATCGAAGATGGCGGTGCGCTAGGCTTGCGACTCATCGATGGACAAGAGCACCATCCCGATAAAGCATCGTACACAATGACTTGGGTCGCTCACGCTTTGCCGCGCCCGAGCAGGCCCGAATGATCGAACTTCGATACCCATGAGCTACTCTATGAATGCACGCTTTCCACGCACCTCTCTGTTCGCCGCCGCGCTCTGTGCGGCGGCGCTCCTGGCAGCATGCCCTGGCACCGACGAGCCGATCGATGACAACGGCATGACGTCCAACAGCATGATGAACAACAGCACGAGCAACAACACGATGAGTTGCTCCAACCTCTGCCTGGCCGGTGAGACAAAATGCCTCAATGACTCGGTCGCGCTGACTTGCACCGAGCAAGCGGATGGTTGCCGCAACTTCGGGAGCCCGGAGCGATGCGGCTCGAACGAGATGTGCATGGCTGGCGAGTGCGTGCCGAGCGGCAGCAACAACGACGCGCCAAACCAGTGCACATCGACTTGCACCAATGGCGATCCGCCCATCTGCAAGAACGGTCAGGTGGTCACCTGCGCCGATCACGACAACAACGGCTGCCTGAGCTATGGCAACGCCATGGAGTGCACCGGAGACACGGTCTGCCAGGGGGGCATGTGCGTCGAGGTGACATGCGAGAACCCTTGCACCGAAGGGACGGCCCGCTGCGATGGCGAGCTGCTCCAGACCTGCGAGACAAACCCCAAGACAGGATGCCTCGAGTTCACGCCGGGCAACGAGTGCGCCGCGGGCCAGACCTGCATGGGCGACGCCTGCGTCGAAGAGATCAACTGCGAGGACGAGTGCCCCGCCGGAGAGAAGCTCTGTGGCCCTGGCGGCACGCCGCGCGCCTGTGAAGACTCCGATGGCGACGGCTGCGTCGAGTACGTCGACAAGGCCGAATGCGGCGCTGGCCAGGAATGCCGTGGCGGCGAGTGCATCGAGGCGTCGACTTGCGAGGACCAATGTACGGCGATGGCGCGCGTCTGCGTCGGCAGTGAGATCCAGGAGTGTCGCGACACTGACGGCGACGGCTGCGTCGAGTTCGACCTGGTGGAAGACTGCGCCAATGGCGGGTTTATCTGCGATGACAGCGGGGCGGTCCAGTGCACCACCGCGCCGATGACCGGTCAGGTCGTCATCAACGAGATCTTCTACAACCCGGCGGGCGCAGATTTTGACGCGACCAACGACGAGAGCTCCTCGTTCATCGAGCTGGCAGGTCCTCCCGGATTCGACGTCAGCGGCTACGAGGTTCGCCTCGTCAACGGCTCCAACGGGATGCCTTACCAAACGATCACGATCCCTCAGGGGAGCGTGATCGACGGCTATGGTTTTGTCCTGATCACCACCGACAAACCCGACAGCTTCCTGACGTTTGGCACCTTTGGAAACTTCGTGTTGCCCGAGATCTCGACCTCCGGAAACACCGACGGCATCCAGAACGGACCGGACAACGTCGAGCTCTACGATGACAGCGGCACCAAGCTCGACGCGCTCGGCTACGGTGACTTCGACACGATGGCAGGCGATGTGTTCACAGGCGAAGGGATGCCCGCGGGCAACGCCAACGGCCGCTCGCTCGGCCGCCTTCCAGGCGCCGCAGACACCGACAACAACAGCGTCGACTTCCTCTCGCTCTTCCCCACCCCCGGCTTGCCAAACGGCGACCTCATCATCAACGAGGTCTACGTCGATCAACCAGGCACCGACGGCGTCGCTGGCCAGATCGAGACCTTCATCGAGCTCACCGCGCCGATCCGCGGCTGGGTCGACATGGAGCTGTCTGGCTACAAGATCCGCGCGATCAACGGCCTCGATGGCACCGACTACATCTTTGAAGGCGCCGATCCTGGCGCGAACCTCGCGGGCTTCGCTCTCAACGATGTCCCAGGCTCCGAGGGCTTCGTGACGCTCTGCAACATCGACGCATCCGTTTCGCTCTTCGACTACTGCTCAGCCATCTACGAAGGTCCAGACTTCCAGAACGGACCTGACAGCATCGTCCTCGAGTATCGCGGCCGCGTGCTCGACGCGGTGGGCTATGGCTCCTTCTCCGGCACCGACGTGTTCGCTGGCGAAGGGAGCGCTGCATCGCTCACCTCCTCGAACTCCGGCAAATCACTCAACCGTTGGCCAACCTCCGATCCTTCCAAAGACAAGGACACCGACAACAACGCCACCGACTTCCACCTCGCCGAGCCCTCCCCCGGCAAAGGCAACAAGTACCCGCCAGCGCCCTGATGACATGAGCCAGTTCGTCTAAAGTAAAAGGCGCCCGGAGTGATATCCGGGCGCCTTTTTTTGCACCCCCGCACCCCCCGCGGGCCTCACTCTCGTTCGTCCGCGGCCCCCCTGAATCTCACTGCGTTCGGGAGGGGGGCAGACTTGGCGTCGGTTGCGCGGTTTTTGGCCCGCTTTGGGAGCCTTCGATTGGGCAGTGAGTTTTGAGAGCTCACCCCCTTCTCATGCTTCGCATTTGGCCGGACCCCCGCGGTAAAAACTTGTTCTTTGAAGACACTCACCCGACAGGTCGGGCTCGCGTCTTAACCCCCAGAGGGGTCTTTTTTCTAGCTATTGTTTTGGTCCACAGGTTCACTTCGGGTGCCCTCGCAAAACTCACTGCACATCTCACAGCGCCCCGCGGGCTATAAACCGAGCACCCGACGCCAAGTCTGCCCCCTCCCGAACGAACAATGGACCTTTCAGACAGATGCCGTGGGCTAAAAACCGAACACCCAACGCCGAGTCTGCCCCCCTCCCGAACGCAGTGAGGTTCAGGGGGGCCGCGGACGAACGAGAGTGAGGCCCGCGGGGGGTGCGGGCGAATGTTTCAAGAGTTGGCTGAGAAGGGAAGCCCTTGCAAAACTCACCGCAACATCGAAAGCTCTCTGACACGAAACGCCAACCTCGCGCCAACTTCGCGCCAGAGCGCTCGATGCTCCACAAAAGGTCTGCCATCATGCCTGTCGAAACCATCTACACGACCGTGTTCAAGACCGCAGACGACGCCTTGCGCGAAGCACGCGCTTTCCTCGATGCGCCGACGCCTCCAGACAGGGAGCGCTGGGAGGTGATCACGTACCTCGACAGTGAGGCGCGAGATGTCAGGAAGAAGGAGCATCAAAAATACCTCGAGACCGTGCACCCCTACATCATCGACAAGCTCGACCACCTCTGGCCCGACCACCTGAGGGTGCTGGAGGCAGGGAGTCATTTCGAGCGCCCCGAGGATTGGCTGCTCGGACGCACGCTCTCGATCTCTCCCGAGGCGCTCCGCCACCCTCGCCTCTACCACGTCCCCAAAAAATTCTTCCTGCAGAAACCTTTCGCCAGCTACACAGGGCTCATCCTCGAGAAAATCGACCCCGAGATCGTCGACACGCTCATCAGCCGCGTCACCGAGCGCTACTTCGACGCGATCTCCTTTCTGGCCATCTCCTTCGAGAGGGACAGCATCATCGACGAGAAGAGCGAGAAGCATGACTTCGAGAGGATGGCAAACGCGCTGCTCGGGCAATGGGCCAGGAACCTCGCGCGCCTGCACATCGCCTACCCCATGTATTACGACCAGGTGCGCGTTCGCGCGGCGTTGCTCGATGCCATCACGGAACATGCGGACAATATGACCTCGCTCGAGCACCTCGAACTCGAAGGGTTCTGCGCAGACTCATCCGAGGACTTCGAGCAATTCTTCGCGCTGTTGCACAAGCTCGAGATCAAAAAACTCGGGTTGTCAGAATCACTCGAAAACGAGCGACTGTTGGAACTGCTCGCGTCCAGACCAGCGCTGTTCGAGCACTACGAAGAGATCCTGCTCGATGGCATCAAACCAGAGCTCTATGGCGCGTTCCTGCACCACGAAGCGCTCGGACACCTGAAGGAAAAGCGCTTCTTCAAGGAAGTTCACGCTGAAAGTTGGGAGGACACCTCGTACAAACTTGCCGCCGACATCGAAATGTCGCGCGTTCGAGATGGCGAGTTGAGCGGCGAGACGCTGTTTCGTGAGCGCCTGGACCTCGACATGATGGGGGACTTCGATCGGGATATGTTGCTGGCGCTCATCCAGGACCCCGAAGATCCCAGAATCATCGAGCGCGTCGAAGAAATCAGCGCGCGCTACCTCGATGAGGAGGCCCTCTCCCTCTTCCTACAGGGCGCGCCGCGCGCTTTTCCCAACCTGCGAAAGCTCGAACTCGAGCGCGTCGCCAGGATCAAGCGCCCTCGCAAACTCCACCCGTGGCCATCCCTGACAGAGCTCGTCTACACCGAAGACAACGCGGAGCTTTCGAGGTTCGTCGGTCCAGACCCCTTCCCCTCGCTAAAGCGGCTGACGCTGTATGGCGCGCGCAAGAAGAGCTGGATGCTCCCGCTGGAGCACCCCGAGTATTTCCCTGCGCTCGAGCACCTGCACGTGTCCTCGGGCTTTGGCCGAAATCACTGGTTCGAGTTCTACAGCAACCTTCGCTCCAACCCGCTGCTCGCGCAGCTCCAGACGATCGTCCTCGACTTCTCGGCGCCAAACGTAAAACCAGGGCTTATCGAGGATTGGATCGAGGACATCCTCGACGAGAGCATCCCGCTCATCTTCCGACGCTACGTCTACACCAAGCTCTGGAGCATCTCTGGCAGCGGCGCGTTACTCGCTGAGATCTTCCGCGCGCTCGATGAGCCCTGGGACTTTGACGCGCCCACCAAGAAACTGAGCGCGCAGTTCCTCGCGCGCTTCCCCGAAGAGGTCAAGGCGCCGCTTACTGATGAGGAGGTGCTCGATATCTCTGATGTCACGCGTTTTTAGCGCACTTTTCTCTCTCCTGGCGGAAGACTCGCGCGATACGACGCGTTGCAGGTTTGCCCTGTGGCGCCAGGGGCGCGATTGCTGGCGGTCGGGGCGATCTGGCACGAAATTCGAAAATGCCTTTCTGGAACGAGGCAGATAAGCTAAGGATGCCTCGCCGTCGTGAAGGCCCTGGCGATCTTCGAATTTCGTGCCAGATCGCCCCGGGTGTCGTCGGCGCCACGCGAAAAAAATCGACCGGGACTTGCAAACCCCCGGCGCATAGCAAGCACACGAGACAGCGCGATCAGGAGATGAGCTGATGGAAGAGAGAGAACGGAAAATGTACGACTTCACATGCAGCTCGTGCGGGGATATGGATCAGGTCCCCTTCGAGCCCGACCGCGAGCTCAAGTGCAAGGAGTGCAGGAGCGCCGAGCGAGAGATTCGCCAACGCAAGGCCCCTCGCCGCAAGCACAACACGCGCGTCAGCATGCCGATTAAATGCGTCGAGTGCGGCAAGCGCGAGGTCCTCGATTACATCCCCAAGGGAAAGAAGCTCGACGAGATCATGTGCTCGGCGTGCGCGCAGGAAGCGCTCGGGAAGAAGTCGACCTGGAACGAAGTGCGCCGCCAGAAGCAACACGAGGCTCGCACCACCTGGACCAAAAACTGCGATGAGTGCGGCAAGAAGCTCATCCTCATGATGAAGCCCTGGCCCGATCGCGAGTACTACTGCAATGACTGCGAGCACGACCACGAGCGCGGCGACAAGGACGCCTTGACCGACGCCGAGAAGGTCGCACACGGCGTGCACAAGCGCTGACAAACGCTGACAAGCGCACACAACCCGTAAGCCAAAAAAGAAGCGCGGGGGTGTTTTGACTCACCGGCGGGGCACAAAAAACCGCGGGTTGTGTTGTGGGGGGTGGGCACA
>JAYZVO010000067.1:0-24669 GCA_036155555.1 Myxococcota bacterium
GGCAAACCCGATCGACTTTGGCCCCTCCCCCACCCCACAAACCCAACCCGCCAGGCAGGAGACAGGCCTCCCGCGCCACCTCGGTCACCTCAAGGAGTCGGGCACCTGGGGACAACACGCGGTCAAGCAACGCGATGAGAACCTCTGGACGCTCTGCCACGAGCAAGAGCGTGGCCGCTTCGTCGACGCCCTCCCCAAACTCGGCAGCGCCATCGAGCTCGTCTCCAGGTTCCGCCTCGACGCCAACGGCAACTACCGCCGCAACCCCTTCACCTCACAGCTCCCCGAGAGCTGGTCCTTCTCCGTGCGCGGTGAGAGCGAGCTGGCTGGCACCATCGAGCTCATCTATCCAGGCAGCATCCTCATGTTCTGCGACCCATTGCCCGAGCCAACTCCACTCTCGGCGTTCGCCGAACGCCAGGCAGGCAAGTACGCCAGGCTCGCTAACCTCGACGCTCGAACCATTCAGGAACAGATTGTCGGGCATTGCCACGCCTACTGCATGCTCTCGCCGCAATGGCACACCGAAGCCTCCCACATGAAAGAGGCGCCTCCCTGTCAGACAGCCTGCCCCGAGATGTTGGACAAGTTGTCGAAGGCGCTCGAAAAAACCAATTCCGACTAACTGGTCTTTTTATTTCCTTTCTGCTAAACCTGCGCTGTTGTCGACATTCGCCATCACCGCCACGGCGCCCGATCCCCCATTGGATCGGCGCCCTCAAGAGCAGAAAGAACCATGATCTCACGCCACTCCTCCGCGCGCTCGCTCCTTGCCATGTTCATCCTCTCCGCCACCCTCACAGGTTGTGATGCTTGTGGCACAGACGGCCCACGCGACGAGCCCGGCGAGCGAGACATGAACACCGCCAACGCTCGCCCCGGCCTGGACATCGGCACGCCGCCAAACAACAGCAATGGCGACATGAGCGACGCGCGAGACATGCCCGATGACAACATGGACATGGGCGCTCGACCCGACCAATCCTCCACCCAGGACATGGACACGCCACCACAGGATATGTCCGGCGATGACATGAGCACCCCCGGCGATATGGCGCAGGGCGGCGAGGATATGGGGCCGACCGAGGACATGACGCCGCCCGTGCAGACATGCTTGAGCAAGTTGACGCTGGCCAGCACCTTTGACGTCGATGGAGGAGGCGTGGCGGGGCAATATTACTCGCGCGCAGCCTTTGACGGCGAGGCCGTCTGGGTGGTCTACAACAAGCGAGAAGCCGCAGGGGCTGGCGACGGGGACATCTGGGCTGCGCGCTATGCTTGTGATGGGAGCGCGATGGTGGCGCCCTTCCAGGTCAACACAGGCGGCGGGATGGCCAATGATTATCACCCCAACCTCGCCATTCGTGGGGAGGATCTCTACGTCCTCTGGTCTCGCGAGGAGGACGGCGCGAACTTCCCCGTCATGCGCGCCATGCGCACCGATGGCACGGGGATGATGGCGCAGGAAGCGATCATCACACCTGAAATCGCCGGAGAGCCGCTCTCGAACCTCATATGGGAGACCGACGTGACCGCGCTGCCAGGCGGGGAAGCGGCGTTCACCGCGTCATTTGCCTCGGAGAAGGCGGGCACGTTCCAGATCGTCGTGCAACGCTTTGACCGCACGGGCGCCCTCGTTGGCGACGCGCTCGAGGCGTTCGAGGAGAAAGGGGTCGAGCAAACCCGCCCCTCGATCACGAGCCTCGAAGATGGCACGCTCTACGTGTCCTGGACGCGATACAAGGCCGCAGATGCAATGGCGGGCAGCAGCGAGGAGCCTCCGCGCGTGGTGTATACGCGCTTTGCGCCCGGAGCCACCGAGCCAGATGTCGCAGGCCCCTTCCCCGCTCAACCTGGCGCCACAGGCGACAATCAACTGAGCCGCTACTCCAAGGAGAGGACGATCGACGACAAGGTCTACCTCGCCTTCCAGCTCGACAGCACCGGTGAGAATGACGTGCTGGTCAAGGATGGGACCTTTGGCGCGCCGCTCGCGTTCGGGACGATCCAGGGCAGCGCCATCGATCTTCGCCCCAGCGTCGCTGGCCGCGTCGAAGGGGGAGGTGGCGCCATCGCTTGGTTCCGCGCCGATCCGAGCCCCATCGGAAACTCCGTCCATGTCGCCTCCTTCCAGCTCAACGGCAACAGCTTCTCGATCGGTCAAGAGATCGATATCCCCACCAGCAACTTCGCGCGCCCTCCCTATGGTCCGGCCATCGCGCATGTCTCGGGTGACATCTACTTCATCACCTGGAGCGAGGGCTCCTCGACCGGGAACACGATGATCAAGGGCCGGTTCGTGAAGCCTTGAGGACGTGTCAGATCGGTCATTTCCTCCGATCTGACAGGAAAAAATGGCGTCGATTGCCATGCTTTCCGCCCCCTTCTCCCTGGCCCATTGAAACGAGGAAGCGCGGATCATACGCCATTCATCTAACCGATCGGCAGATATCCACTCCTTGCCATGCGGTGGCACCACATTTGCTTTGCTCTCGAGCGCCAATCCTTACCGCGGATGAGAGAGGAAGCAATGCAAGACAAGGTGGCGCGATTGTTCGATGGGCTCCCGAGCAGGACGCTCTTCAATACTGGTGCGATGGTGATCGGAGGGCTGATCTTTAGCGCGGCGATCGCATTCGCGGATGGCTCGGACGCCACCCAGAGCGTGGTCGGCTCCGACCTGATCATGCCATACGATGGCTACCTGATGGTGGACTCGGCGCCGCTGACGGGCGTGAAGACGATCAAGTTCGACCTCTATCAGGACGCCACGGGCGGCACGGTTGTCTGGACGGAAACGCAAACCGTGAACCTCTACAATGGCAGGTTTTCGGTCGGTTTGGGTTCTTCGACGAGTCTGACGAGCACGATCCTCGACGCCGAGAAACTGTACCTGTCGATGTCCATCGTCGAGTTGGACGCGCAAGGAAACAGCGTCGAGATCGAGCTCTCGGGGCGGCAAAGCATCGAGCCCGCGCCATACGCTGCGTGGTCGGCAAAGGCAGCAGATCTCGACGTCGCAGGAAGACTCGACGTGGTCGGTGACGCCAACGTGGGAGGAAGACTCGATGTGGACGGCGACGCGGACGTTGCTGGAAAGCTCGACGTCGACGGCGCCTTGACCACCACTGGAGCAGGCAGCTTCACCGGTGCGCTCTCGACCAGCGGCACGTTTAGCTCGACCGGCCTGGCGAGCCTGAACGGGGGCGCTCACGTCGATGGCGGGTTGGATGTCGATGATGACCTGACCGTCCTCGGCGCGGACAACGACGGGACAGACGCCGCGCTCAAGATCGGTCGCCTCGGCAACCCACAATTTGGATACGTGCTCATCGATAATAACGAGATCGACGCGACCGAGGGCGAGCTTGTCCTCAATGGCAATAGCGGGCACCCGGTCAAGATCGGAGCTGGCCTGGAGCTGGTCGGCGACCTCGAAATCGATGGACGGATCACGCCAGCCTACGAGACCTGGAGCGCGAGCAACGTGGGCGATGGAGGCGCGGCGATCCTCAATGACAACAACACCTTCAAGGCGCTCATGATCGTGGGCAATGACTCCGCGGTTAACGGCAACGGGACCGCAGGAGACCGACGCGTCAACCTCTACGACGATGTCTCCATCTCGGGGGATCTTACCGTCGCGGGCAACTTCACCAACTTCTCCGTCACGAACTACCTGGACAAGACCGCCCAGACCACCTTGACGGCATCGAGCCAGAGCATCTGCTACCTCTCGAAGATTTACCTCAAGGGGTACAACGAAGCGAGCGACTTCGCCGAGTGCGGGATCACGGACAACGGGACAAACTGGGTCCTCGCCTTTCGACGAGACGAAACCACGGTCATTTGCAGCGCGACCTGCCTCTCCTGGTGACGCCAACCCGAGGCGCTGAGCAAAAAGAAGCCGCCGAAAAATAATGCGGAGAGGTTTCAGATCGACTGATTCCGTCCAGCATTATTTTTCGGCGGCTTCTTTTTGCTCGCCACTTCGCCCCGAAGTGGTTCACAATTCGTAAGGGCCGCCCTTCTCGAGCGCGCGCTTGTAGGCATCGCGCGCCTGAAAGCGCTTGATGTAAGCGGCGATGTTGGGGTGAGCATCTGCTGCATCGACGCGTGAGAACGCCGCCTCGAGCGGGAAGCTCATCTGAAAGTCCACGCCGCTCAGGTTATCCTCGACAAACCACTGCTTCCCCTCGAGCGAGGACTCGATAAAGGCCAGGTTCCGGGTGATATTGGGCATGATGAAGGTCTTGTTGACCTTGTCGCTGATGCCGCGCGCGACAGGTTTGACAAAGAACGGGAGCGGCGCGTTCTCGACCTTGGTGAAGACGAGCTTGAAGACCAGGTATGGCATCAACGAGCCCTCGGCGTAATGCAACCAGTAGGTGTAGTCTCGCCACGCCTGGCCGCCGCGCTCGGGCATGAACGCCCCCTCCTCGTCGTAGGTCTCGAGCAAGTATTGGATGATGGCGCCAGACTCGGCGATGGTCAGGTCGCCATCTGTGATCACGGGTGATTTCCCCAGCGGGTGGATCGCGATCAACTCGGGCGGCGCGAGGTTGGTCTTCTTGTCACGCTTGTAGAGCTTGATCTCGTACTCGAGGCCAAGCTCCTCGAGCAGCCAGAGGATGCGTTGCGAGCGCGAGTTTTCGAGGTGATGCAAGGTCAGCAAAGGTCGCTCCTTCTGTTAATTTTACTGTTCCAGGAGTCGCTCGAACGCGGCGTGGAACGCATCGACCCACAGGTTGGGGTCCGGCATGATGTTGGCGTCAGCCTGTACGCCGACTTGCACCACCCCGCAATAACTAAAGATACTGAAACCAAGCCCCACATCCGCAGACTGCGGCACCCAGAACAGAATTCGAGAGATGTCGCGCCCGGCAAAGCGAACGGGCTTGATAGGCCCTGGCACGTTGGTGGCGATGGCGCTCGATTTATTGTGGAAGAGCTTGACGAGTTGGCTCTGCGCCGACTGCAACCCGACCCCCATCGTCGTCAGGACTGCGTAAGTCAAAAATGCCTCGGGGCTACGTTTCAAGCCATCGAGACGCTCCTTGAGCTTCGCCAGCCTCACATCAGCGTGCTCCTCTCCGATCGGAAGCTCGAGGAACACGAGCCCGAAACCATTGCCAAGATCCGCGCCGCGCTCGTGCAAGGGCTTGAGGTTGACCGGCATCACGCAGCGAAGATCCGCGCCCTTCCCCGGCTCCTCGCCGCGCTCGATGAGCAACGCGCGCAGAGAGTCCGTCAGCGCCAGCAAGAGCACGTCATTGACCGTGCCACCAAACTTCGCGCCCACCTGCTTGATCTGCTGGAGCGGGATGCCGCGCGTCCAACCAACGCGCTTGATCGTCCCGAGGTCACCTCGTAGCGAGCTCTTGTAGGCGGGCGACATCATCAACAAGCGGCTCGTGACCGCAGACGCGATCCCCGCCTGTTTTGCCGCGCTGCGCATCTTTCGAGGATCACCCATCGCGATCAACGTGTCCACATCCGGCAACCCAGGGATCACGCGACGCTCGCGCCACGAGCGCGCGACCTCGGCGACCTCTTCCGCGTCTTCATCCGGCTCCACCGTCGTCACCGAGCCCATCGGGAACTCGATCGGCTCGCCAGGATCGACCACGCGCGTCATCAGGTATAGCAGCGCGAAGCCATCGGCCAGGGAGTGGTGAATGCGCGCGACGAGCGCGTTGCCGCGAGGCAAACCCTCGAGCAAGTAGAGTTGCCAGAGCGGCTTGGTGGCATCGAGCGGTTGACTGACGAGATCACCGAGGAAGCGTTGCAACGCCTCATCCCCCTTGCCCGGCAAGCCGACGTGGTGCACGTGCGCCTCGATCGAGAAGTGAGGATCGGTCTCCCAGTGCGGGCGGTTGAGCTTGCGCTTTTGCGTGACCACGCGCTGCTTGAAGCGAGGGATGGTCAGGAGGCGCTGCTCGACGATCTCGTGCAACGTCTCGAGGTCGAGCGGTTCGTCGAAGAAGAGGATCGCGTTGACGACCATCAGATTGGTCGACGACTCCATCCTGAACCATGCGGCGTCAGCACCAGAGAGCGCCTCCTCCTGAAACTCGCTTCCTTCTCGCTCGGACACACATCCTCCTGAACTCGTTGTGAAGGACATGTTCTAGCACAACGTATGGAGCACACTCCAGCGCTCAGAGGGCGCGAGGGAGTGAGAAGGCGATCTCGACGCACTCGTGCTCGGGAGCATCCACGGACAGCACGTTGGGCACCTCGAGCGCGAGCTCCACGTCCTCTCCGAACACGCTCAACTCCCCCAGGTCATCGAACCGATACGCGCCAGGCAACGCGATCCTCGTGCTGGCCTCGCCTTCGGCATACCAGCGCGCCAGGAAACGCCGCGCGCTCGTATCCCAGGAGATCTCATCGAGCGTCCCCGAGAGCGCGGCGAGCCTCGGCCTCGCGATGGCATCGACCAGCGGCCTCGGCGTACCATCAGGTGAGAGCAGGTTTAGATCCTCGAAGTTCCAGCGCGACACCCCTTGCGACAGCTCCCAAACCGTCCCCGAGATCCCGTGCTGCTCCATCCCCGAGAACATGCGATCGAACCAAACATCCGCGCCGATGGCCTGATGCGTGCAACCGAACTCACCGATAAACACAGGCACACCCGCCTCGGCCGAGAGCGCGGCGAGCTTTGCGAGCGCGCGCTCGGGGTCGGTGACCGCGCCTCCTCTGGGAGCGAGCAACAAGCCAGGATCATAAAGGTGCGGCGCGAAGCACACCTGCGGCAACCTGGGGAACCGATCATGGCGCCACGGTTCGAGCGCGTGCACGCCGGGCACGCCATAAAACAGGATCAGGTGAGGATGTGTCCTCGCGATCTCGCCGCCGATGCGCTCGCAGAGGGGCAGCCAGACCTCTCGCTCGAAGACCAACGGATCGAGATCTCCCCACCCAGGCTCGTTCATGATCTCGTAGCCAATGACAGCAGGATGACTCCCGAACCGTCGGAGCACCTCGATCCACATCGCCTCCAACGCATCGAGCAATCCATCCTCACCGCGCCAGAGCCTGGAGAACGCCTCGACCACCCTCGCATCACAAAGGTACGCCATGTACCAGTCGCGACGATCCTCGGTCACGTCATCGCGATATGCAGGAGGCAGCGCCCACAGCGGCATCCCATCTCCGCCCAGGGCGGTGGCGAAGATGTCCTGGTGAAAATCGAGCACCACGCGCAGCCTGTGTTCGAGCGCCACATCGAGCATCGCGCCGAGGTGAGCGAGGTAATCCTCATCGTAGACACCACGCGCAGGCTCGACCCCCTCCCACGAGAAGGTCAGACGCACGGTGTCAAAGCCCCAGCGCGGCAGATGCGCGAGCAGCGCTCGGGCGCGCTCCGAGACATCCACGATATCGAACGGATGCTCGAGCTCGAGCGGGAGGAACGGCGCGCGCTTGGCGCGCCCGCCCACATTGGCGCCGCGCAAGAGCACGCGCCGACCGCGCGCGTCGCGAAAACATCCCCTCTCGAGGTCGACTTCTAGCCCGAGGTCATCGCTCACGTTGATCTCCTGACACAGTTGGATTAGAGCAAAGAAGCGCAAACGTTTTATTCTCGAGGAGCGACCGCGGCGACGATCTCGCGCCCCGCGCGAGTCTCGAGACATCAGAGCAGACGCGACGCTTGAACGCGCACGAGGTTCGCGAGAAACTGATCACCATGTATCACTCAGTCGTCACACCCACCTTCGGGGATATACGCGCCACGGTGCAGCAAACCGCTTCGGTCGAGGCATGGTTCAAGCTGTGCAAGCTGATCGAGAAGTGGCCTCAACAGGACCGCCTCGAGGCCGAGGTGATCCCGTATGTCCAGGCGCACACGGTGGATTGGCCAGACCGAATGCGGGTGGTTCCTGATCGCTGGCTCGAAGCATGGCTCGATGAATCGCTCGGGCCGATCGCCTCGCTGATGCGCAGAATGTTCCTGGGGAGCAAATTGCGCAAGGGGGTCACGCTCGATCGCTTCCTCGAGGTCAGCAACAACCGCCACCTCACCCAGCTCGATCTGGGCTGGAATCAACTCAACCAGGACGACTTTCGCATCCTGGCGCGCGCGGATTACCTCGAGAACCTGACGCATCTGGGGCTGCGTGGGAATCACCCGAGAGATGCGGGCGTACACCTGCTCAGCGAGGCGGAGTGGTTCGAGCGCATCGAGTGGCTCGACCTCTCGACCTGCGCGGTCACCTCAGACGGCGCCCGCGCGCTCGCCGAGAGCAACCTCTCGAGGATCGAGCACCTGGATGTCTCGAGGAACAAGCTCGGCGCCTCGGGGCTACGGACCTTGCTCAACGCGAACTGGATGCCGCGCGTGCGCACGCTGATGTTGCAAGGAAACAACCTCTTTGTCTCCGGGATGACCGAGATCGCCGAGTCCTACGAGCGGCTCGCGAGCTTGCGGCATTTGCATCTTGGCGACAATGGATTGCAAGATGAAGGGGTGCGCGCGCTGCTCCAGACGCCGCTGCTCGTCGACATCGAGGAGCTCGAGCTCTCGAGCAACCAGATCGGCGATGAAGGGGTCATCCTGCTCGTCAACTCCCCATACATCCGCAGCCTGACGCACCTGAACCTGCTCGGGAACCAGATTCAGTACGATGGTTTACGCGCGATCGCGAACTCCAAAAACCTGAGCAACCTTCGCGACCTCGATCTACCACGCGTCGACGCCGACTCGAGTCAATTGATCGTCGACTCCCCTGTCCTCCACCAGGATATCCGCGCGCGCTGGAAGTGATTTTTGGCCACGGGCTGACGCGACGCGCGAATTTCACCACGAAGACACATTCGGGGAATGGACAAAGGGGAAAAAGTCCTTACCCTCACCATCCGCTCGCGCATGGTTCCCACGCGAGCATCCTCCTGCTGGATGAATGAGGTCTCTCCATGGTCCAGGCAACCCCGTCATTGAACGCATCCAGGCTCGCTCCCTCTCGACCGATCGAGGCGCGCGCCGCATTCTTGCTCGACCTCGGGCGAGCGCTCCACTTGTATGGGACGCCGACGCACAGGCTCGAGAACGCGATGCATCAGATCGGGCAACGCCTCGATCTCGAGCCCCAGGTGCTCGCCACGCCGACCTCGATCACGGTCGCGTTCGGTCCAGCCTACGATCAACGCACCGCGCTGATTCGCGTCGAACCAGGAGGCATCAACCTCGAGAAACTCGCCGACGTCGACCACCTCGTCTCCGAGGTCCTCTCTGGCGAGTCCTCACTCGAGGAAGGCCACGCACGCCTTCGCAAACTCGCCGCCAGCAAACCTCGCTATGGGACGGCCTCGTATGTCCTCGCGGGCGCGGCGATTTCAGGCGCGGCGGCGAGGTTCTTCTCTGGGACCTTGCTCGAGATCCTCCTCTCATTGCTCATGGGAGGTGTGATCGCGTGGATGACTGTGTGGGCAAACCGCACACCGGAGACCTCGCGATTGCTCGAACCGCTGGCGGCGACGTTGGCAGCCGTGATCGCCGTCGGCGCCGCGTGCATCTGGCCCGTGAGCACGGATCTCGTGACGGTGTGTGCGCTGATCGCGCTGGTGCCGGGCTTTACCCTGACGATCGCGATCCAGGAGCTGGCCACGCGTCATCTCGTGGCGGGGGCCTCGCGCATGTTCGCCGCGACGCTGACCTTCTTGCAGCTTGGCTTCGGCGTCTTTCTCGCAGCGCAGCTCTCGGAGTTGCTCCCCTTGTTGGTGGCGCCGAGGCCCGCCCCTGTCAGCGGCATGACCACAGAGATCGCCGCGCTCGGCGCGAGCGCGCTCGCCTTCGCGGTGCTCTTTCAAACCAAACCTCGCGATATCGGCTGGTTGGTGCTCTCGGGCGCAGTAGCATACCTCGGCGCGCGCTTTGGCAGCCTGATGATGGGACCTGTCATCGGCGCGTTTATCGGCGCCATGGGCGTGGCGTTGTTGTCGAACTTGTTCGCACGCGTCACCAGCCGCCCCGCGACGATCCTGCTCGTTCCGGGGACGATCTTGCTCGTCCCCGGAAGTGTTGGCTTGCGCTCGATCACCAGCCTTATCGGGCATGATGTATTGGGTGGCGTGGAGACGGGCTTCACGATGCTGATGGTCGCCACCGCGATCGTTGCAGGGTTGCTGGTCGTGGACGCCATCTTCCCCGCGCGGCGTTCTCTCTGAGGGTTGCCCCCCCCAAAACGCGCCTGCCGTTGTGAATCGGTGCACTTGCTTTGGGCCACCATGCATTAGCAAGGGAGAGACGGCGCGTTTTCTCCCCCCCATCACTTGCTTCGCGTGATAGGGGGGAAACTCGCGCTTTGACTCGAGGTTGGCGGTTCGCGTTGGGGAGCTATCGAAGATGCAGTGAGTTTTGAGAGCGCACCCCCACGCAAAACGCCAACCTCGAACCGGAGCGCGAGTTTGCCCCCTATGCAAACGAAGTGCAGCATGGGGGGCAGCAAACGCGCCGTCATTCCAATGCTATGGCGCCAACTTCGACCTCTTGAACGGAGGTTCACAACAGCAGGCGCCGTTTGCGGGGGGTGGCCGAACGCGAAGCGTGAGGAGGGCACAAAACCGGCGATTGATTTTCCCGGACAGTGTGAGAGGCTCACGGCGAGGAACCCGCACCACTGTCTCAGGATCTTCGCGATGACCCGACCTCTCAAAGCGCTCGAACTCTTCGCTGGCATCGGCGGCTTCGCCGCCGCCGCTGGCGAGCGCGCCACGATCGTGGGCGCGATCGACATCTCGAAGCATGTGCTCGAGGTGTATGGGATGAACAACGATCACGCCACCCATCAACTCAACCTCGCCACGCTGGAAGCAAAAGACCTCGCCCCCTTCGAGGCGGACTTCTGGTGGATGTCCCCACCTTGCCAACCTTACACGGTGCGAGGACATCAGAAGGATCTCGAGGATCACCGCGCGGCGAGTCTGGTGAACCTGCTGGGAATCATCGAGGAGCTGTTGCCGAAGAACCTGGCGATGGAGAACGTGCAAGGGTTTTACGACTCGGAGGCGCGGCAAAAACTCCTCGGAACGCTCGAGAGCAATGGATACGAGGTGCGCGAGCGCCTGCTCTGCACGACCGAACTCGGCGTCCCGGCCAAGCGAGAGCGCTACTACATGACCGCATCGCGCGAAGGGCTCGAGGCTGTGGGCGAACCTTTGCGAGCCGAGCGCACGAGGATCTCGGATTACCTCATCGAGGAACCCGATGAAGCGCTCTTCATCTCTCGAGCCGTGCTCGACAAGCACGGGCCAGGGATGAGAATCGTCGATATCGAGGATGACGAGGCGATCACGAACTGCTTCACCTCGGCGTATGGAAAAACCTACCGCTACTCGGGCTCTTACTTTCGCCACCCGGACGGGCGCGTCAGGTATGCAGATCCAAACGAGCTGCTCGCGCTGCTCCACTTCCCGCTGCCATTTCATTTTCCAGACAGCGTGACCCGAAAGCGGCGCTACAAGTACATCGGCAACTCGCTCTCGGTCATCGCGATGCGCGAGATCCTTCGCGCCTTCCCCGCTTTTTCCTGACCTCGCGCGGTCGGATCAACCGAGCTCTTTCAAGACCGCAGTGAGTGTGTGGAGGATGGCGCCATGCTCGCGCTCGGCATCGTTTGGCCAATGCGGCGCGAATCGGAGCAAGCCATCGGGCGTCGAGGCGACGATGCCCCGTTTCACCAGCGTATCGCCGAGCTCCTTGTTGGGGATCTCGGGCGGGATCTCGAAGGAGAGAATACCGCTGCGATGCGCGGGATGGCGTGAGCGCGCCGAGATCAACGAGAGCTCGTCGCATATGCGATCCTCGAGCGTATCGAGGTAGCCGTCGACGTGCGCGAAGATCGCGTCCACGCCAAGCGCGAGGATCATATCCAAGCTCGCCTCCAACCCCGCATACCCGAGCGTGTTGACCGCGCTCATCTCGACAAAGTTTGCCTGCTTGCGGATCGGCCTGTCATAGCGAAGCTCGCCAGGGCCTTCGAACAGGAACAGGAGCGCGTCTTCGTGACTGAGCCAGCTCGCATGCCGCGGCGTGAGTTCTGTGAAGCGCTCCTGTCGGATGTAAACAAAGCCTGCCCCCTCTGGCCCCATCAACCACTTGTGAGAGCCGCTGGCGAGGTAGTCGATCTTGCAAGCGTCGACATCGAGGGGGACGCAACCGACCGCCTGGATCGCGTCGACGAACAGGCGCGCGCCGTGCTCGCGACAGAGCGCGCCGATCTCCTCGAGCGGCATCCGCCATCCGGTCTGAAACTGCACCGCGCTGATGGCCACGAGCTTGACGCCTTGCTCGAGGATCGCGCGCAACGCGACCAGCTCGGGGTCCTGACTGAGCAAGACATCCGAGGTCTCCAACCACACGATCTCACAGCCGCGCTCATCGGCGATCTGCTGCCATGGTGTGACGTTTGTAGGGAACTCACCGCGAAAGAGCAGGATGCGATCGCCAGCAACAAAATCGATCGATCGCGCCACCGCGATCACACCTTGAGATGTGCTCGGGACGAGCCCGATCTCCTCTGCGTTGGCGCCGATAAGATCCGCGAGCTTGCCTCGAAGACGATCGCGTTGCGCGACCCAGGGTCGCACAGCGGCGACGCCGTGGCGCGCGAAATCACCCATCGCGCCCGTGATCGCATCGACCACCGGCGCGCTCAACGGAGACACCGCCGCGTGCGAGAGGAAAGCGTCTCCGACAAGTTCAGGAAAGAGCGAGCGGTCTCCAAGTCGAGGTCGGTTCATGATGCCGAGATCTCCTGCGTTTGTTCACCGAGACCCGCGCGGCCTGCGCGGTACTTGACCGTGACGCTCCCCTCCCCGCGCACGAGCCAGCGCGCGCTGGCTCGGTGTGACGGCGTCGGGAGCGACGCGTAAATCATATGCTTCGCGCCACCTGTGCGAAGCTCACCCCAGCCCGAGAGGTGATCGAGCTGACGCAAGGAGGTCTCGTCGACAAGCTCGACTCCACCCTCGACCTCGAGGTGCGCGGTGACACCAGGAGAGGCGTTGATGTCGATGGCGCGACGCAGCCCACAGGTCGAAAGAAAGCCGAGGTTCTCGAGATCGAGGCGGACCTCGTTTAACCCATCACCGAGCGCGCGCACGGACAGCGTCGAGACCACCTCGGGGATGGCCACGCGAATGCGCTCGGCCATCTTGAACCCCTTCTCGCACTCGCGCGCGAGCAGCCCCACAGGAGGATTGCGAATGGTGCGCAGGTAATCGATGCCGCCGACCTCGACCTCGCCAAGTTGCGGGTGCTCGAAGGGCTGCCAATCGATCACGGCGCCGGGGATCTTGGAGAACGCCTCGAGCATCGCGCGGACGATCTTGGCGTCAGGGTTCATAAAAAACGCCGCAGGCTTCTCGACCGTGACACCCGCAAAACCATAGGGGTTCCAGAACTCGACGGTATAACCGGGGACGCCAAACACCGTCGACATCGTATCACTCCAGACGCCGACCGTGGGCTTCTTGGGGTCATACATAAAGTCAGGGCAGACCTTGTAGACGTCGTAATCGGTGCCCTCGACGAGATCATTGGCGAGCGCGTACATGACGTCGATGTCTCGCTGACCGAGCGGGCTATCCTGACGGTAAGGCTGCGTCAAAACACAACCTGTGTAGGTGTGATTTGTCAGCGCCGCGCCGATCCCCTTTCGCGCCTCGAAGGCATCGACCACTGCACGGGACTCGGGCTCGCTGAGCGAATATGCGCCCGCGTCCATCCCGAACATGGAGAACGGCGCCCAGTGCGAGGGGAAGTTGCGGTTGAGATCCACGCCGAACTCCAGCGGCGCCATCTCCCAGTCGCTCCCATCCCACTCGAGAAACTGCCCCTCGTCGCACAGAAAGTATGCATCGGCAGGATCATCGTCGAGCGTCCGCGGGCGCATATACATCGGCACATCGGGATCATCGACGAGCGCTCCAGCGGGGTGCTTGAAGCGCATCCACCGCACCGCGCCATCGCCTGTCATATCACAGGCTTCAAACCCCTGGCGGGGTTCATCGTGTCGTGGAGGTCGAAGCGTCGAGCGCAAATACGGCGCGCCCTCGAACATCGCCTGATAGCCATCCGGGCTGATGCAAGGGACGACAAACGCGAGGTGATTGGAGAACCAATCCTCGACCTCGGGGTGATCACCGTCGGTGAGCTGTTCCATCCAACGCGAGGTGGCAAAGAGCGCCGCGCTCACGCCGCACCACTCCGAAGCATGTGTGCCTGCATCGATCCAGATCGCGGGGGTGTGCTCGGGATCGAGCTCGGCATCTCCCAGCGTCAGCATCCAGATCGTGCGCCCGTGACGGCTCTCACCGATGCTCTCGAGGCGAACCCACTCGGGGAAGGTTTGGGCGAGCTGCTGGCACCAACGCTCGAGATCCTCGAGCGAGACGTAATCCTCGGCGCGGTAAGGTTCCCACGTCATACACAATACTCCAGATGACAAACAAACAAGGCCCCGCCCCGTCCCGACAATCAGGAGTTCGAAGACGCGAGGGCGCCAGCGAGCGTATCACGGACGCAGGCACGCGAGCAGGTGAAAGCGAGCGGAGGTCAAACCTCGGAAGGGTTCGTCTCTTCAGCGAGGTTCTCGATGCGAGCCTCGCGCAACGTGTACCAGTGCCCGAGGATGGATTGGAGGTCGGAGAGTTCGAAGGGCTTCTCGAGCGTGGTCGCGCTCGACGCGGCGATGAACTCCTGGAGTTTATTCGAGACACCGCCAGCGGTACACACGACCATGCGCTCGCCGAGCCTGTCCTCGAGACCATCGACGCTCGCGAGCCACTCCAGGGCGACGTTATCGAAGCGCAGCAGGTTGATCAGGATGCCATCATACGAGGGGTTCGCATCAAGCAACTTGATGCTCTCGCCGAGAGTGCTGGCGATCTGGATATCGTGCTCGCTCCCGAACAGGCGCATGAACATACGCTGCATGTGCGGTTCGTCATCGATGATCAAGATCCGCATCGTGCCCCTGTAATCGGGCGTGAGCGTCTCGGTCGCAGACGCATCCTCGGCCTTGGCATCCTCACTGCTGCAAGGGAGGAGGATCTCGATGCGCGCGCCAGGTTCATGGAGCCTCACGAATCGCACCACGCCGCCATGTTGTTCGACCACGTCCTTGACGACCGCGAGTCCCATGCCTGTCCGATAGGATGGCGAGGCGACGAAGGGTTCGAAGGCGCGATCGACGAGCGCAGCGTCCAGACCGACGCCAGAGTCCTCGATCAACAACGAGATCTGGTTGCCGATCATACGGGTCGAGATCTGGATGATGTGTTCACGGCGCTCGCGCACGCGCTCGATCGACTGCGCGGCGTTCATCAGGATGTGAACCAGTGATTGGACGAGCGTCCCGATGTCGCCATCGATGTTTGGGAGCTCCGGGTCGAGATCAGGTATGACGCGCGCGCGCCACCGCAGCTCACTCGAGGTGAGCTGCATCGCTTGCTCGACGACGAAGTTGAGGTTGACCGGCTCGATCTTCTCGCGCGAAGCCTCGGCGTAAGTCCTGAGCGCGCGGACAATATCACTGATGCGGCCGATGCCCTGCTGGCACTCGTCGAGCAAATCTCGAAGCTCCGCGAGCGTCTCTCCCTCGAGGATGACCTTGGAAGAATCCGGCGTGGCCGCGCCATCGATGGTCTCGATCATGAACTCGAGGTTCGCCGTGATCCATCCAGCGGGGTTGTTGATCTCGTGCGCGACGCCGCTCGCGAGCTGACCGATCGAGCGCAAGCGCTCGACCTTGACGATGCGCGCGCGCAGCTGCTCGCTTTGCTTGCGGTCGATCGCGTAGCGGATCGCGCGCTCGAGCATACCCGGCGAGAACTCGCTCTTGACCAGGTAATCCTGCGCTCCATACGAGAGCGCCTCCTTGACGATGGTGCCATCATCCGAGCCCGTCAAAACGATCACCGGGACATCAGGGGCGATCACGACCGCTTGCTCCAAAAACTCGCCACCTCTCCCGTCCGGGAGGTGCCAGTCGAGCAACACGCAATCGTAGACAACGCGCGTGAGCTCGGCGAGTCCCGCCTCCAGATCCTCGGCGCAGGCCAACGTGCACCCCATCCGAGTGCGATCGAGCATTCGCTCGACTGCCCGTTGATCGAGGAGATCATCCTCGATCAACAAGAGCGATAACTTGTCCTGGTTCGCGCGTTCCATAACAGCTTCAATCCTTGAAACAATTCACACCGCTGGGAGTTGTACCAACTTCCAGTAGGGGTCCAGTACGCCGACGAGATCCTTGAAGGATTCCCCGACGCGAGACTTCACGATATAGCCCGCCACGTTGGCTTCGTAAGCGGCCGCGATATCGCCTTCGTCATCCGAGGTGGTCAACACAAAAACAACACACCGCCCCAACTGGTTGTCCTCGCGCATCTCTTCCAGAAACTCGAGCCCTCCCATCCGCGGCATATTCAAATCCAGCAGGATGATAAAGGGCCCATCGATGGTCTTCTCGGCGTGCTCTCCTCTGAGAATCTCGAGCGCCTCGATCCCATCACCCGCGATCACGATCTCGTTGTCGATCTGGGAACGACGAAAAGCGCGCCGCACCGCCATCTGATCGATCTCGTCGTCTTCGACGAGCAAGATCTGCACGGGGAGCGACCTCATCAACATGAATCGAGTGTCCATAGCTCACAAACCTCTTGGCGTGAAAATGGCCTCGCCATCTCCACGTCTGTTCACATTCGGCGCCTTGTCCCCGACTCGACCCGATGTCTGCAAGTCGATCGACAAAAAGCCAGGCTCATTTTCTCGCGAGCAACCGACAACAGTTGTCGCGAGGGTATCACAGTATTCCCATTTCTCCACACACCAACAGACTCAAGGAACAACAGGCCAATCCTCGAGTTGGGCGCCAGAAAGATCTACCGAAAAAAACTGCCCGCCCCCTTCCCATGGCGTGTGGCCTGGAGGCAAGGTCTCTCTCCACTCGTTCCCGGCAGTGGCGTTTACCACATGCGCCACGAAGCGAAGCCCACTCGAGGCCCCCAACGCTTCGCGCGGAATCCTCACCGAGAGGGTGTGTTGATCCGATGAGATCCACCACTGCTTGCCCTGCTCCAGGCGTTGTTGCCTGATCCAGGGGCCTGAAGCATCCTCGCGCCTCCAGATGCCGTTGTATGGACCCTCGCCAGAGCCATCATCGCTCAGTCTCCTGAGCGAAACGGCGAACCGCGCAGAAAACGGAAGCGCAGGCGTCAAATCACTGTATGCCACTCCTTGCGAAGGGAGCGGCGGCGGCGGATTCGAGCCGATCGGCTCGAAGTACATCATCAACGGCTTGTAGGGGTCCTCGAAAGCATCACTCGCCAGCGAGATATAAATGGCCTGCTCGTCATACGCGACCCCGTAGAGCGACCACGGCTGACTCGCGGCTCCTGGCGCCATCTTCTCTCCGTCGCCGTACTTACCAAGATCCTCGTCGCCACTCAAACCTCTCGGGGCACCTTGACGTCCACTGCGCGCTCCATCACGTGCCAGGACCCTGAGCGCGTGCAGGTTGACCATATTGTAGGTCCCCTCGCCGCCCCCGAGCCCACCCGTGTAAGGGATAAAGTGTGAGAAGTAGCTCATGTTGATCCCGTCCACGATGCGCACGCGGTACGTCTGCGAGCTCTCGAGCTCCACGCGCGCCAGCGAGGACTCACCCCACCGCGCCCAGTCTGCGAGCTGCGGCATCACCGCGAACGTCCTGGCGACCTCCTCGCCATCCGAGGCGCGCTCGATCACGATCTCCTTGACCGCCGAGGTGATGCCCGTGGTGAATCCTCCCGCGCCGTTTCCATAGACCAGTTGCAGGTAGTGCACGCCGTCAAAGTCAGGTCTGAAATACGCCACCGCCAGCTCGTGCGATGGCATCCCCCAGTCCTGGTAATGCGCCCTCCCATGCATCGTCGACCAGGTCCCCCCTTCGACTTGCTCGAAGCCAAAGACCGAGATCTCGCGCACGCGCTCGAAGTTATCCCCCCAGACACACAACGGCTTGGAGTGATGCGAGCGGTTGCCGCTCGACGAGAAGACCGCCTCGATGGCGTAGCAATGCGCGCGCTCGGAGGCCGAGATGTTCGTGTCCTCCCAACTCGTTCCGGTCACGCCCGAGGCCACCTGCTCGCCATCGCGGAGGATGTTAAAGGTCACCTCTTCCTCACCATTTCCATCAAACGTCAAGCGGACGCGATCTCCATCCAGCACGGCATCCGTGAGATTGGGATCTTTCGGAGACCAGAGCTCGCGAAAGTCCGAGAGGTCTTCGACGAGGTTAAAGCCATCCGCGGCGGTGGCGCTTCCGAGCGAGACCACGACCTCGTTGCCCTCCTGCAAGTCCCCCTCTCCCCAATAATCACTCGCGTCGACGGGCTGCCCATTGAGCGTCACCGCGTCAATGCTATACGCCCCGGAGCCAGGCGCCGCGGGCTGTTCAGGCAACTCGACCTTGACCGTAAAGTGCTTGCCTCGCCAGCTAATGCGCTCGAGCGTGGCCACATTCTCTGGCGCGTTGGCGAACCACTCCGCGTGAATATCTGCCGTCACATAAGGCGCGAAGCGCACCCCTTGTTGTGTGGCCTCCATCCCGAAGACACCCTTGACGATCGCACCGAAATAACCTGCCACGCTCCAGAGTTGGCGGCGAGAGTTGACCACCGGGCCGGAGTACTGGCCATCGTCGTACCAGGGGGCGAGCGCGGTGAATTCGAAGTTCTCCATGTTCGAGAGATTGAGCGCCGCGCCGCGCACGAGAGAGGCGAGGTCATGCTCGAAGACCGCCGCTTGATCTACCTCGCGCGCCGCGAGCAGATCGTAAGCGGTCACGAACGGCCAGATGCCCCGGTTGTGGTAAATCGGAATGAGCGGTTGTTGCGGCCACAAGACAGGAGGACCGAAAGGAACGCGCGGGTAATTCGAGACGATCTCGCGACGCCTCGAGGCGTCGCCCGCCGCATCGTTCAAGACAAGCAGCGAGTTCCCCAACAGGTCAAACTTGTGCGTCGGGGAAGGATCGAGCTCGGTCGTCAGGATCGCAGAATAAGCGCCCGCGTCCTCCAAAAAGAACTCGCGGTCGATGGCCGCCGAGAGCTGTGATGCCCACTCCGCATACTCTGCCGCGGCGGCCATCTCTCCTTTCTCCATCGCCAACTTCGAGGCGACCGTCAGGATGGCGTGGTGGCCGACATTGGTCGAGAGCGTGCGCGACATGGCGATATGCACCGTATCTTGCGCTGTCCACGAAGGATACGACTGCTCGCGCCAATCCAGGAAGGACTGCTCGCCACGATAGAGGCCATCCTCTGGCGAGTAGACCACCGCGCGATCCTGGGCGATGGTGTTGACCATTGCCTCGTAGGCGAGATCTCGAAACGCCTCGCGCTCGCTCCCCTGGAGGTACTTGAGCAACTCCCAGGCACCGATCGCCCAGACGACGCGGTCCGAGCTGACCGGCCACGAGCCGCCTGTTCCCGTGTCCTGAATGATCTGAATGCCGCCTCCCGATTTGCGATCCGAGAGCTTGAACTCGAGCGAATTGCGCGCGCGCGTCGGGTCCAGGATGGCAAGCCCGAGGTCGACCGCGTAAGCGGTGTCACGCGTCCAGACATAGTTCCACTTCGCGCCCGTCTCGAAGCAATCGCAGGGGACCCCCTGCCCATTGTTAAAGGCGCCATCGGAGATGGATGAGACCGAGTTCTGGCGCGCCTCCTCGACGCTCATGGCGAACAAGGCGTCGAACACCGCGCTCCCGGAGTGCGTGTAGGGTTGGCCCGCTTGCTCCTCGAAGCTGATCATCTTCTCGGGAGGATCGTTGTCGCGCAGGTTCGCCGTGGTGGTCATCGTGAAGGTCCTGGAGCCAGGCTCACCGCCCGAGCTCACGCGCACAGAATCATCGCCTGCTTCGTACGTCCCCGTCGCGTCCGCGACCTCGCCAGATGCCGTCGAGAAACGCACGCTGACCTCGTCCTCGAGCTGCACGCCGTCCGTGTTCGTCAGCGCCGTCGAGACCGTGAATTTGTAAGGAGTGCTCGCCGCGAACTTGCCGTCAGGCTTGAACAACAAGACCTTCGCGTCGGCCTCGTCGAGCCGCGCGGTGCCAGGAACCAAAGGATTTATCGAGGTCGCGCCCTGGAGCGACTCAGGATCGATGGCGTCGCTAAAGACCAACCTCAACTCCGCGCTCGGTGGCACAGAGGAGGCGTTGTTTGTGGGAGTGCTCTCGATCAGGCGAAAGCCCATGGGGGTGGTTTCATTGTTGGGCGCGGCGTTATCGACGTTGTTGTCGCCATCCCCTCTCGAACAGGACGTGAACGCGCACACAACCCATAACACACAACAAAGACACGCGATCCGATGTGCCACTGCACCACTGATCATCACTCCACTCCTGCTCGAATATTCACCGGAGCACCTGGAATAGCTCCGCGAAACAACCGCCTTGCTCGATCCTTCTCTCACCGGTGGCATCCTAACACCAGAGGTATCCCCAACTCCAACCTCGCGAACCGGGAAGAGCAAACACCCTCTGTCGTGATGACGTCGGTAAACGTCACGGCCCCAGAAGGTGCATGTAAAAGAGGTGATGCACACCCCCTTTCAAAGCGCAGTTATTAGTGAAAGGAATGAAGTGCTGCTCCAAAAAACACCCTACTAAACAATGCGCTTCTTTTAAAGAATGATGCGCGCATCGCAAGTAGGGCGGGAGGCTTAGAGCGCGTCACAAGGAGCGCAGGAAGGTGAGCAGTTCCTCGCGCTCTTCCTCCGAGAGCGCGCGGTAGCGATCGGCGGCGGCCTGTGCTTCTCCGCCATGTGCCAGGATCGCCTCGTTCAACGTGGCGGCGCGTCCATCATGGAGAAAGCGCGCGTGCTCCACATCCGCCACACGCCCGATCCCCCACAGCGGAGGCGTGCGCCATTCACGGCCCGTCGCGTCACCATCGGCGACACCGTCCGCGAGCTCATCCCCCATGTCATGGAGGAGCAGATCCGTGTAGGGATAAATCACCAGGCCAGAGATCGGAGAGTCCTCCACGCCATCCTCGCGGGTCCTCGCGCGGGGCACGTGGCAACCCGCGCAGCCCACATCGAGGAAGCGCTCGAACCCCGCGCGCTCGCGCTCGGGATCTGTCACACGTCGCGCAGGCACGCCCAGCAAGCGCATGTAAGCGACCACCGCGTCGAGGCCGCTGTCGGTAACCTCGAACTCGCCGCCGCTGGCTGCCTCCAGGCATACTTGCTGTGGAGGCGCGCAATCATCTGTCGGGCGCACCGGGCTCGTGAGGCCCATATCCCCCAAAAACGCGCCCGCGATTTGCTCGCGCAAGGTCGCCGAGTTTCCCTTCCAGCCAAAACGGCCAGCGATCCTCGCGCCGTCCTCACGCACATGCCAGTGAATACGGCCCGAGATGCCATCACCATCCGCGTCATCTGGATCTTCGAGCGCCTCGAGATCCTCGACAGGGATCGCGTCGAGCAATCCCATCCCGGTCAAGTGAGGAGACAACCTCGGACCGATGCCTGTCCCAACACCGAAATCACCGTATCCGCGATCCTCGAACACCACCGTTAACGATGGCCCGAGCATCACGCTCGGCGCGCCCTCTTCGGGAGTCCTCGTGAGCACATCATCTGAATACCAGCGGATGTTAGCTTCGGGAGTGACTCCAGCCAGCGCGCGAGGTTGGAGTTGACCTCCATAGCTCGGATCAGGGCCGCCATCCTCGGCGCTCAAGCGAAACAGGATTCCAGGCCCTACCTCACCGCTCGCCAAAAACGTCGGCGGTCGACCCGTCGACGGGTGGCACCCCACACAGCTTGGGACGTGAAAGAGTGGCCCGAGTCCATCGAGCAGCTCACGACCACCCGCAGGCTCCCAGTCCGCGACGAAGAACTCACGACCCCGCGAAGCCGCCTGGAATGACTCGAGCGGCAAGTCCTGGATCAAGGTCGAGAACAACAGCTCCGACCTCGCCACCACGGTCGCGCGCCCCGCGATCGGATCGCGCAGCGGTCCATCATCGAAGGTTGGCGTTGGCATGTCCTCTGACCAGGACATGTCGCCAAGATCACTCCCAGCGTCGACGCCCTCGCCAATGTCACCAGACATATCCACGACGCCATGATCGACCTCGCCGCCTGACATATCCTCCCCGTCCACGATCGTGACGGGAGGTTTATCTGGCGATGGATCATCGGCACATGCCGTGCCAGCGACGCAAGCGAGCATCGCTGGCACGAGCAGCTCTCTCAGGCGCAATTTCACTCGCCAGCCTCGGGCAAGGCGATGAGGATCGGCACGCGATATCCCCAACGGTTGATCACCCCTTCGCCACCGCCGAGCGAACCTTCAAAGCTCCAGCCCCAGGCAAACGCCCGGCCATCTCGCCTGAGCGCGAGCCCCTGGAGCGCGCCGATCGCCACAGACACCGTGTCCTCGACGCCAAAGACGGGCTCGGTCGGCGCGGGCATGTTCCCGTCATCGATCAAGCCGAGGTTCCCCGAGAAGTTCTGCCCCCAACCAAAGAGGCGACCGCGACCGTCCTCGATAAAGCTCTGGTTGCCGCCGCCATAGACCGCGATGGCGCCAGAGACATCCTCGCGAAACAGCGGCGAGAGGACGTGATCCTCGCCAGGCCCCGCCTGATTCGATGCGTTGAGACCCCAGGTGTAGACCGCGCCGCTCTCGGTGAGCGCGACGACGTGATCCCTGCCTGCGGCGATGTCGATCACGCCCTCGAGGCCCGGAACCTGCGTCGGGGTCGGGTGCGCGTCATCATCGGCGACGCCGCCGCCGAGGTTGCCATAGGTGTTCTCGCCCCATGCCCACACCGTGCCATCATCGAGGACGGCGTAGCTCGTGGCCGATGCTCCGAGGATCAGGCGCACGTTCGAGAGCCCGGGGACCTGCACGGGGACATCGCGATCGTCAGTGGTGCCATCGCCGATCTGGCCGTCGCCGTTGCTGCCCCAGGTCCATACGTTCCCGCTCGCGTCGAGCGCCATCGTGTGGTCGAAGCCGCGGCTGATCATGACCACGTTCGAGAGCCCAGTGATTTTCTCAGGCGCGAGGCGATCCTCATCATCGAACGCGTCATCTGTGGCAGGCGTCCCGAGGCCGAGTTGGCCATCGCCACCATCTCCCCAGGCCCAGACGCCGCCGGTGGCGTCGAGCGCGATGGAGACGTTTTGCGTGAGCGAGATCGAGACAAAGTCATTGGCGCCCGCCGAGAGCGCGACAGGGACGGTGGGGTGAGCGCCATCATCCTCGTTGCTGAGCGAGGAGGTGTAGCCGACGCCGACCTGCCCCTTGTTGTTGCGACCCCAGAAGTGGAGGACGCCATCGAGGATGGCGCCGCCGTGCGCGCCGCCGCTCGAGAGGCGATGCCCCTGGTAAGCGGTGCGATCGATCGACACCTCGTTCCCGGCCGCATCGCGGGCCGTGATCGTGTAGTCGTTAAACCCAGGAGTGAGATCGAGCCAGCCGACAAACTGCGCGCCATCATGCGTCAGCGAGACGGTGTTGCCCTGAGCGTCGAGGACGTCGACCTCGGTGACCTCGACGTTGTCGATGGCGTCCACGCGAAGGAAGGCTTTTGTGCCGCGCACGTCATGCCCATCGATCGGGAGCGAGGAGATGATCTCGGGCGCGGTCTCGTCCTCGAGGCGAATGACGGTGAACTGATCCTCGAGCGTGACCCCATCTTCTGTGGTCGCGACGAGCGCGAAGGCGTTCTCTCCGAGCAGGAGCGGGAGCTCGAGGGTGAAATCCGTGACGTTCCCCTCGGCCTCGAGGGCTGCCTCCCAGGTATCCTCACCTCGCGTGATGACCACCGTCTCGATCGCGACCTCGGAGACGACCGAGCCCTCGAGTTGTACGACATCAGCGTCGACCTCGAGCCCGTCGATCGGCGCGTCGATGAGCAAGACACCGCTGCCAGGCTGCTCCTTGACGAGGACGAGTTCGACGGCGCGTGTGATGTCGCCCTCGAAGGTCGCGGTCAACGCGTAGCGGTGCACGCCTGGCGTGACGGCGACCTCGAACGTCGCGCTCGCGCCGTCGAATGGCCCCTCCACATCAACGCTCGCTGCCCCATCGACGCTGTAAGAGAGCGCCTCGAGGATGCCATCTTCCCAGGTAACCTCGATCGCCTGAACCTCCGCCTCGACCACGGCGCCGTTGACCGGCGAGGAGACCGCGAAGGTAGGATCAGCGACCTCGACAGGGGTCGTCTGGTTGTTCGCCGGTGGCGTGGTCTGGTTGTTGGCGTCAGGAGTGGTTTGCTGGTTGTTCGTGTCGGTGTTGTTGTTTGGCGACTCCTCACTCGGCCCACAAGCCGAGGCCATCAAGAGGAACGCGATGAGGCAAGAGAACGAACGCTGCGATGTCATGTGATTTTTCCAATCAAGTAAGGATGCTGAATTTTCTCGCGCGGGATTTCTGAGATGGGCAAAGATCCCACGAGCGGGCAGCATCGATATTGAAAATCATTTTCATTTTCAACCAAAATTTTCCTGCGTCTTCACGCAGTTCTCGATCCAGACTTGTTTGGTAGTCCAAGCGTTCGAGGCTCGTCCATCACGCGCGGCGCCGACACGGCGCGCAAAAGTGAGGGGCGGGGGGTTTTTTTTTAGGTCGGGGTTTTTTTTTTCTGGGCGATAAA
>JAYZVO010000068.1:0-30394 GCA_036155555.1 Myxococcota bacterium
CACCGCCCCCCGGGGGGGGGCGGCGGGGGGGCGCCCCCCCCCCCCCCCCCTCCCCCGCGGCGATCGCGTGCAGATCCGAGGATCTTGCCCAGAAGATGGCGCGATCCCCTTCCTTGCCCGTTCGCTCGGCGCGCTCGAGCGCGCCGAGGCCGGAGCTCAACGCGCGCTCGGCGTAGGCCGAGGGGATCTCTTCTGGCTCCTTGTTCGCGTAAACCTCGCGCGCGTACTGCCGGGCGATGGCGCCGAGCTTGAACATGGGCGCGCCGCGCCCCGCCTCGACGGGTCGGATCAGCGAGTGATTTCTCAACGTCAACAGGACAGGAGGAATCGGCGCGTTTATATCTGCGCAGAGCGCCTGCGCGTCCTGGATGGTGAAGGCTCCACGAAAGAGCGCGAAGCGGCTCGTGATCACGCGCGTGTTCTCGTCGAGCAAGGCCCACGTGGTGCTCATCGCATCGCGCAGCGAGCGCTGCCGCTCCGGGACATCCGCCCAGGCGTTCTGCATATCGAGCGCTTCTTGCTCGAGTGATTCCGTGATGTTTATCACCGAGCGCATCAACAGCTGAGAGGCGCAGAGCTCGATGGGAAGCGGCATCCCGTCGAAGTACTCGATGAGGCGATCGATGGCTTCGAGCTCCTCGTCGTCGGGTTCATAGAACCCGAGCAGCTCCTCGGCGCGCTGCTGAAAGAGCGCCCTCCCTTGCTCCTTGCCCAGACCTTCGAGCAGCTGTCCTCGTTCGCCGCGGAGCTGGAGCCTGTGCCTTGTCGTCACGAGGATCTTGAGTTGGGGCGCGGCGTCGAGCCACTCCAGCAACAGATCGCCGTGCGGGGTGAGCTGCTCGAAGTTGTCCAGGATGAGGACGCTCGGTTCGCAGAACTGGAGCGCCTTGAGGATCTGCGCGTTGGCCTCATTGGAGGTGAGCTGGACGAGTTCGCGCAGCCCGAGCGCCTCGCCGAGCGCGCTCCAGAGCTGCTGGCGTGTCTCGAGGTGTTCGAGCTCGCAGACCATCACGCGGCGCTCGGGTTGTCCAACGAGCCACCGCGCGCACAACCGCGTCTTGCCCGCGCCAGGCGCGCCAAACAACGTCACGAGCGCGTGTGAACCATCGAGCAACTGCGACAGTCGCGCGAGGTCTTCGTCTCGGCCGATGAAGGCGTTCGCCTGTTTGAGCCAGAGCCCGAGCTCGGAGTCGGGTGGGAGGACGTGGTTCTTGGAGGTGATGGCTGCGACCTCGGTCTAGGAGTCGTTCGTGGTGCCTCCCTATCATAGTCCTGGGGCGGCGAGGATGCTACCTTTGTGTGCCGTCCCGGTGGGAGAGGGTGAAGGAGGTAGGGCGATGATGTGGAAAAAGAGTGCTTTGGGCGGCATTTTGCTCGCGAGTGTTTGGCTGTCAGGGTGCGGCGAGCCTGTGTATGTCGGCCCGGAGTGCGAGAGCAACAGAGACTGCGAGGATGTCTCGTTTTGCCTTCAGGGGAGCATGTATCCTGGCGGCGTGTGCACGATGGGGTGTGAATCGGTGGCGGATTGCCCCGGAGCATCCTGGTGTGTCGGGCTCCAGGGGGGCGTTTGTTTGCTCGAGTGTGTGTCGGACGAGGACTGTCGTGATGGGTGGGTTTGTACAGAACAGTCGATCAAAAACTCGCAAGGGCAGCCGCCAGTGAGGGTGTGTCTTGGAGACTCATGACGCGAGCGCCCAGCGGTAGATCGGCAGGATGAGGAAGCGGCCGATCCCAAGGAGGATCACGACAAGCAGTAGGCGTCGCACCCAGATGGCGGCGCTCGGTTTACTCGAGAGGTAGCGCGCCGCGATCCACGCGCCGAGTGCTTGCCCCACGGCCATCAGCAGCCCGAAGGGCCAGTGCACCATCCCCTTGCTCCCGAACAGCACGAGCGCCACGCCCGAGAAGCAAAAGGCGATCATCATCTTCACGCCGTTCGCTTCGACCAGTGAGAACCCCGCGCCGAGCACGAGCCCCACGAGCAGCGTGACGCCCACGCCCGCTTGCAAAAACCCGCCATGAAAGCCGATCAGCACGAACACGAGCAAAAGCCAGATCGGGGGACGCCCGCGCTCGCGCTCGGACGCCTCGCGCAGCCACTTCTTTGGCTCGATCAACGTCAGCACAAACATCAACACCATCAAAACGCCGATGGTCAGGTTGGTCGCCGCCTCGCCGATGTCCGTGGCAACGAGCGCGCCGATCGATGCGCCGATCAGAGCAGGGACGAGGTACCAGCCGGTGCCTTGCAGATCGAGCGCGCCTTGTTTCTTGAAGGTCGCCACGCCCACGGCGGACTGGATCAGGATGCCGACGCGATTGGTGCCATTGGCGATATGGGCGGGGAGCCCGAGGAAGACGAGGATCGGCAGCGTGACGAGCGAGCCTGAGCCCGCCAGTGTGTTGATAATACCAGCGATGATCCCGCCCAAAATGGCCACGATCAGCATCGTCGGGGTGAGCTCCATGAGATCAAACTCGGCGCATGGGGATCAATTTTTTGCGCCATCGCGCGTGCGCATTTATAACCGGATCGTGGAGGCCAGTGAGGCGAAAACAAACCGGTCTCCACACGGTTACACAAAAAGTGTGACAAATGACACCCTCCAGAGGATGCGCCCAGGGAAGGGCGCCAAAGGCGATAAGACGACGCGAGCAGACGTCGCCCGCGCTGGAGGCCAGATGCCAGGGATGGCAAGGAAGAAGCAATGCGCACCATTGTTTGTCGATTTCGCGATGAAGCTCACCTGAATCAACACCTGATCCATGGCTCCAATACGTTCGAGCCGCCCGTGGCGATGAGCTTTTTGGGCGAGTTCCGAGCGCAGGCCAACGAGAAGATCCGCGTCGTGATCGTGGTTGAGGATCTCGACCAGCAGTGCTCCGTCCGCCTCGAAGTTGGCCCAGGGCTCGCTCATAACACGCGCCCTTGCTGGCGCTACATCGGCAGGATCGATGGCGAGGATCGCATCTGGCTCGAGATGATGATGCGCAAAATCCGCACGCTCTCGCGCATCATGGCCGCGTGAAGAAAAATAATTCGAAAAGTGCGTTGACAGCAGGATGAATATCCTTACTATTCATCATCCGCGGTGACAGAAAGCCTGTCGCCGAGTGATGCGGGATGGAGCAGCCAGGTAGCTCGTCGGGCTCATAACCCGAAGGTCGTCGGTTCGAATCCGGCTCCCGCTACTTAGAAAACCCCGAAGTCTTTTAAAAGGCTTCGGGGTTTTTCGTTTCTTGGGCCTGTTTCCTCTCCCCCCTAAATCCCCCAATTCTGCATTCGCGCTCCTTTTTCACCGCTTCGCTCTTTGAAAAAGGAACACGACCATCCGCTTCACTGCGTTCGCGGAATTATGCAGGGGGGACTTTGGGAGCTTTCGAAGATGCAGTGAGTTATGAGAGCGCTCCCCTTCTCGATCAATTCTTGAAACTCACTGCAATATCCGAAGGCTCCCGAAGCAGAACGAAAACTCTCAGTCCCCGCCATCCTGGCCGAGCTGATCGAGGAAGAAGTCGTTCGTGGATTGAACGCTCTCGTCGGCATATTCCTGCGGCGCGGTCCCTGTGAGGAAACTCTCGATGATGCCGCCCTGGCGTGTGAGCTTGCCAGTGGCAGGATCGATCTGCGCGGTGGTGATGCCGGTCTTGGGCGGGGTGAATTTCCTGGCCTTCTTGCCCTTGTGCGCGGACTGCATGGCGCCAAGCCAGATCGGGGCCGCGACGCGACCGCCGTACTCCTTGCTCCCGAGCGGTTGGTTGTCATCGTAGCCAACCCATGCGCCCCCCACATAATAAGGGGTAAAGCCCATAAACCAGGCATCGCGCGCTTCGTTCGTGGTGCCCGTCTTGCCTGCGATCGCCATACCATCGCCGAGCTTGTCGACGTTCGAGCCTGTGCCCAGGCGGCGAGTGCCGTTGCGATCGGTGTATCCCTGGGTGACGGCGATCATCAGATCCGAGATCAGGTACGCGACCTCTGCTGCCAAGACCTGCTCGCGTTTTGATGAGAACGTCTCTGTCTCACCGCGCATCGTCTCGATGCGCGTGATAAACCGAGGCGTTGCAAGGTAACCGCCGCTGGCGAACGTGGCATAAGCGTTGACCATCTCGAGGTTGGTGAGCGAGGAGGAGCCCATGACCATCGTGATGTTGTCGACGAGCTCTCCCTCGATGCCGACCTTCTTCGCGAACGCGATCGCCTTGTCCACGCCGAGCTCGTCGAGCACGCGCACGGCCACGACGTTGCGTGACGCGCCGATCCCTTCGCGGATGCGGATCTTGCCGCGCGATTTTCCGTCCGAGTTTCGCGGGGTGTAGGTCTTGCCGCCGTCGAGCTTGAAGGTCTTTGGCGTATCCAGGTAAATCGAGGCGGGCGTGATGATCTTCTCTTCCAGCGCGGCGGCGTAGACAAACGGCTTGAAGGTCGAGCCCGTCTGACGCTTTGCCTGCGTGGCGTGATCGTAGTTATTCGCCCAGAAGCTGTAGCCACCGACCATCGCGAGCACATCGCGCGACTCGGGTTCGATCAGCACGAACGAGGCTTGTGGCCCCTCCTTGAAGGTGACGAGCAGGTTGCCTTCCTGATCCTCGCCAGCGGCGGTGACCTCGATGATGTCTCCCTTGGAGAACACCTTGTCGAGCGCCTTCGCGTCCTTGCCAAGACCAAGAATCCGGCTCCTTGGCTCCAGCACGACGTGCGCGCGCTTTCCTGCGACAGAGACCTCGAGCAGGTCGGTGTCCGCGTCGACCTTTTTGATAAGCGCTTGATAGACCTTCTTGCCGGTGGGACCTTGCGGGTTGTTCTTTGCTTGTTTTTGCTCGAAGCCCGAGAAATCCTTTTCTTTCAGGTGTTTTATCGGCCTGTAGAGCTTGTGGCGCTTGTCATACTCGCGCAGCACCTCGCGGAGCGAGCGCTCGGCGGCCAGTTGCTTCTCGAGGTCGAGCGTGGTGTGCACGCGCATTCCGCCCGTGTAGACCTTGTCCTTGCCATAGCGCTCGATAAGATCCTTGCGCACATACTCGGTGAAGTAGGGCGCCGCGTTGAGGTAGGGCTTGGTGGTCTTGCGCTTGACGATGTCGAGCGGCTTCTTCTCCGCTTCGCGATAAGCCGCCTCGTCGATAAATCCCTTGTCGCGAAGCTGCCTGAGCACGAAGGCGCGGCGCTTTAACGCGTTCTCGGGGTGCTTGATCGGGGAGTGGCGCTCGGGCGATTGCGTGATGCCTGCCAAAACGGCGGCCTCGTGCAACTCGAGCTTCTCTGCGGACTTACCAAAGTAGAGCTTGCTCGCCTCTTCGACACCATTGACGCCCCCACCGAGGTAGATCTCGTTCAGGTAGAGCCAGAGGATGTCCTCCTTGGTCAACTTCTGCTCGAGCTCCCTGGCGAGGATGATCTCCTTGACCTTGCGCTCGATCGAGCGCTCCGGCGTCAGGTTGAGGTTCTTGATCACCTGCTGCGTGATCGTCGAGGTCCCCTTGAGCCCCGTGTCAAAGAAGATCGCGTAGTAGAACGCGCGCACGAGGCCAAGGTAGTCGATGCCGCTATGGGTCATGAAGTCGGCGTCTTCTGCCGCCATAAATGACCAGCGCACGTGCTTGGGGATCTTCTCCATCGGGATCACGGTGCGCTTGCCGCCGCCAGGCGTGGCAAACTCCGCGATCAACTCCCCACCTGCGGCGTAAACGCGCGTCATCTGTGGAGGTTGGAAGTCCTCGCGATCCAGAAGATCCGGGAGGTCCTTGCTGTAGTAGTAGAAGATGCCGGCGACTGATGCCGAGCCAAGAATCACGGCTGTGATTCCCAAAAGAAGCGTCCACTTGAGCAAACGCCTCATGAGTGATGGGCGGGCGCTTTTCTTCTTGCTGCCTTTCCCTCGTCGGTTGGCCATAGAGAGCCTCTGCACACAAAAATTGAAGGTATGGCGACCCCTCCTTGGGTCATACCGGTGCCACCAGCCCATTCAACACAGTGACAGCGGTTGTTCATCCATGAACGGCCATACCTCGCGAAATCACTCTCACCCGGCAGGATCAAAAACGCAAGCCTCCTCTCGAAATGATCGCGACGCGATCCGGTTGCAGAGATCGCTTTGCTCATCAAGCCCCGGTTATCCATGAGAAATCAGCCTGCGCGCGCGATGTCCCTTTTGTCAGCGCGCCAGCGATCGTTTATAACGCTAGCGGTAAGATGATTACCTCTCCAAACAATTTTCCCACGACCAGGAGCGGTGGTGAACATCGTGAGCGAAGCGGCTACACCCCACAAAAACCCTGAAGCCATGGACACCGCCACGGCGGTCGAGAAGATCGAAGCGCTGCGGACAAACATCGAGCGCGTCTTTCGCGGCAAGCCTCACGTGGTCGAGCTGACGCTGACCTGTGTGCTCGCGCGTGGCCACCTCTTGCTCGAGGATGTCCCTGGCGTCGGCAAGACCACGCTGGCGCTCGCGCTGGCGCGAAGCCTCGGCATGAAGTTTCGTCGCATCCAGTTCACCAGCGACATGCTCCCCTCGGATATCATCGGCGTCTCGGTCTGGAACCAGAAGACCGGTGAGTTCAAGTTCTCGCCCGGTCCGCTCTTTAGCGAGCTGGTGCTGGCGGATGAAATCAACCGCACGACGCCAAGAACGCAATCCGCCTTGCTCGAGGCGATGAGCGAAGGAAAGGTCAGCGTCGATAACGTCACGCACGACCTCCCTTCCCCTTTCCATGTCATCGCGACGCAAAACCCACTCGAGAACTACGGCACGTACCCGCTCCCCGAGAGCCAGCTCGACCGCTTCCTCATGCGGCTGTCGATCGGCTACCCCGGCGAGCAAATCGAGCGCGAGCTGTTGCTCTCTCGCGGCGTGTCCGAACCCGTCGAGGCGCTCGAGGCCGTCGTCGAGCCCTCGCAGCTCGCCTTGCTCCAACAGGTCGCCGCCAACGTCAAGATGGAGCCCGTCGTCGCCGAATACATCATGGCAGCCGTCGAGAAGACGCGCGGCGACGAGCGCATCCGCATCGGCGTCTCCACACGCGGCGCGCTCGCGCTGGCGCGCGCTGTGCGCGCGCTCGCGCTCGTGCGCGGCAGAGATTTTTGCATCCCGGATGACGCGCGCGAGCTGCTCGTCCCATGCTTTGCGCACCGATGCAGCCTCGGCGCTTCCTCCAGAGTCGCCAGCCGACAGGAGGCCGAGGTCTTGCTCGAAGAGGTCCTCTCCGCGGTGCCCGTTCCCGCATAGGCTAATGTGCTTAAAAGTTGGGTGAACCGGAGAGCCCGGAGTGACTTTGCCAGGGCAAAGTCACTCCGGGCTCTTTTCACGTCTGAGCGCCTTGATCGCTTCGCGCATCTTCGCCTCTTCCTCTTGAGACAGCTCGCGCGAGCCAAACCTCGCGCCCAGGTACAACGCTCTGAACCGTCCGAGTGATGCGCGCTGCGCGGGGAAGAGCTCTTGCAGCCTGGCAATAAACGCCGCCGGGCCTTCGTCCGTCTCACGCGTGATGCCATGACGCATTGCCGCGCGCTCCAGCTCGCCAAAGAGCCCGCTGGCGAGCTGGTCCCTGGACGCGCCAAAGTTCGCGCCGAGCAAGATCGCGATCGCTGTCATCGCCAACGGACCTCCTCCTCCGACGAGCTGCAACGGGATGTCATCGCCAGTAAACCAACGCATCCACCCGAGCCCGAGCCCTGCCCAGAGCACGGCTCCAGCGGCGATCATCGCCGCTGGGGGGATGGTGATGCCGCCGTAGATGCGAGGGTTCGTCGTATAGTAGAGACGCCCATTACGGAAGCTGCGCCATAGAATCAGCAGGAAGACCACCCAGAGGATGAGGTCGCGTGTTTGCACGCCACCCTCGCTCGGCTTCTCCTCTTCTTGCTCCGCGTCACTGCTTTCATTGAGGAAGGTGCGCGAGCTCGGGCTGAGCATCTTGCTCAACGCGCGCAAGCCTTCGATCTGGCTGTCCAGGTCATACTCGATGACGTAACGCATCCAGTTCATCCTGGCGGCGTCGTAGAGGTCGCGAAGCTGCGCGGTGATCCCCGTTTGTTGCAGCGGCTGCGTCCCCGCCGAGGGGGTCGGATCGAATGGAACCCACCCATACTCCGGGATGTAAACCTCGACCCACGCATGCGCGTCTCCCTGGCGCACCGCCATGTATTCACCGGCCGAGTTCCAGACGCCCCCGAGGAAGCCGTTGACCACGCGCGAAGGAACCCCCGCGGCGCGAAGCATCAGCGCCATCGAGGTCGCGAAGAACTCGCAGTGCCCCTTCTTGGAGTCGAACAGGAAGCCCTCCACCGGGTTGTTCTTGTCCACCTGCGGGAGGTTGGTCGTGTAGGTGTAGTTGGCCTTGAGGTACTCCTCGATGATCGCCGCCTTCTTGTAAGGCGTCGTCGCCGTCGCGGTGACTTGCTCGGCGAGCTGTCGCATGCGCCCCATGCCTTCAGGCAGCTGCAAGAAGGGCTCGATGTTGGCGAACTCGATGGCGCCTTGCTTTGTCTCCAAGTTAAAGACCACATCCTCGTACAAGGCTCGATCGGGCTCGGGGTGGATGGCCATCTCCATGACGATCCCGACCTCGTTGCGCTGCTGGATGTAGATGTCCTGGTACCGGGTGTCGTAGCGCAACCAGGCTGCCTTGGGGTTAAACGGCAGCGGGATGGTTTGCGGCAACACATACGATTGCATCGGCCAGATTTGCGGCCCCTGCGAGACCCCGAGCGGCTCCATGTAGACGCGGATGGTGCGTGGTTGGTGACCGCTGGTGTCGACCGCTTCGTCGAGCTTCTTGGTGTAGAGTTGGCTCAGGTCATAGGTGCGCGTTTGGGAGTCGAAGGAGAGGTTGAACGCCTTGCCCTTTGTGGAACGCTCCCATTTGACGCCGTCGTAGCTGTCGTAGCTGAGCATGCGCCAGTGATAACTGGGCGCGTCCGAGGGCATGCTCCCGCTGGGGAATTCGACCCGGAGCACGACCTCGGGATTGTCGCGGATCACGCCGTGCGAGCCGAGCTCGACCTTGTCCGAGAAGCCCGTCATCGCCTGCGCCGAGCGCGTCTTTGGCGCGAAGAACCCGAGCCCCACGCGCGGGAAGACAAAGAAGATCGTCACGCTCGATAAGAACACCGCGCCCGACAGCAGCACGAGCGCCACCTGGTACACGCGCGCCATCCCCTCGCGGCGGATGCTCGTCGCCTTGAGCCTGCTCGTCTCCGTATACATGTGAAAGAGCGCCAGCCCGAACGTCACGAAGAACACATACAGCGCGAACACCACGCCATACGCCACGTCCTCGTTGATCGCTGTGCCCGCGGCCATCAACAGGAAGGTCAGCGCGTAGATTTGCCAGTCGTCGCGCTCTCCTCCCTTACGGCTAAACAGCTTGATGATGAGCAACAACAAAATGAACCGCACGCCGATCGTGATGATCGACTCCTCGGTCAGGTACATCTGCGCGCCGGTGATCGCGACCGTCGTCAAGATGATGCCGTTCCAGATTTGCGTGGGGACTTTTTCGGTCCAACCTCTGCCGTGGGCAAACCAACTGAACGCCCAGCACAGGATAAAGAAACCATTCATCAGGATGCCCAATCCACCTGTCGCGACCGCCAGGAAGGAGAGCAGCGCGCAAAGGTACATCAGGATTTCGTGGCGCCTCGCCAACTTTTGCAACGCGAACATCGCTCAGACCTCCTCGGTGGATTGGTCGACGACCAGCGAGAGGTCGAATGTCTCGGGGCATTGATCGAGCGCCGAGCCAAAGCCGATGCCGACCCTGGCCACATCATTTCGCATCGGCCCGCCCGAGCTCACGCGCGTGGCTGGCAACGCCGAGGGGCTCCCCTCATGTAGGGTAAGCGTCGCGAGCTGGTGGAGCATGCGGTCGAGGTGTGTGACCCCCTCGCCAGCGTCGGTCGCGCCATCGAGCGTGCGCAGCGCCACGCGGTAGCGCTGCGCGACGAGCTCCTCGAGCAAACCCGCGGTCTTGCGCAAGCCCTCCTCGAAGGCATCCTTCATATAAGCGGGCGCCGGGCTCTTGTGCCCTGTCGCGTGCAGCAGAATGATCTCGACGGCGCGCTGTTCTTGCTCCTCGGACTCGCGCACGACAAAGGAGCCGCGCCTGGCGCTGCTCTTCCAGTGAATCTGTCGTCGATCCTCTCCCTCGCGCCAATCGCGAAGCCCGAAGTACTCCTCGCCGCTGCCCGCGCGATTGCGCGCGATGTCTCCAAAGCGCGCGGCGACATCGGCGGCCCAATCATCGGCGGGTGCAGGTTCGGGGAAGACGATAAACTCGCGCTCGTGATCGACCTCCACGATCTTGTGGAAGATGCCAAACGGAAACCGCGTCGCGAGCCTCATCCCCGGGCTCTTGTAACGCCCTCGAAAGGGGAAGTTGTAGAGCGCCTGCGTGTGCTTTGTCTCGCCGGGGCCAAGCTCTGGCATCCTGGCGATGGCCACGTAATCATCGCCATCGAACGAGTCCTCGACCCAGAACTTGTAGGCGGGGACATCCTTGTGGCCGATCTCTTGCCCGGCGATCGGGCCGACCTCGCAGGTCGCGTTGCGCTCCGAGATCTCGATATTGAGCGAGAGGTAGCTGCGCGGGTTGTTGAGCTTGAACGAGCCCGCGGCGGCGCGGTTCGCGAAGATGCGGCTCGGCGCTCTGCGCTCGAGCCAGAGCTTTCGCAGCACCGCTTCACTCAGGATGCCGCTGGCAATGATCGCCGAGAGCATCATCCCCAAAAGCAGGAAGAGCAGGTTGTTTCCTGTGTTCAAGGCGCCCGCGCCGACCGCCAGGGTCAGCAGCATGAAGAACTTCCCCGCGCGCGTGAACGCGAGGCGTCTCGGGGGTCGCATCATGCGACGCATGCGTTGGCGGAATGTCTCGCGCGCGGGGTCGCTGACTTCCTGCTCGCCAGCGCCGACAGAGAATGGGGATGAGGCCATCGGTGGCTTGCTCGAATGGGAGGAGGGGTGGTGAGTTTTAAAAGGAGCGTCGATTGCTTCCCTAGACTAACACGAGAGAGGGCCACATGCGCTGCATGGGGCCCTCTCCAAAAGTCGACGCTCGAACCCGCGCGCTTATTCCTCTTCGTCGTAAGTCATCCTCTCCTCGACCTGGTCGAGCGGGTGGATGTTTGCCAGCAGGTGCAGCGTATCACCCCTGGGCGCGCGCGCTTCGAGGAAGAGCGCGCCATTGCTTTTGGAAGCATCGAGCACGATCGTCGAGGGCAGGTACACAGGGCGCTTGAAGCCAACCTCGAGGAAGACGCGCCCATCTGCCGGGAGGTCATCTTCGACCTCCGCGAGCGTCCTGGCGAGCGTCCACATCCCGTGCGCGATGGCGCGCTTGAAGCCAAACAACTTGGCCGTCATGGCGTGAAGGTGAATCGGGTTGTAGTCGCCCGAGACGCTGCCATAGCGCCGCCCCTGATCCGCTGCCACGTCGATGGTCGTCGAGCGCAGCAAGGGCGCCTTTGGCGCCTGGAGTACACGGCGCTCGGTCTTCTCGGGTTCTTGCGAGAAGCGCTGCGGCGACAGGATCGTGGTGGTTGCCTCCCAGACGAGCTCGTCTTCGACGTAGGCGTAGGTCAACAGGTCGAACTCGTGCCCCTTGCGCGCCGGGCGCGTGCCGCGCAGCTTGACCTCGAAGGAGAGCGGCTCGTAGATGCGCGAGGGGCGATGCTGTGTGACCGTGTTGCCCACGTGAATCAACCCGGCGGCCTGGAGCGGGAACTTCGGGTGCGCGAAGATCTGCGCGTGCAGCGCGCCCGCCAAAACCTGTGGGTAGAGCAGGGGGATGAAGTAATCTTTGGACCTCGGGATGCCACAAACTTTGCGGTAGGCGTCGATCTTTGGCCTCGAGAGCGGGTAGCTCTCGAGCGTCGCGCTGATATCAGGCAACGGCGCGCCAGGTTGTTTTAGACCAGAGCGCTTCCCCACAAACTTCTTGTACGCATCGAGCATCGTCGGCAGATCCTTGAAGACCAGCTCGTGCTCACTCTTACCAGATCGTTTCATTGCGCCATGCCTCCGGCCAGCGAGAACCTTGATTGCCTGGGATCGGTTGCCCATCGGGGTCGGTCACGAAGTTGCCGACGTCGCCAAAGGCGCGCTCGGTGTTGGTGCGCTGCCCTCGCTTTCGCATCGGCTCGATCTTTCCTGCGCGCCTGTAGAAGGCGACCTCGTGAGGCCCCGGGCGAAGATCCACCAGCGCACCTTTGCGCGCCGGGTTCATCAACTGCTCCTCGTTCCCGATAGGATCAGCGACGGTCTTTGCCTTGAGCGTCCAGACGAGCAACGAGGTGGGATCATGGTCAGGGAACTCGCCAGCGAGGATATCTTGCTGGCCGTAGAACTCCTTGCCGATGTCATTCTGATTGACTGGTCCCGCCATCAAACACATGCCCGCGAGCAGGTCACACCCTTCAGGGATGTTGACGCAGCCCATCAGCTCTGCGACGAGCGAGCTTCGCGCCGCAGCGGCGCCAAAGGCGCGCACGCCCATGTCCCAGTCGATGCCATCCTTTTCCAGCTGAGTGCGATCCAACCCGCCGACATAGATGCGTTGCCCTGCGAGCGCGAACGCTTTCTTTCCGCGCGCGGCGTTGCGGCTGAGCGCCTTGCCCGTCGGCAAATCCGCCCACAATGGCAGGTTGTTCATCACCAGATCGGTGACTTGCCCGAGCATATCGCGCACGTCGCGCAAGCGCTGCTTTCCGTTTGGCGTGAGGACGTCGATGCGCTCGAGCAGGAGCAGCTCCTTGGAGTGCTCTCGGCCACAGCCGATCCAGTGCACGAACGCATTATAAGCGGCGCGGCCGCACATGACCGTGAGCTCGTCCGGGACGTCCATATCCTGGCGATGTTGGTAGGCGTCGGGGGCTTTCTCTTCCTGGTTGACGCCAGGTTGAATCCTCTCGCTGCGCATCGAAAGCAGATTCGCCCCGAGCTTCCTCCACGTCTGCGTCGGCAGGTCGAATTGCTCCTCTTTGGGAACCTCGCCGACCTGTGTCACGAGCGCGAGCCGCCAGCCAGCCTGGCGCTCCGCGCTGGTCAAGCCGCCGAGCTTCTCGAGCTCTCGGATATGCTCCGCGTTGACGTCCTTGTGGCGTCCGCAGAACGGCGCCATATGCACGTTCGCGCGGCGCTTTCCCTGCGACGCGATGATCGCGGCGCGCTCCATGCCGTCGGCCAGGATGCCGATATGAAGCTGCTGCAAGTAGCCCACCGTGGGGATGTCATCCTTGTGATGGACGCGCTTGTCGAACGCGCGCTTTGGCACTCCGAGCAAGCTCTTGACGGGCTTGTGGCCAATAAAGGTCAGCAGCAGCGTGAATGGCGTGCGGTAAGGCTTGGAGAAGACGAGGTGCGTGTGCGTGGCGTCATGGAGCGCCTCGCCGCGCTTGCCGCTGATCTTCTCGAGCAACTTCGAGACGACCTCGGAGTCGCGCGGTCCAAGCGTGACCTGCTTGTGGCCTCGGTAGTTTGTGGACTGGCGCGAGGAGAGGATGCCCAGCGAGTTCTCCTCGAACATCACCTCTTCGGTGATGGGAGTCGTCGACGCGACAAACGTCGAGGGGCGCTCGAGCGAGAGCAGGTCCATTACCGACTCGGCCTCCTCGAGCGTCATCGAGACGCGCTCGCGGTAGCCCACTGGCGAGGAGGATTGCAGTGCCGAGGGGAGCGAGTAGCGCGTCTTCTTTTCGCCATCGGCGGCAAAGCTCGCGCCGCGCCCCATGCGCTGTTCGGGGGGAGGTGGTGAGATCGGCACGACCTCTACCCGCTTCTGAATGCTTGGATCTTGTTGGGATTCTGTCATCGTCTTCTTCGAGTCTCCCCGTGTTGTTTTCAGGGTCGATGGCCAGGGGGTATGAAACCCACACAGATGCTCTTGGAGTTGGATGTGTTAGTCCAATCCTGTTGGGATGACAAGCGTTGTGGTGATGCAAGGCGTGGCACCTTCCCGCATACCACCGCGGTGGTATGCGGGAAGGTGCTGCGAGCGCCTTCAGAAGAAGAGCTGGTCAGCCTTGGCCATCAGGCGGCGAGCGTGCTCCTGCGCGAGCTTGTTCTCTGGCTCGAGCTCAGGGACGACGGTGGTCGGGGTCTCGAGCACTCGCCGCAGTTGCCGCTCGAAGATCTCGCGCTCCTGCACCAGGACCGCATAGTGCAGGGCGTAGCGAAAGCGCGTGTCGAAGTAGTTCGGTGAGAGCTCGAGGCTTTGCTTGAACGCCTCTTCGCTGCGCTTCGGGTCACCGCCGCTCGCGGGGAATCGCGAGTGATAGATGCCGAGGAAGCGATCTGCGCCCGCGTTATCATAGTTTGGCAGGCGGCGTTGGATGACCTCCATGGCGATGCGGACGCGCTCCCTGTAGAGCATCGCTTGCCTGGGGCCTGCGTGCCTGGACCACTCCCCGAGGTTTGCCGCGTACCAGTAGAGGGCTGGCAACACCTCATCAGGCACCGCGCCGACGTTGGCTCCCATGCTCTTTTCCTTGCCCGCGAGCATGTCCGCGACGTCCTTGTCGAGGAGCACCATCGCTTGCTCGGCGGCGGTGAGGCCCTTCTCGAAGCGATCGCGGAGATCCTTGCGGTTGCTCTCCTTGCGCTCGTCGAACGCCATATGCGCGTTGCCCATGAAGTAGTGCGCCTCCGAGAGCCTGAGTAACACATCCACCATGGCGCGTTTTTTGGCGCCGAGCTCCTTCTCGGTAGGGGAGCAACCTGTGGCGGTTTCGTAGTGCGAGATCGCCTCCTCGACCTTTTCGCGCGAGTCGCGATCGCGCCACGCGAGGATGCCTCGCTCGCGCGCCGCCTGAAAATCAGCGGCGCTGTCACGTTGCTCCAGGAGCGCTTGTTGCTCGGTTGTCTTGTGCAGCGCTGACTCGCGTGGAGGCTGGCAAGAGGGTGTCGATATCAACACGCCAAGGAGCATGAGAGCGAGGGGAAGTTGTTTGTGCAAGGTCGCGCTCCGCGCAGTAAGGGAAATGGGGCAGTGTGATTATAGTCACCTCGCACACAGGACTCCAGCCCGACGCTTGCGCCAGGCAACATCGATGCTACAGTGGCGCGCCTTCGTGCTTTTCTCAAAAAAGCCTGTGGCCTCCCAACGCATCGAGCAAGCGCAATCCGATGGCTGTCAACCTCACGCAAATCGAGCTGTTGCGAAAGTTGTTGCGTCACGGCGCGACCGATCGCGTGGTGCGCATCACGGAGAAGCTGCGCCCGACGGAGATCGCCGAGGTCTTTGGCTACCTGAGCCCCGCCGAGCAGCGCCAGTTCGTCGACATCCTCTTCAAACACGGTGACGCCGCCAGCACGCTGCTCGAGATCCCGGATGGGATTCTCACGCAGATGCTCCCCTCGTTTCGCGATGAGCGCGTCGGCGCGTTGCTCGCGGATATGGCGCCTGATGACGCCTATTACATCATCGGCTTGCTCGACGAGGATCGCGTCGATCCGATCCTCGCCAGGCTCCCCAAGGCGCAGCGCGAGCGCGTCGAGCACATGCGCAACTACCCGCTCGAGTCGGCGGGTTCGCTGATGACGAGCCAGATGGTCACGCTCACCGAGAGCTTGACCGCGGCCGAGGCGATCGCGCTTATTCGCGAGCACGTCGAAGAATCCGAGTTCATCTTCTACATCTACGTCGTCAACGACGTGAAGACCTTCCTCGGCGTGGTTCCCATCCGCAGATTGCTCGTGGCCAAGCCAGATCGGCCCATCTCGGAGTTGATGGTCGCCAACCCGATCGCGGTGTTCGCGACCGATGACCAGGAAGAGGTCGCCTCTGTCACCGCGCGCTACAACTTGCTCGCGGTGCCTGTGGTCGACGCGAACTTTCGCTTGCTCGGCGTCATCACCGTCGATGACGTCATCGACGTTTTGCGCGACGAGGCGACCGAGGACATGTACCTGATGCAAGGCTTGAGCGACGAGGACCGTGTCTACTCGCCAGTCTCGCAGTCTGTCCGCAAGCGCTTCCCCTGGATGGTCTTTAACCTGTTCACGGCGTTCGCCGCCGCGAGCGTGATCGGGTTGTTCGAGTCCTCCATCGCGCAGGTCGTGGTGCTCGCCACGTTTATGCCGGTGGTCGCCGGGATGGGCGGGAACGGCGGGACGCAAACTTTGACCGTCGTGACGCGCGCCATCGCGATTGGCGAGTTGAGCTTCGCGGAAGGAAAGGTCGCCGTCAGCAAGCAGGCCACCATCGGCGTGATCAATGGCGCGGGCATCGGGCTGTTGACAGGTCTCGTCGCGTGGCTCTGGAAGGGGAACTTTTACCTGGGCGCGGTCCTCTTTTTGGCGATGTTACTCAACCTCGCCATCGCAGGGCTCGTGGGCGCGGCGGTTCCGCTGGTGCTCAAGGCGCTCAACCTCGACCCGGCGCTCGGAGGTGGTGTGATCGTGACCACCTTCACTGATGTCTGCGGCTTTATGGCGTTCCTCGGCCTCGCGACGCTCTTCCTCCCCTACCTGGCCTGAGTGAGATCGTTTACCAGCGCTCCTCGAACTGCGCGCGCAGGCGCTCCTTGAACTGCGCGCGCAGGCGCGCGAGAATGCCCCGGTATAGAAACGACCTGTTTCCAGAGAAGACGATGCCCGAGATGCGCTCGCTGCTCCTGTGCTCCGCGATCCTCATGCCGCTTGTGGGCTTGGCCAGTGCTTGCCATCCGCAGGATGAGCTGGAGTATGTCGAGGGCGACCCCTGGTACATCATCGATCCTGGCCTCTACGAGCCAGCCCCGGGTAACAACGTGGGCGGCGCGGACATGGGTGGAGATATGCCCCCCGCGATGCGCACACCGCTCGATGGCGCCTGGGCTGGCCCACAAGAGATCGGGGATTGCATCGACGCGGCGAGCTGGTTGGAGTTTTCGGGGGACGGCGCCTTTGCCTACAACTTCTTGCAGGCCAACGCGTGCATCGAGGAAGACGCGCGCGGGCTCTTTGCATGCGAGGGCACGTGGTCGAGAGATCCTTCTGGGAGCGCGCGTCAGGGGAGCCTGACCTATGGATGTCAGAGCGAGTCGATGACCCCATCCACCCCGGACACCAGGGGGTTGACGGCGAGTTACATGATCATCGAGCGCGATGATGTGACGACCTTGACCTTCAAGGCATGGTTGCAACAGGAGAACGGCGCCTGGGTCAGGACGCGCCAGGATCTTCAAGAATACCCGCCCAGCGCCGAGGGATTTCCCCGAGAGCGAAGCACCACGGATTTCACGTCGACGATCGTGCTCAACGATGTCTCTGGCGCGGCGTTGCGCTCGGTGGAGGACTTCCCCGACCTCGCGCCAGGAGAGCGCGCCGAGGTCACGATCGTGTTGTTTATCGAGGCCGAGGTTTTCTTCTCGTTCTCTGGCGCGCGCGAGCAAGGGGTCGAGGAGTTCATCTTCCCTGCGTTTTTGGAGCGTGAGGAGGATGGAGGGTGGCGCCTGAGCGCGCGCATCGACAACCAGGAGCCCGACTACCAGACGTGGACAGACTACTTGCGAAGCCAGGGGATCTTCACCCGTTATCCCGTGGCGAGCGCCGCGTTTATCGTGGCGTTCGTGCCTGTGCTCTACATCTCCCCGGAGCAATCGAAGGGGATGTATGCGCCGGGGGCATGGGTCCAGTTTGATGGACCATGCCAGAGCTACCCGGAGTACTATCTGGAGCTACTCGGTGATTTCTGTCAGGGGATGGAGTAGGGGAGGGCGGCTGTGATCAGCTGCCCCGAGTCGCGAGGAACGCGACCGCGGCGACGACGAGGAAGGCGACAAACAGGAGCCCGATCAGGAGGTTCTTGCGCAGTGAACTGCGCGCTTGCTCCTGTTCGCGTTGCTCCATGCGCTCGCGCAGTTGATCTGCCTCGCGTTTGGCGGACTCGTTATGGCGTTGGCCGACGTTATCGAGCTCGAGCTGATCGGCCTTGGCGAGCGCGAGCGGGATCGACTCGCTCTGAGTGCGCTCGGGGCGACGCAACCCCTGTGGGCGATCATCGACCGTGGTGGGGTCCTCGTCAAAGAGCCCCTCGACGGATGCTTCGCCCGTCAGATCCTCGAGCGAAGGCGCTGACTTTGCCTGCTCGCGGGATTCCTTCTCGGCCATCAACTGCTTGATGATCTCGGAGTCTCGCCCGAGAGGTTCGGGTATCGTGTCGTAGGGGAGCCCGTGGTCATCGACGCCGAGCGCCTCTTGTGTCGTTTCTTTGTTGAGCGCGAGGTGTGGGAAGCTCGGCGCGGCGACTTCCGCGCCGAAGTTGTTCCCGGAGCCGCCTGAGGCGGGCTCCGCGCCAAAGCTTGACGAGTTGGGATCTCCGCTAAACATGCCACCGAACCCGGACGCGTTGGGGTCGGGCGTGTTGTGGAAGTTGGGCTTCGCGAACCCTGGAGGGACAACCCCCTCGACGCTCAGGTCGTCGTCATCCTCGATGGTGCCCTGGACCGCAGGATCTTCGCGCGTGTCCGACATCGGGACCGGATCTTCGAGCGCTTCGGAGCCAAAGGTCGCGTCCCACTCGACTTCACCGGCAAATGATTTGCGGAGGTCATCGGGGAGGGCGTCCAGGTCTGGCTTCCAGATCGAGGTCACCGCGTCGTCGACGTCCCCTTTCGGTTGGTCTTCTTGCTCGAAGAATCCTTCGAACTCTTCGATTTGAGCGGCGCCCTCTTGCAGCTTGTTCACGTCGAAGCTGTTGGAGAACTCGGCGTCCATGCTCCATGCTTTCAGGTGCTGGCGCTTGGGCGAAGAGAGGATGTCGGTGTGTGAACCGATGTCCTCGTCTTCATCGACCTCCGAGATCTCATCGGTGTGCTGGGCGGCCTTGTTCTCGAGCTCTTCCGCTTCCGGGAGGAAGGTGCCCGAGGATTTTGAAGCTTTTTGCTCCGGGCTCGCGCCAAAACCAGAGAGGTCGCCAAGTTGTGCGAGCCCCGATGGCTCGTCACGCTCGTCACTCTCTGGAACGAGCGGGCGGCCCGATGGATAGAGCAACCACTTGCGGTAGAGCGAGCGCAGCGGCTCGAGGCGCGCGTCATCGTCGAGCGATGCTCTCGCCTGTTCGCTGGTCTCCTCGCGCCCGAGGTAGGACTCCGCGCGCACGCGCACGCGTCGCATCCTGTACTTGTCCCGAATGTCCTCGATGATGCGGCGGACCTGCATCGCGTCCGAGGGGCGGCGCTCGATGTCGATGGCGAGCATCGACTCGGTCAACGCCACGACCTCCGGGTAGGGGAACTCGTCCGGGATAAATTCGGTCAACGGCGGCGGCGGGTTCTGCGTCTTGCGCAGCAAGAGCGCCAGCACGTTGTCGTCATCGAACGGGTATTGCCCGCTGAGCATCTCGTAGAGGATCACGCCGACGGCGTAGAGATCGGTGCGCGCATCATACTGCGAGCGCGCGACCTGCTCGGGCGCCATGTAGTGCGGCGTCCCGACAAAAGGCACGCGCGCGTCCGTCATCTTCTTGCGCGCCGTCGTGCTCTTCTCGTTCAACACACGCGCGATGCCGAAGTCGAGCACCTTGACCTGGATCGTCTCGTCCGAACTCGGCGCGAGGATGATATTCTCGGGCTTGATGTCGCGGTGGATGATCTCGAGGCGGTGCGGCTCGGTCAACGCCGCGCAAAGCTGGTAGATCACCTCGAGGGCAAACTCCACGCGCGTGCGACACTTGAAGTACTGATCTTCGGCGTGCTTGTGCCAGAGCACATCGCCCAGTGAGATCCCGTCGATATACTCCATCACCACATAGAGCAGGTCGTGCCCGGGCAATGTGCCCGTGTCAAAGACCCGCACCACGTTCGGGTGTGAGAGCTGCGAGATGATGTCGATTTCTTGTTGGAATCGCTCGATGCGCGCGTCGTCGCCAAGATCCAACTTCACGATCTTGAGCGCGACCTCGCGGTTGGTCGAGATCTGTTGCGCCTTGTAGACAACACCCATGCCGCCCTCACCAAGCTTGGATTTAAGCTTGTAGCGGCCGTCAATATCGCTCCCTTCCAGGGTCGGAGACGTTCGTGTGTCTGTGTCTGGCTGCAATGGTTCGCCCGGTGAGGTGGAAGAGGTCTGTTCCCCACGTTCGTCTTGGGTGTCCGCGATCTCTTGAGCGTTCGTCAAGGATTATCGCACACAGGGGAAGGTGGGGCAAGTTCCCACCTTAAACCACAGATACGAAGAAGAAATCGTGACGCGGTGCGTCGAATTCCCACTGCTTCTGTTCTTAGTCGATCTGGAGCGCGCTCTCAAGCTTTTCGATCGCCTGCTCCTCGTGATTTACGGCTGCCCTGGCTCGATCGATCGAGGCTGGTGTAAAAATACCTGCGCTGACGTCCTCTCGCGTCAACGCCTTCACCTCGTTTATCGCGTCCTCATAATGCGCCATCGCTTGCTGGAACAACTCCTTGACTCGCGCGGCATCTCCCCACGGCTCATCCTCACTCGCGCCGAGCTCATCCCCCCACGCCGAAAGACTGCGCGCGAACGCCGCGCGCCCCTCGATGTACTGATTCATATACGCCGTGATGTAGCGCGCGATCCCTCTCTCGAGCTGCGCGGCGCGAAAGGCATCCTCTCCCAGAAGCTCGAGCAGCTCGGCGAAGCGACGCTGCCCATACAACCCCGGCGCGTAGTTGGCGCGCGTCTCGTGGAAGAACTCCTTCTTCGAGCGCGCGTGTGTGCACAGCCACGCGATCAGATCATGGCGCTGCTTCCCTCGCGACGCCGCCCACTCCGCTCGCTCGCCGGGGCGCGCGACCACACACCAGTTCACGAAGTCCTCGTCCTCTCCTTGAAGTGAGCCTTGCCCCCACAGATCACGCTCCTCGGGTACGTCACTCCCGATGCGCTGGACCATCACCTTGAGCCAGGTCGCCCCAGCGTCCACGCCCACGAGCGCTACCGGCTCCAACTCGCCCTCGATCTCCATCATCGAAAGCATCGCTCTCCCCTGGAGTAGCTCGTAAGCGAGCAGCTGCACCACGTCCGAGAGCTTGAGGAAGTTGAACTCCTTGATATCCCAGCCGCTCGCATAACCGAGCGACTCGAACACACCGTAGTTCGAGAAGTAACCGCTCCTGAGCGTGTGATAGATCGGCTCGCCCGCCTCATCCGTCAGGTTCACGTCCCAATCATGGACATACGTCTTTGCCCCCGCGCTCGTCAGGCTGGCGTACTCGTCGAAGTGATCGCGAGCACCCATAACCTGGAGCAAGATGTCGAGCATGCCGAGCGCGCCGCTTCGAGATGGCGAAACGCGCGCCAGTGATTCGACCCTGAAGTTGTAGCTGTTGCCTTGCATTCTCTCTCCTTGTTGCCGGGAAGCGCAAAAACGCGGGCAACCTCGCATGATCCTCACCCCGCGCGCAACCACTTCGAGGATTTCTGAGGCTTCAGAGGGGAGGAGCCTCGAAAATTCACGATCTGACCCCCTCGGAAATCTCTGCGTCGTGACCGCTCGAGTGATTTTTGATTTGCCGGAATCCCTTGTTTCCAGGGGGTTGAGCGCCGTTTTGTGATTTTTTGCTCGGTCGATAAGTGAGGTTGGCACGAGGCTTGTACTAGGAGTGTGCCGTGGATGGCGAGGTTATCGCCGCCTGAGTGATGTTTTGACGTTATTCGCTTGAGATGAGGTCCCCGATGAAGCGCACCCTCTTGTTCCTTACAGCCATGATTTCCATGCTCTCCTTTACGACCGGGTGCATCATCATCGAGGACGATGGTCCTCGCGCTGAACCGTGGCAGACCGACCAGTGCGAGGCTTACCCCGCTTGCGCGGAGGGGAGCGTCGAGGTCGACACATGCCCCGAGGGTGAGACCTGCGAAGAAGCCTCGATTTGCGGTTACACCATCCTTTGCGCTCCCGAGCCGGTCGCGACCTGTCTCGCTTATCCCGTCTGCCCTGACGGTTATGAAGAGGTCCCCGAGTGTCCTGAGGACACCTCGTGTGTCGAAGCCTCCATCTGCAACACCACCATCCAGTGCGCGAAGTCACCGCAAGATCAGTGCGCCGCAGTGCCCACTTGCCCTGATGGCTACATGGAAACCGAGGCTTGCTTCGAGGACGAGGGTGACTCTTGCCTGGAAGTGACCACGTGCGGCTCGACGATCCTTTGCACGGAAGCCGCCGCGTCCTGCCTCGCTTACCCCGTCTGCCCCGAAGGCTCCTACGAGGTCGAGCAGTGCAGCGAAAATGGCGAGTGCTTTAACGAGACCATGTGCAACGCCACGATCACTTGCGAGAAAGACCAAATCAGCAACTGCGAGGCATACCCCGTTTGCCCTGATGGCTCTCACGAGGTCGAGCAATGCAGCGAAAACGGCGAGTGCTTTGACGAGAGCATCTGTGGCTACACCATCACTTGTGAAGTGACGCCTGCGGCGTGCCTCGCGGTCCCCTCCTGTGATGAAGGGATGATGGAAGTTCCAGAGAGCGCGTGCACCGAAGAGAACCCATGCGATCGCGAGATCGTCTGCGGCCAAATGATTCTTTGCCAGGGGCCTGTGGATCAGTGTGACGCTGAGCCGGTGTGCCAACCTGGGTCGCGACAGGTCGAGGTCTGTCCCGACAACACCATCTGTACGGAAGAGACCATGTGTGGTTCCACCATCACATGCGCTCATGACGTCGCCAGTTGCCAGGCATACCCTGTCTGTCCTGCGGGAAGCACGCAGGTCGAGACTTGTGGTGCCGGCGAGGAATGCTTTATCGAGACGCTCTGTGGGTACTCTATTACCTGTCAAAAGGATTGAGCCCACGTTTCAATCACCGTCCGTCGCCATAAAGGAGCGGTTCGGTAAAGCATCGAAAGAGCGGGCGAGGATTTCCGTGAGGAAAGCTTCGCCCGCTCATTTCATTTCTTGTCCCTCGGATATCGCGCCGACGCGGCGCTCAGGCTTCATCTTCTTGTTGTTCGGGTTGCAGCGCCTCGACCGCCTCGAGCCAGCGCAACATCGCGGGGCGATCGGCTGCCTCGATCGACCAGGAGAGCAAACCCCCGAGGACGAAATCGCGCAGAGAAGGATCGGGCGATTGGTGGCTCGAGAGCGCGCGGATGCCTACAGCATCCGCGCCCGCTGCGAGCTTCGCGTCGATGAGGTGCGCGGCCAACTCCCACCAGCCATAACTTGGCGAGAGCGCCTGGGGTGCCCAGGCGCGCACGCATGCTTGCGTCAGCTCGCGGATGAAGTCATGACGCTCGGCGCGTAAGCGCTCCTCATCGCTCGGTTCAGGATCACCAGCGCGCCGTTTCTTTGGCGCGTTGTTCTTGATCCAGGAGAGCAACGCGGGGAGCGCGACCGCGATCGGTGTCGCGGCGTCCGGGTCCTTTCCGACCGCTTGCTCTCCGAGTGATTTTCGCGTCTGGAGCAGCGCCTGTTCGATGGCGCCAGGATCATCCTGCTCGATGGCCGCGAGCACCTCGAGCGCACGCAGCGAATAGGTGTGGCGTTCGGAGGGAGGTTGCCTGGGGAGCGGTGGTGAGGTTTGCGCTGGCGAGAGTTGGAGGTGAAGCGCGCGCATCATCCTCGCGCTCTGTGTCCAGTCTTCACCCATTGTCGGCGCGCGATCCTCGAGGTGCTCGATCAACTCCCCGCACTCCGTCAGCGGTGTACGCACGCGCTGTTGCAGATCGAGCAAGAGCTCGAGCGAGGCGTTCTTTTGACGCGCGCGCCAGGAGTCCTTGTAGACGAGCCCGATGAGCGCGCGGACGCGATCCTCCTCTGCGGCCTGGAGTTCGAGCCCCTGGCGCGCGAGCAAATAATCGACGAGGCGCTCGATGGTCCCCTTGTCGATGGCACGAAGTACAGGGCCAGGTCTCGCTTCGATGACATCCGTGGCGATGGCGTCGATCGTGTCCGCCGCGCGGACGCGATCGAGCCAGAAATCACTGAGCATCATCCCAATGGCGTACCAGAGGAGCTCGCGAGGGGAGAGCGCGTCGCGATCGAGCTTCTTGAGCAATCCACGGGCTGTCTGTGCTTCGATCTTCCCGAGCATCAAGGTCACGCCCTGGCGCAACCTGCAATGGTTGGCCAGGTCATGCTTGTTTACGCGATCTGCAAGCAACGCGGCGCGCTCGAAGCGCGACGCGTTCGCCGCCGCCCACGCAGGTTCGATGGCGGCGCTTTTGGCGAGCTGCTCGCGCTCCCGAAAATGCGCCGCCGTGTAGGGGCCGAGCGCGCAGTTCGGGTACGCTCTGCCAAGCAGATCTCCGAGGTATGCGCCCGCCTTGGGGTCGACCTGATCCTGCGCGAGGCTCGCGCCGAGCTCCCAGGGTTGCGCCTCGTCGGTCTCTCCGCTCCACGCGAGCCAGCCGTACTGTTCGATGATCTCGGCGAGCAGGCCGCGTGATCCTGCCAGCACTGCTTGCGTGAGCCCGATCGAGATAAGCTCTCGCCACGCCCTGGGGCTCAGGTTGTACTCGGTCGACTGACGCGCCGTGGCCAACACCGCCGCCGCGGCGCGCTCGTGATCGCTTGCCTCGAGCGCGGACTCGATCCGTTGCAGGAAGAAGCGCGATTGCGCGACCTGCAAGATGCCAGTGACCTCGCGCTTGTAGTGTTCGAGCATGGTTGCCTCAGTTGCGTACCAGTCCGATCGTGGGGAGTTTTTCGATCTGGCGCTCGAAGTATTCGAGTGATTCTCGCAGCTTCTCGAGCTCCTGGCGCGCGGGGCCTGGCCCCATGCGCTCGATGTCGATCTGGCGCAGCGGGTTCGAGACCTTCGCGCGCAGCTCCTGGCGCAGCTCGTTGACGCGCGCCTCTTGTAAGGTTCGCGTCTCGGGGTTGGCCGAGTAGCTGAAGTCGGAGAGTTGGTTCTCGACCTCCTCGAACTTGATCCTCACGGCGAACTCGACCTGTTGGGCGAACTTTTCAGGATCATTGCGCGTGAAGCGATACTCGTCCTGCGCCAGGCTCTCCCAGATCGCCTGGATCTGTCCGAATGCCTTGGACCAGCGCGTCTGATCGTGTTGATTGAACGCCTCGCTCGCTTCCTCCTCGAGCTTCTCGAGGCGCTGTCGCCACTCCTCGAGCTTGAGGCCGAGGTTGAGCCTGCCATCGCCTCGGAAGACGACGCGTTTGATGGCGTCGAGCAGGACCTCGTAGCGCCCCCAACCAGGGGTGAGCGCCGTGTCGCGCTCGTGGTAATCCTCGATCGCCTCCTCCAACCTCGCGACCAACACCTGGAGCTTGTCCGGGTCTGTGCGCACGGTCTCGCGGATGCCCGCGACGAGAGGATCTGTCCGCTCCTTGAAGTGGCGCGCCTCGAAACCCCAGAGCTCGCGGGTGATCGTGTCGACGCGCTCGAGCAGCTCCTCGATCTCCTCCCACTCCTTCATCTCGCGCTCGGGCGGCGGTTCGATCTGGGCCCAGAAGGTTTGCCCCTGAACCTCGCCAGAAGCGACCATTGTCATCGCCTCGTCGACGCTCAGGTTGAAGTCGATCGGCGTGCCCACGTCTGTGCCCTCGTTCACCGCGAGGTGAATGGTGCGGATGGGGAAGCGGTTTTGGTAGACGCGCAGGATGACGGCGCCGGAGCGATCCGCGGTGTAGAAGCGGAACTTTTCTTCTGCCGGGAGGCTCGTGCCGCTGCGGAGCAGGATCTGTCTCGCTGCTTTGCCATCGCGCACGACCTCCATATAGAGGTCCTTGGCGAGCACGCTCGGGTTGGAGAGCGCGCTGCCTGTCGAGCGCAGCATCTCCTCGCGCGAGATCCTCAGGAGCGGCACCCCGAAGGCTGCCACGGCGTCGCCGTCCTCATCGCAGAACTCCAGGCTGAATGCGTGTAAGCCCTCGTGCTCGAGCGGGATCTCCTCGATGGCAAACAGCAAGCCTTCCTCTCCGTCGAGCTGCTCCGGTCTGGCGATCGAGGCGATGTCTCCCACCGCGTCGATGAGGACCACGGACTCGACGAGTGATTCATGCGGAGAGTTCAGGCGCCCGACGAGACGACCGGTGGAGGATTGTGTGCTGAGTGTGCTGGTGAGCGTCACGCGCGAGGGGGCGTTGAAGTCATCGCCATCATCCTCGAGCATAAGCCCGGCGACGTTTGCTGCGTGGATCGCGGCGCCGAGCGCGACGCATGTGTCGGGCTCGTCGATCATTGGCGCGTCGGCCTTGCTGTTTTCTCCGCAGAAGCGGTTGGCGACCTCGCGCTGGACCATCGGAACGCGGGTGGAGCCACCGACGAGCAGCACGTGCTCGATCTCGGAGAGGGTGATGTCGGCGGCCTCGGCGCTCTTGACCAGCGCGCGTTCGCAACACTGCAAGGACTGCTCGACGAGATCGGCGATCAGCTTTTCAAACTCATGGCGTGAGATCTCCATCTCGACCGAGACGGGGTTTCCTTCCTGATCGTCGAAGATGTTGCGGCGCCCGACATACTGCACCTCCGCGTGGCTGAGTGCTTCCTTGACCTCTTGAGCGAGGCGCGTGAGCAGCGTGAAGCGCGTCGCGTCCGAGGGATCGCGCGCGATGTCGAGGTCGAGCGCGTAGCCCTGCTCGACGAGTTTTTGACGAAGATACTCGGCCAACCTGCGGTCGAAATCATCGCCCCCCAAAAAGTTGTCGCCGTCGATGCCGAGCACCTGATACTCGCCCATCAAGCAACGGATCACGGACACGTCGAACGTGCCGCCGCCGAGATCATAGACGAGGAAGGTGCCATCGCCGATGCCATGCTTCCATGCGTGGTACATGGCGGCGCTGGTGGGCTCCTGGAGCAAGCTGACGACCTCGAGGTCGGCCAACTCGCCAGCGCGGCGCGTGGCCTCGATCTGTTGCGCGTCGAAGTAAGCGGGGACCGTGATCACGGCGTGCGTCACAGGATAGCTGTGGTCATCCTCCTGGTTCTGCCGCTCCAAAAATCCGTTCATCTCACCCGTCAGGCGCTTCAAAATTTGCGCAGAGACCTCCTCGGGGAGCATGGCGTTGGAGCCAACGTCGACGGTGCGCTGGGTGCCCATCTTGCGCTTGATAGAGGCGATGGGCGCGGGCTCGAGCGTGCGGCGGTTCCACGCCTCCCAACCCGTGACGAAGCTCTCGGATTGAGGGTCCCAGCCAACCATCGAGGGGATTGTCTTGCGCTTGAAGCGGTCTTCGAGCAGGGCGATATCATTGCCTTGCAGAGTCATCGCGGAGACGGCCGAGTTGGTCGTCCCGAGGTCGATGCCGACGGCACGTATGATCTTCATCCGGGGAATCCTCCAGTGAGGGGCGTAAACCTGAAACGTATGCGTTCAATCATGGTCTTGAGATGTCGGAAAGTTCGCCGGTGGCGCGATCGGCAGCTCGCGTTGTGCCGCATCACTCGGCGACACGAGCGCGTCGAGCGCGGTGGGCGTGAGGGGCTCGAGTTTCTTGCGGCTCAGGAATGGGGGGACCTTCTCTCGCAAGGCGTCGAGCTTCTGCGCGCCCTGGCGCGAACCGCGTGGGTGCGCGAGCAGCGCGAACTTGATGCGCTCGGACTCTTTCAGCGTGAGCTTGCGCCATAACCCCTGGAGCTGCGCGCGCTCCTCGGGCAAGGCGCGCTCGGCGCGCTGGCGCAACACCTCGGTCAGCTCGCGTGGACTCATCCTCGGATCGAGGCCGAGCAAGTCAAATGGATTCCCCTTCTCGAGGTCGTTGTCAGAGGGCTTATCACTCATGGCTCTTTGTCCTCGTCATTTTCAGAGGTGGTCCTCTCTTCCCACTTCGAGAGGTCCACGCCGAGGCGCGCGGCCTCGGCCTCGAGCTGCTCCTGGTAATCCGGGATGCGTTCGTTGGGCGGGTAGTGGTGCCTTGCCATGGCGAGCGCGTCGTAGGCTTCTTTTAGCGTCTGCTCGTGCTTGGTGTTTCCGGGGATGTGTCGCATCGTGGCGAGCATCAGCTTCGCGCGGCCAAGCGCGGCGCGCGTCACCTGGAGGTGCTCGTAGGAGAGCAGCATCGAGGCGTTGCGGTGACCTGGAGAGATCTGGACGGCGCGCTCGAAGATCTCGAGGCGCGCGTCGTGATCGGTCAGCGGCTCGCCCTGGAAGACCAGAAAGTCCGCACACTTGGAGTTGTGGCCAAAGCTCGTCCCTGCCTCCAGCCTGCGGAAGAGGTCCTTGTTAAAGGGGGTGATCAGCTGGAGGATCTTTGGCAGATCGTCGGTGCGATCTTCTCTGCCCATCTTGCGCATGCGCCAGCAGATCTCGACCGCCTTGGTGACCGCTGTGGTGACGGCGTATTCGGTGTAGCCGATGATGTCGAAGACCTCGGCGATCCACTCGAAGGGGAGGAGGACCTCGCTCGATGGCGCGTCCGCCAGATCCACGGCCTCGATCATGCGCTCGAACCTGGCGATAACCTCCGTGGCGACTTGCTCGCGCGCGCTGTTGCTTTGCCTGCGGATGCGACGAAGCGTCCCGTTTGGATCTCGTGCCTCGTCGATCTCTCGGAGTTGTTCACCGAGCAAGAGCAGGGCGTTCCACCCGAACCTCAGGCCGCGTCGGTCGATGACCTCGACGCTGCGCGCCTCGTCATCGAGGCTGAGGCAAACGCGCAAGGTGTGGACGCGCGCCTGAATGCGGTGGTCGAGCAGCTCGAGCAAAATGGCGTCGTGTGATTCGCTGATGCGCGCGCGCGCTTCCTCATCCTCGTCCTCATCCAGCGGGGCGACGTCCGAGAGCAGCTGGCGCATGTAATCTGTGGAAAGCACCGCCTTCCATGCGCGCCAACTCTCCGTCCAGCTCCAGAGCGCGTGCTCGTACTCTTCGTCCGCGATGAAGCGGTCGGCGAGCCTGCCAAAGAGGAGCGCGTGGTGGTGTTCTGCGGTGGTTGTCCAGCCTGCTTCGGTGGCTTGATGCCAGGCCGCGGGCCAGGCGTCGGGCTGCTCGAGCACGGGCTCGATCACCTTCCAGCCAGCTTCCTTGCGCAGCAAGGAGGGCCAGTCACTCAGGCGACGCCACTCCTCGTCATCGGCCTCGTAGCGCTCGCGCGAGAGGCGGCGATAGAGTGGGGGGATGTAGCGCTCGGCGCGCAACGCGTCGAGGAGGGCGGCGTGATGTTGCGTCCAGATCTTCAAGCGCTCTACCTCAACTCGGTCTTATGCAGCGAGAAAGATGCCCGAAGACTATGCCCCGAGTGCGCCCCTTCCACAAGGGGAGGCACACTCGAGGTGCAGGATGTCCGCGAGAATCACTTGGCCGCAGGTGTGAACGTGTAGTCGATCATGGCGCCGCCACCCGCTTCCTTGATATCGATGCGTAGCTTGCCCTTCTCGTTGCTAAGCTCGCTCCACTTGGGTGCTTCCGAGGTGTCGCGGCTGCTGTACCAGTTATCGCTGTCGCGCGTCCAGCCGTTGTCTTGCGCCGCGCTGGTCGAGTCCATCGTCGCGCGGAAGACCTTGGTGGGGCGCCAGAACTGCGCATGCGTCGCGCCATCGCTGACCTTGCACACGGTCACGTCTTCGCCTGTGGGGATCGCCTTTGCGAGCGGGTCCTCCTTGAACGCGGCGTCCAACTCCCCTGGCTCACACGGTGGCTTCTTCTCGCAACCTGTCATCATCGCCACGCCAAACAGCAAACAGAGCATTCCGATACATGCACGCTTCATTGGTCTTCCTGTGGTTTGTAGAACTAAACGTTCGTCAAAGAGTGGGGTGAACGTACCGACCGGCGGGTGACGCGACAACGATATTTTCGATCGTGATGGTGTAGAATAAGGTGGGCTGCATGTGCGATCGATAAGCTCTATATCACCCGAGAGGAACCAGACTCATGACGATGTACATGATCTTCGCGCTCGTCGCCGTCGCGCTTTGTGGCGCCTTCATGTTCAGCCTCCCCTGGACGGTCAGCGCTGACCGAGCGCGAGAGGGAGCCAGAGGTTGGATGCTCGCGGCGTTGGCCTCGGTGGCGTTCTCGGCGTTCACGCTCTGGGCGATCCTCGCAGAGGGCCCCACGGGTTTTTGGCCCGAGCATGTGCGGCACTTGTGGGGGAATCAGATCTTGTTCGATCTGTTGTGTTGCGCGAGCGTCGGGTTGCTCTTTGCCGTGCCGCGCGCCAGGGCCGCAGGTATGAAGCCGCTCCCCTGGATTATCTTCACGCTGGCGACAGGCTCCATCGGCTTGCTCGCCATGGCCGCGCGCATCCTCTTTCTGGAGTCGAAGCGAGCCCAGTGATTCTCGATGACCTGTGCGCGAGCGTTGGCGCCGAGCAAACCAGGAGGGGCCGCGGGATTTTCGTGAGAGGTCGCAGTCACCGCCACCCGTACACGAAAATCCAGCGGCCCCTCCTGGTTTGCGGGCCACAGCTGGTGGTTCGCGCGAAAGAGAAGGAGGGAGGATGATTTTTCCACAAATTAGGCAAAATAAAACACCCACCTTCTCTTTTGCCTCGAAAGGGAGCATCACCCAGAGCGCCAGCGCGAAAACTCGAACAGCTCTCCTTGTTGCTCGAGC
>JAYZVO010000069.1:0-19052 GCA_036155555.1 Myxococcota bacterium
CCCCCCCCCCCCCCCCCGCTGCTGTTTACTGCGCGCAGGTCGTGCCGAGGGAAAAATCGAGGCGCCTTTTTTCAAATCCGAATTTTGCTCGCGCTGGGCTTTGAAAAAAGGCGCCTCGATTTTTCCCGGGCCACCGTCGGTGGTTCGCCCCGGGAATCTTTAATGGTTCTCGTCGCCAAAGAAGAGCACGGGGCCTCTGTTCTGATGGCGGCGTCGCTTCATCCTGCCCTTGACGATCCGTTTCCGCGTGGACTGGATGACCTCGAGATCGGTCAGCACGTCGTGGCTCTCCATATCGATCTTCATCTTCTCGCCAGGTTCGAGCGGCGCCTCGATGACCTCATTGGAGGGGTGGGCCGGGTGGCCATGGCGCTCGTTTCGCAGTCGCTGCATCTCGTTCAGTTGACTGAGCGCGTCATCGAGGTTCACGGGTTTGTTCTCCGATGCCTTCTTCTCCTCGGACTTGATGTGAAACGTCGCCAACCTCGAGGCGGCGACCTTTTCTTGCTCCTGCAATTCGAGCTCGACGGCGGTCGGCGCGCGTGCCTCGGCGCTTGTGGTGGGAGAGGGTTGTGATTCGAGGCAACCTGCAAGGAGCAGCGGAGGGATCGTGGCGGTGGCGACCAGCTTGCCTACCCCCGCGAGTTGTTGCAGCCAGCGGCGTTGCTCGGCCGTGGCAAACACAGGCTCGCCATCCTCGTCATAGAGCAACGCCGCACACAGCTCGCCGTTCGAGCGATCGATCAGGATGTCGAACTGCGCGCGCGTCAGCTTGCTCGCGTCGACCACGGTTTTTTGGCAATGGTCGCAGTACCAACCATCTTCGTGATCGCGCAGCTCGCCATCATCGACCTCGCAGGGGGATTCGAACGCATAGATTTCCGACAGCTTTGAAGTCATGATCGAGCTCCTCGTGGCGTTGTGAGTGTTCCTTGCGAAGTGTGACGTGTGCTCACCTGTTGCCAGAGCCAAAGATGATCGTCGCGTTTCTCGTGCTGCCCCCGAGGCGTTTGCGCCTCGATCGCTCTTCGCGATCGAGTTGGATAGCTTCGAGATCTTGCGTCACGTCGGATGCTTCCATATCGATCTCCATCTTCTCGCCAGGAGCGAGTGGGTGCTCGATGGCCTCATCGGAGGGGTGCGCCGGGTGATCGTGGCGCTCGTTTCGCTGCGATTGCGTCTTGTTCAGGTTGCTCAACGCAACCTCCAGGCGCAACGGTTGGTGTTCTGGCTTCTTTTGCTGGTCTTGTTGCTTGATGTGAAACTCGGCCAGCCTCGAGGCCGCGGCCTCTTCTTGTGCCTGGAGCGTTTGCTCGATGCTGGTCGGCGTGTTGGCCTCTGACAAAGCTGGAGAGGGTTGTGATTCGAGGCAACCTGCAAGGAGGAGGGGAGGTATCGCGGCGGTCGCGATCAACTTCCCCAGACCTTCGAGCTGCCTGAACCAGCGGCTTTCGTCGGGGGTCGCGTGAACGATGGTGCCCTCTTCATCACGACAGAGCACCATGCACATCTTGCCCTTTCTGGCTTCGTATTCTGCCTCAAACTCGCGCGCGGTCATCACCCTGGAGTCGAAGACGGTCTCCTGGCAGGCGCGGCAATGCCATCCTCTCGAGGTCCTCTCCAGGTTGTCCAGAGCGGTGTCACAAGGTGAAGGAATCCTGAAGGTGTTTGATTTGTGGGCTGACATCCACGTTCCTCCTCGGCAATTTGTCGAGCTTGCGCTGTTGTCCTACATCCTACCACAAAGATGACTCGCGCGTAGGTGTTTTTCCATGAAACACAACGGGATGTCCTGTCTCTGGGAACGCCAGGGATTCGATCCAAGAGAGAGACGTGGTCTGATACCACGATAACTTGTTTGGTGTGGGTCCGTTCGGTACACTCACCAGGTCCTCTCATTTTCGAGTCGGAGTCTTGTGATGAAGATCCCTGGGTGTGGTCACCTGCGTGATATCTGCTCTGGCAACAGCTTTATGTTGATCCTGTTGCTGGCGTGCTGTTTGTCGATGAGTTGTGCTCAAGGGGAGATCGTGACCCCGGGGCAAAGCAACAACGCGACAACTCCCGATCTTGATATGGATGGTGCCCGTGATTTCGCGGCGCCTTCCGATGATGGCACCCCTGTCGATCAGGGGAACCCCGTCGATATGAAAAAGGATCAGGGTGGCAACAACACTTCCTCGGGTTGCAATGCGACCGCGCAGTGCGAAGGGGAGGGAGAGGTGTGTGACACGAGCACGGGCGAATGCGTCGTGCTCGATCCCAAACTCTGCCAGCCCTGCCAGGGGGACTTTGACTGCAACGGCGGCACCTGCTTCAAGAGCGCCACGACAGGCTTCGAGTTCTGCGTGGTTCCTTGCTTTAACGGCACCGACTGCCCGCAAGGCTACATGTGCGGCGCCATGGGGGGCGTGAGCTCCTGTTATCCAAAGAACCTCGTCTGTGGCGATGATCCTTGCGCCGAGGTGACGTGTGAAGATGGCGAGGTCTGTCAGCCTAACACTGGCATCTGCCTCGATCCTTGCGCCTCGGACGAGGAGTGCCCCGCGGGCGTATGCGACGAGCCATCTGGCGTCTGCTTCGAGTGTCTGGCTGACACCGATTGCGGCATGGGTCAGGTGTGTGATGTCGACGGCGATCGCACCTGTCAGGACTGTGTCGAGGACGGCGACTGCGAGGCAGGTCAGCTCTGCTCCTCGCAAAATAGCTGCGTCGAGTGCGTGCAAAACGATGACTGCAACGCCGTCGGCAAGCCCTACTGTCTCGGCTCGCAGGGTGTTTGTGTCGGATGCCTCAACGATCAGGACTGCGGCAATGGCGAGCGCTGCGAGGCCGCCGAGCGCCGCTGCGTCGAGTGCGCCTCGGACGCAGAGTGCCCCATGGGCGAGGTGTGCGAGGAGACCTCGGGCGCCTGCGTGGGGTGCGTGGTCAATGCAGATTGCGCGCAAGGGGTGTGTCAGAGCGCGACGAACACGTGCGTGACCTGCTTGAACAACACCGACTGCCCGATGGGCTCGACCTGTGACGTGAACACGCGCACCTGCATCGAGTGCAACAACAACGGCGACTGCGCCGACCCGAGCAAGCCCTTCTGCGACCTGATCAACAAGACCTGCGTCGGCTGCACCTCGGACTCGCAATGCAACATGGGTGTCTGTGATACCAACACCAACGTCTGCGTGCAGTGCCGCAATGACAGCGACTGCGGGATGGGGGTCTGTGATCAGGGGCAATGCGTCGGGTGTGTGGACAACGATGATTGCCCTGGCGCGCGCACCTGCAACACGTCGACCTCGACGTGCATCGAGTGCGGCACGGACGCTGATTGCAATGGCGAGGTCTGCCGCGTGACGGACAACACCTGCGTGCAGTGCACCAAGGACGCCGATTGCCCTGGCCAGGTGTGTGATCCGGGCGCGGGCGTCTGCCGCGACTGCGTGGACAACTTCGACTGCTCGCCAGGGGTGTGCAACGCCGTCTACGCGTGCGTCGACTGCATCAACGACAGCCATTGCTCGGGCGGGCAGGTTTGCACGCCGCAGAACACGTGCGTCCAGTGCATCAGCAGCTCGCAATGCCCTGGCTCGCAGGTCTGCACGAACCAGCGCACGTGCGTTAACTGCGTTGTCGATAACGACTGCCCTGGCAGCCAGCGATGCACCGCCGGAAATCAATGCGTGCAGTGCCTCTCGGATGGGGATTGCTCGGGCGGCGCGCCACGCTGCGCCACAAACAGCAACACCTGCGTCGAGTGCGTCAACGACAACGACTGCCCTGGCACCGAGGAGTGCAACAGCAACGTCTGTGAAGCCACGCGCCAGATGTGCTTTAGCGATTCGGACTGCATCTCGAACACCTGCGTGCTCGGGTACTGTGATTGCGAGACCAATGGGAACGCGGATTGTAGCAATGGCGAGGTCTGCAAGTTCTTCTTTGGCTTCCCCACGGGCTTCTTCTGCGACGTTCCCTGATGTGCTCGTGACCTCGACGCCATGCGGGGGGAGAAACATGGCGTGACATCCGACTCGTTGGTCGGTATTGTCGCCCAAGTTCGCGAATAGGTTTTGAAAGAAGAGGACAGGATGAAGGACGAATACAGCGCGCGGTGGAAGGTTTTGGCGTGCGCGAGCTTGCTTGTTTTGGCGAGCGCGGCGTGCAGCAACAATGACCCTGGCTCGCAACCTCCCGCAGAGGACATGGCCACCCCTACTCCAGACATGGCCACAGGCAACAACACGACGCCTGCCGAGGACATGAAGCAGGAGACCCCGGAGGACATGGCCGAAGCCCCCGTGGATATGGCGACGCCCGAGGATATGCCCGGGACCGTCGAGGACATGGAGACCATCGAGGATATGCCAGCGGACATGATGGTGGGGGATATGACCTCGCTCGATATGCCTGCGGACATGCCCGAGGAGCTGGATATGCTGATGTATCCAGACGCTGATCAGTTCGAGTGCGCCTACCCGAGCAGCGACCCGATGTGTCCCACTGGTGCCTATGGTCCTGGCGCCTTTATTACGAAGTTCGAGATCGTCAAGGACAACACCTGCTGTCGTGACTTCGACAACGACGGGATGTTCGAGAACTTCATCGGCGCGCAGATCCTCCCGACCGCCGAGCAGGTCTCCGGCGTGAGCGTCAACCAGAACCTCGCCGAGTCGATCGACCTCGGCGAGACGGTCTTCCTGTTCGAGTTCGAGGACTGGCAAAATGACCAGTACGACCCATCCTTTGTCACGCGCATCCTGACGGGCACGGACACGGACGGGAACATGCTCGATAACAAGGCAGGCATGGGCGCCTTCTACGTGAGCCCGGACAGCTACGACGAGCAGGGCGCGCCGCTCACAGAGTTTATGACCTCTCGCGTGCACGCGGGGGATTATGCAGCGCGCGGCTCGCGTTTGCGTATCTACTTCCCTGGGTTGCTCGACGCGGTCAACCTCACACTGACCGACGTGCACATCGACGCCAAGGTTGTCCCTGGCGCTGATTTGGCGGCTGGCGGCGGCGTGGAATTGATCGAGGGTGAGCTCTCGGGGGCGTTGCTTCGAGACGAGTTCTACGAATCGATCAACCTCGTCTCGAACAAGTGCGCCTGTTTGGCGCGCGATATTTACATCAAGAAAACGGACGGGAGCTACGAGTGCGCGATCACGCAGGACGAGTGCACCACCGATCCTGACAGCGCGTGTCGTTTGACCGGGCGCGCGGACATTTGCTTCGGGCTCGAGCTCTACAGCAAGCGCGTCGACCTGGACTCGGATGGCGATGGAAAGCGCGACTCGTTTAGCTTTGGCGCGCGCTTCGAGGCTGTGCCCACGGAGCTTCGCGCGTTGCCCTGAGAAACAACGGAAGAGGAGCGATGGATCTCGAGAAGCTGTTCGAAGAAGGCGGTATCGACCTCGAGCGCGGTGAGATCTTCAAACAAACCCCTGGGGCGATGCCCGAGGGGTTTGTTTTCGAGGAGCGCGTCGAAGGGATGATGTTGGGGCTCGCCATCGGCGACGCGCTGGGGCGCCCGACAGAAGGGCGAAAGCCCGAGGAGCGGCGCAAAAAACATGGCGAGGTTCGCACCTACGTCATCGGCAGGCGCGCCAAGCAGGCCGTGGGGCTCCCCTCGGATGACACGCAGATGGCGTTCTGGACGCTGGAGCAGATGTTGGACGACGGGGCGCTCGATCCAGAGCGCCTCGCCGAGCTCTTTTCGACGCGCGAGATCTTCGGGATGGGGCAGACGGTCTCGAAGTTTCGACGTCAGTTCAAGAAGAAGACCCCATGGTACAGGAGCGGCCCGAAGTCTGCGGGCAACGGCGCGTTGATGAGGATCGCTCCTGTGGTGATTCCTCACCTCTCGCGACCTTCGCCAAAGCTGTGGGAGGACGCCGCGCTGGCGGCGATGCTGACACACAATGACGCGGGCTCGACCTCTTGTTGCGTGGCGTTTGTCGCCATGTTGTGGGATTTGCTCGCGATGGACAAGGCGCCCGAGCCCGTGTGGTGGCTGGAGCGTTACCTGGAGGTCGCCAGCCAGCTCGAAGGAGAGGACACCGTCTACAAGCCTCGCGGAGGTCGGTGGGAGGGGCTCTTCGCAGGTCCTCTGCACGAATACGTGGCGCGAGGTGTTCGATGGGCCGAGCGCGAGCAGATCGAGACGGTGGAGGCGTGCAATGCGTATTACTCGGGCGCCTACTTGCTCGAGACGATGCCTTGCGTGATCCTTTTGCTGACGCGTTACGGGCATGATCCTCAGGAAGCGATCGTGCGCGCGGTGAATGACACCAAGGACAACGACACGATCGCTGCGATCGTGGGCGCGGCGGTCGGCGCGCTGCATGGGCGCGCGTCGCTCGATGAGGCGTGGATCTCGGGGCTGACCGGGCGCACGATGAGCGATGATGATGGCAAGGTCTTCGAGCTTCTGGAGCAGGCATGTCAAAGGTTTGGCGCACCCTCACCTTGAGCTTGTTGTGCGCGCTCGCGCCGGTTTGCCTGGCCGCGTGCGAGCAAAGGACGCGCCCTGCGTCTGGTGTCGAGGTCTCGTCGAAGAGCACGACGCCAACGAACACCTCGGCGCCAGCGGAGAAACCTCTCGAGGTCAGGTCGCTCCCCGAGTCCGCCTGGCGCGGCGTCTGCTTCGCGCATAACTGGCAAAAAATGGGGCTCGCTGGCTACGGCACGGACGCGAGCGCCGAGGCGCTCGATCACCTGAAATCACTGGGGGCGAACTGGGTCTCGATCACGCCCTTTGGCTGGATGTCTTCGGAGAAGGAGGCGGTGATTCGCGGTGAGTATGATCGCGTGATGCCTGGCGCCGGTGAGACAAAGGGGCGAGTGGAGAGGGTGATCGCGCAGGCAAGAGCGCGCGATATCAAGGTCATGCTCAAACCTCACATCTGGATTCGTGGCGGCGCGTGGCGAGGCAGCATCGATCCTCGCGTCGATGGGAAGCAAGCGTGGGATGCTTGGTGGGAGAGCTACCGGGTGTTTATCCTGTACTACGCCAGGGTCGCGGCGGAGCAAGAGGTGGACTCGCTCGTGGTCGGCGTGGAGCTTGTCAGCGCCGTCAAGGCAAACCCCGAGCAGTTTATCCGCACGATCGAGGCGGTGCGTGAGGTTTACGACGGTCACCTGACCTACAGCGCGAACTGGGATGAGGAGGTCTCGCCATCGGTGTGGTCGGCGCTCGATGCGATCGGCGTGCAGCTTTACCCGCCGCTCTCGAAGGAGAAGAACCCGAGTGATGAGGCGCTCGACGAGGCGCTCGACAAGCACTTGAAGTGGTGGACCGCCCAGGCCGAGCGCGTGGATAAGCCGATATTGCTCACCGAAGTGGGCTACAAGTCCACGCCGACGTCGGTGATCGAGCCGTTCGGTTGGCCAGAGAATCTACCCGAGAAAGAGCGCGTCCCTGACCAGCAAATCCAGGCCAGAGCTTACGCCGCGCTCTTTCGAGCGATCCCTCGCCATCCTCGCGTCCAGGGGGTGTTTATCTGGAAGTATTTCACCGACAAGGACACCGACGAGGAGGGGCCTTACGGGTTCTCTCCGCGCGGCAAGAAAGCGGAAGAGATCCTGAGCGCCGCATTCCAGGCGGATGAGAAGGGGTCAGTTCAAGAGGTCGAATGAATACGAGCCCTTGCCTTTGACGGTCGCCGTGGCGCCGCCGATGTTCATCTGGATGGTGTACTCGCAGGGGAAGTCGTAGCGGTAAGGTTTGCTCACGGCGCCAGCGACGACGCGCGCGAAGGTGCCATAGGACTCGAGCAGATCGGTGCGCTTCATGCGCGAGCCGCGCAACACGAGCTTGATCTGATCCTTGCCATCCTTGCCATCGATTTGCACGGCGTAGGGGATGTTGTAGCCGGTCTGTCCATCCTTGCTCACGCGCCCGGTGCGCATGGTGGCTGCGGCGTCCGAGAAGACGATCTTGTTCTTGTAGCCGACCAACACCCAGGTCACCGAGCGTCCGCCATATTTCTCGCCGAGTTTGACCTCGCGCCAGGCGATCGTGAGGTCTTTATCGAAGACGCGAAAGCGCGAGAAGCGATCCGCGAAAGCGTAAGGCGCGACGTTTGTCGCGGCGTGGTCTCCGAAGGCGCGGCGCGTGGACTTGACGTCGCGCCACTTGCCGTCGATGAACACGCGCCCCTTGACCGAGGCGCGCGGCGCGAGCATCCCGTAGGCGAGGTAGCCATCCTCGACGTCGATGCGTCCGTTGCCGGGCTTCCACCTGGCCAGATCGTTCTTGAACTCGAGCTCCATCTTGACGCCAGAGCTCGGATCATCGAGCTCGATGGTGAACCCTTTCTCTCCCTTTGTCGCCAGTCGCACGGCCGCGACCCTGAGATCGAGCGTGGCCTCTGAGCTGGTCCACGCCTCTTTCCCGACGCGCTGGAAGTATTCGAACTCCTTGTCACGCTCGGGGAGTTGGATGCGGACTTGCGCGGCGGCGTGGTTATCCCCCACGCCGAGGTTCGAGATCGTCAGGTAGGTTCCGATCCAGCCGCCCCCGTCGAGATCCACCGAGAATGTGTAGCGCTCGGTGTAGGCTTCCTCGGTGCTCGGGGTGGGGATGAAGTCGCGCGCCGAGATCTTGCTCTTGGGTCCATCCTTCCACTCCTGAACGTTGGTCTCCGCGTGGGCGGAGCCTGCCAACAGGGTGAACAGGGCGATAAATGCGATGGACACTGTTTTGTTACGCCACATGGGGGCCTCGTGCATGAAGATAGGGCTGCCGACATGATTCACGGACTCATGGACGGCGAACACGCACAGGATATTCAACTTCCGAACCAAACACCATCGGCCTGAGTCTATCTCATCATCCACCCCTCGCCCATTTGGAGATCGGTGGGGAGTCACTCCAGAGGTGGAGTGATTTTGCTCCAGTCTGGTGTGGCTCGCAGGTCTCGGGTGAGCGGCGGTGTGTTGTGTGTTTGTGGGGATAAGTTGCTGTTTTGATTTTGTTTTTTGTTTTGGTTTGTTCGCTTGGCTCCACATTTGCTTTTCAGTCGTCCTCGTCGCGCGTGCTCCGGGCGACGGATTGAGTGGATGTTGGATTTCAAGTGCAATGCGCCATCCTCTTGGGGAGCGAGGCGAACTCGTTTATCACGGGGCGCGACCCTGTCGATTGAATGAATGGATGAATGGGCCCGGAGCGCGCGCGATTCTTTCCCTTCTTTTGCCCTTCGAGGCGCTCGAAACCGAGCGACCTTCTACCCCCAAACGACAAGAATGAACGCTGCGTGTGTCGCCAGCGTTTTGTGTTATCTTCCTCTCCCTTTCGGAACGAATCCGGGCGAGAGGGGTGGCGTTGGCGCACGTGCCCCGCTGCGGCGAACAGTGATGGAGTGAGAGGATGAGAGAGGAACCTGGCGAGACGCGTGTCATGATCGACGCGCGCTACATACGCGAGCAAACAAGCGGCATCGGGCGTTACACCGAGAACATCATCTCGCAGATGCTCGAGCTTCGCCCGAAGCTCTCGCTTTCGCTCATCACCCACCCCTCTCGTCCTGAGCCCTTCGAGCACGAGCGCGTCTCCTGCCAGGTCTTCGACGCGCCGCCAAACTCACCGAGCACGCGCTTTCGCATCTCGCGCAAGCTGGATATGGAGGGGGTCGATCTCTTCCACTCTCCATTTAACTTCCTTCCCGGGAAGTTGCCCGTGCCCGCCGTCTTCACGTTGCATGACATCATGTGGTTGCTCGACCCTTCGTATTGCACGCAGAGTCGCTTGAGGCAGGTCGTCTCGGGGACATTTTACGGTCAGTTTATCCCGCGCTCGGTGCGCGAGGCGGTGCAGGTGATGACCGTCTCGCACAGCTCTCGCGAGGCGATCGAGGAGCACTTCCCCGAGGTCAAGGGGCGCGTGCACGTGACCTACAATGGGCTCGATCCGTTCTTCCACGAGCTCCCCGAGGAGGAGGCGTGGGCAACGATCTCGCGCTATATCCCGCCGCGCCGTCGCTTCGTCCTGGTCGTCGGTCAAGGCTCGCCATACAAAAATCACTCTGGCGCGCTTGCTGGGTTTATCGAGGCGTTCCGCGATGATCCTCAGATGTACTTCGTGTTGGTGCGCCGCTTCGAGCGGGGAGGGGACAGCGAGCTCGAGGAGTTGATGCAAGATCCATCGCTCAACAGCCGCCTGATCAACCTGAGCTATGTCAGCGGCGAGGAGCTTCGCGCGCTGTATAACGCCGCGTTCTGCTTTCTGTTTCCGTCGATTTACGAGGGGTTCGGGTTGCCCGCGCTCGAGGCGATGGCGTGTGGGACGCCAGTGGTGACCAGTGATTCTGGTGCCCCCGCAGAGATCTGCGGTGAGGGCGCGGTCAAGGTCGACCCACGCGATGTCTCGGCCATCGCGCGCGCCTTGCGCTCGCTCGCCGAGGACGAGGATCACTGGAAGTCGGTCGCCGCGAAAGGGAAAGCGCGCGCCGCAGAGTTTACCTGGCAACGGAGCGCCGAGCAGGTCTTGTCCGTCTATGATCGCGCGCTCGCTGTCGCGCAGGCGGCCAGGGAGGCGAAGGGATGAGCGAGCACGTGAGGATTTATCTCGACGCGCGCAACATTCAGGAGAAGCCCACGGGCGTCGGGAACTATGCGCTGGCGCTGATCCCGGAGCTGGTGCGGCTCGCGCCAGCGCGTTGGGAATGGGTCGTGATTCGCCACGAGTCCAACCAGGCGCCGATCCTTTCGGACCACGCCGGATTTCACGAGGTCTTTGTCGATCAACGCATCGGCTTGCTCGATGATTTTCTGATCGGCGCGGGGTCGCTCCACCGGGTGTTTCGCGCGCTCGGTCCTCCGACGATTTATCACAACCTCTTTCACGTGACGCCGCTGTTCCTGGGGCACCTCGGCGCCTACACACCGCGTCGCGTGGTGACCTTGCACGACCTGATCTGGGCGGATCATGCGTTCGAGGTCAAGAATGACCTCTCGCGCGCGCTCTTCTTCAAGGTCTATGGGCGCCTCGCAGTCTCGCACACGATCCGCAACGCGGAGCGCGTGATCTGTGTCTCGGAGGCGACGCGCCAGCGCGCCTCGCGCTGGATCGAGGACGCCGATACGCTCGTCACGATCCCGCATGGCGTCGAGCCGATCTTCTATCAGGAGGCCGCCTACCCCGAGCGCGTGCTCGGTCCCCGCGATATGCTCGAGCCCTACGTCGTGGCGGTCGGGAATGACAAGCCCTACAAGAACCTCGCGAGGTTGGTGCGTGGATTTGCCGCGTCGAGGAGGATGCTTGGCGTGGGCAAGCTCGTGTTGGTCGGAGGATGCGATGGTTTGCGCGGGTTGATCTCCGAACTCGGCGTCGAGGATCACGTTCTGCTGACCGGGTTTCTCGAGGACGCGCAGTTACGCGGAGTGATGGGGCACGCGAGGTTGTTCGTGTTTCCCTCACTGGTGGAAGGCTTCGGGTTGCCGCCGCTCGAGGCGATGGCGATGGGCGTGCCGTGCGCGGTCTCGGATCGCGAGCCGATGCGTTGGGTCGCTGGTGAGGGCGCCGTGCGCTTTGACCCGATGGATGTCGACGAGCTCGAGCGCGTGATCACGCGCTTTATGACGCGCGATGATCTTTGCCAGGAGTATGCGCGACGCGGTCGCGAGCGCGCCCATGACTTCACCTGGGAGCGCACCGCGCGCGAGACGCTCGCTGTGTACGACGAGGTCCTCTCCAAACCAGTGCGCGGGTGAAACGATGCCAGGGATAGGAATCATCACCAACCCGAACAGCCGCCGCAACCGCCGCAACCCGGAGCAGATGCGACGCCTGGGGTATATCCTCGGTCAGCACGACTCGGTCGAGCTGACCAACAAGATAGAGGACGTCGAAGACGTCGCCCGGCAATTTCTGGAGAACCAGATCGACATCCTCGCGCTCAATGGCGGCGATGGCACGAACCACGTCACGCTCACGCGCTTTATCAAGGTCTATGGAGATCATCCGTTGCCAAAGATCGCGCTCCTGCGCGGCGGTACGATGAACACCGTGGCAGATGGCGTGGGGGTCAAGGGGACGCCGTCGAGGTTGTTGGCGAACCTGGTGGACAAGTACTACACGGGCGGTGTGTTCGAGACGACGGCGCGCGATGTGATCGAGGTCTCGACCGAGTCCGAGACCGTCTACGGGTTTATCTTTGGCAACGGCATCGTCGCCAACTTCCTGCAAGCCTACTACGAGACAGGCAGCCCGAGCCCGCCGACTGCGGCGGTGTTGCTCGCGCGCGCCGTGGCGCAGATTCCCACCGGGGGGCCACTCATCGATCAGATCATCCGACCGTTTCGCGCCAAGATCACCTTCGGTGATGGGCACGGGTGGCCAGATCAGGACTTCCTCTCGGTGCTCGCCAGCACACAGGATCAGTTGGGGTTGGGGTTTCGACCTTTTATCCGCAGCGAGGAGCGCCCTGGCTCCTTTCACATCCTCGGCTCTCACGGGAGCCCGCTCGCGCTCGGCGCGGCGCTCCCTCGCATTCGCCTCGGGCTCCCGATCTCGGACGAGGTCTTCTTGAGCGAGGTCGCCAGCGAGGTCGCGTTCGAGGCCGACGAGCCCTTCCCCTACACAGTGGATGGGGACATGTATATGGCGAGCGAAGGCCGCGTGGTTCTGCGCGCTGGCCCACGCATCGAAATCATCTTGAAGTGATGCTCTTTCGCACAAAAGGGGAAGCTGGTATACGAGCATCGACTCTGGTGAGCGGGTTTGCGATCCGGAGAAAGTACAATCGAACCAAAGGGTTTTGATGACCACGCACTTCGAGCTCCGACGCCAGATCGAGGATCGCCTCGATAAGGAAGTCGGCACCATTTACAAAGAGGCCGCATGCAGGGTCTCGCTCGTTTATCCTTCGCCTTACCGGATCGGGATGTCCTCGCTCGGATTTCAGGCGATCTACAGGTTGTTGAACGAGCGCGATGGGGTGGTGTGTGAGCGAAGCTTCTTGCCCGATGATCTGGACGCCTACCGCGCCAACCGGACGCCATTGCTGACCTATGAGAGCCAGGTTCCTGCGGCGGATGCGGACATCGTGGCGTTGTCGATCGCGTATGAGACCGAGGTCATCGGGCTCATCGATTGCCTCGACCTGATGGGCTTGCCGTTCAAAGCAGAGGAGCGCGACGCGCGCTACCCGCTGGTGATTTTGGGAGGTCCGCTGACCTTCTCGAATCCCTTGCCCGTGGCCCCGTTTGCCGATCTGATCGTGATGGGAGAAGGGGATGAGCTTATCGGGGTGTTGCTCGATTGGTACAGGGATTCGACCTCGCGGGATCAATTCCTGGAGGACGTGGCGCTCTTGCCAGGGGTGTATGTCCCGAGGATTCACGGCGAGCAGCTGCGACCTGTGGCGCAAGCCAACGACATCTTTTTGCCAGCGTATAGCCCGATCATCACGCCGGATACGGAGCTGAGCAACATGCACCTCGTGGAGAACGCGCGAGGTTGTCACCGAGGCTGCACTTTCTGCGTGATGCGTCGCACGACCAATATGGGGATGCGCACCGTCGAGCCCGAGGTCGTGCTCGGCACGATCCCTGCGCACGCCGAGCGCGTCGGGTTGGTCGGCGCGGCGACCACGGATCACCCCAAGATCAAGGAGATCATGGAGGGGGTGGTCAGCGGCGGCAGGGAACTCGGGCTTTCGAGCTTGCGCGCGGACAGGTTGGACGATGATTTCGTCGCCTTGCTCGCCAGGGGTGGGGCGCGCACCTTGACGGTCGCGTCCGATGGCTCGAGCCAGCGAATGCGCGACGTCGCCAAGAAGAACATCAAGGAGAAGCACTTGCTTCGCGCCGCCGAGCTGGTGCGCGATCACGACCTCAAGCTGCTCAAGCTTTATATGGTGATCGCCTATCCTGAAGAGGAGATGTCCGACATCGAGGAGATGTGTGATTTTGTCCTCGAGCTCTCGAAGATTTGCAACGTCGCGTTGGGGATGAGTCCGCTCGTGGCGAAGAAGAACACGCCGCTCGATGGGGTCCCTTTCGAGGACTCGAAATCACTCGAGGCAAAGATCAAGCGCGTGCACAAGCTCCTCGGGCGGCGCGTCGACATCCGCGCGACGAGCGTGCGTTGGGCGTGGATCGAGTACCAGCTCGCGCAAGGCGGCTGGGGGATGGCCGATGTGGCCATCGAGGTGTGGAAAGATGGCGCGAGCTTTGGCGCGTGGAAGCGCGCGATAAAGCGCGCGAACCTCGAGCCCGCGCCGCTGCGCAGGCCCGAGAGCGAGCGACTCACGCCGGGCGCGATGCTCGATTTGCCCGCGCGTTAACGAGGCTTACATCACTTGTTGTGGCCCTTGCGCGAGACCCAACCTTCGATGTTCTTCTGGCGACCGCGCGCCACACCGAGCGCCCCGGAGGGGATCGTGTTGGTGATGGTCGAGCCCGCCGCCACGTAAGCCTCGTCCTCGATCTTCACTGGCGCGACGAGCGCGCTGTTGCTCCCGATAAAGACATCCTCACCGATGTCGGTGTGGTGCTTGTTCTTCCCATCGTAGTTGCACGTGATGGTGCCAGCGCCGATGTTGGCGCGGGCGCCGACGCGCGCGTCCCCGATGTAGCTCAGGTGTCCTGCCTTGGCGCCATCTTCGAGCGTCGATTTCTTGAGCTCGACGAAGTTGCCGACCTTGCAGTTGTTCCCGACCCTGGAGCCAGGGCGAAGGTGCGCGAAGGGGCCGATCGCGGAGTTCGAGGCGACCTCGGAGTCCGTCACCACCGAGTGTGGCAACAGGTGGCTTCCTTGCCCGATCGTGCTGTTTGTGACCACGCTGCCCGTGTCGATATGCGCATCGCGTGAGATGCGTGTGTTCCCGCGCAGGTGGACGTTCGGGCCGAGGATCACATCGGGTTCGAGGACCACAGTGGATTCGATGTAGGTCGTCTCGGGGTCGAGCATGGTGACCCCTTCTTGCATCCAACGCGCGTTGATGCGACGGCGCAAGAAGGCGCTCGCTGCCGCCAGATCCTGGCGGTTGTTCACGCCCTGCATCTCGCCAGCGTCAGGCAAGATCCAACCGTGCGCGCCATCACCGGCTGCCGCCACGGCGACCAGATCGGTCAGGTAGAACTCACCCTGCGCGTTGGTCGATGGGGTCGAGCAGAGCTTCTCCAGCTCTGCCAGCAGGAAGTCGGTGTCGACGAGCATGATGCCGGTGTTGATCTCGCGGATCGCGCGCTGCGCTTCATCGGCGTCCTTGTACTCGATGATTCCTTGCAGGTTGCCCGCGTCATCTCGAAGCATCCGCCCGTAACGCGCCGGATCAGACAGCACGGAGGTCATCACCGAGAGCTTGCCCGCGTGCTGGTCGGCCTCGGCGAGGAAGGCTTCGATGCTCTCGACGGAGAGGTTTGGCACGTCGCCATAGAGGACCAGTGTCCTGGCGCCTCCATCGCGGAGTTGCTCTCTCGCCTCCCACACCGCGTGCCCCGTGCCGAGCTGCTCGGCCTGCACGGCGGTCGCGAGCTTGTCGGCGTCCGCTCTCGCGAGCAAGTGCGCCTCGACCTTCTCGCGGTCATGTCCGAGGACCACCGTCACGCGCGCGGCGCCTGCTCGGAACGCGGTGTCCACGACGCGATCGAGCAAGGTTCGACCGAGGACCTCGTGGAGGACCTTGATCGTCTCCGAGCGCATGCGTGTGCCTTTGCCTGCTGCGAGTACGACTGCCTGGAAGCTCATGGTTGATCTCCGTTTGGGTGCTGCTCACTCTTCTTCGAGCAGGGTGTCTGCGGCGGTGTGTGCGACGCGCGAGTTCGCCGAGGAGAGCTGGATGGCGATCTCCTGTGCGACGCGAGGATCGGTGATGGCGCGTTGGCCAGACTTCTCCTCGAACTCCTTGACGAGCGCGTCGAACTCCATGCCTGCCTGTGCGGTGATGGTCGTCTTCTTGCGGTAGGGCATGAAGCTCGACTTGAAGCCGTTGACGACGAGCTTGCGCAAGTCCCCGATGTTCAGGTCGTAGGAGTTGACGGCGCGCTCGAACTCGTCGGTCATCGTCGTGTTGGTCACGAGCCGGTTGTCTGTGTTGATCGTGCAGCGCAGCCCGAACGAGAGGTAGAAGGGGAGCGGGTGCGAGGCGAAGCTCTCGGCGGCCTTTGTCTGAATGTTGCTCGTCAGGCAGACCTCGAGCGGGATGCGATGATCGTTGATGTAGTTGAGCAGATCGCCATCCTCGCGAAGCCTGGTGCCGTGCCCGATGCGGTGCGCGCCGCAGATGTGGATCGCCTGGTGGATGCTCTCCGGGCCAAACGCCTCGCCAGCGTGGATGGTGAGGTTGACGTTGTTGTTACGCACGAGGTTGAACGCCTCGAGGTAATCCTTTGGCGGGTTGCCAAACTCGGCGCCAGCCAGGTCAAAGCCCACCACGCCCTTGTGCTTGAACGCGACGCAAAGCTCTGCCAGACGCACGCTCGCTTCTGGTTCGATGTGGCGAATGCCGCAGATGATCTGGCCGCTCATGATCCCGTAGCGACGCTTTGCCTCGCGCAGACCTTCCGCCACAGCTTCGACGATCACGGGGAAGCTCAAGCCGCTGCGCGTGTGAAGCACAGGCGCGTAACGCACCTCGATGTAGCGCACGTTCTCGCGCGCGGCGTCCTCGCCGAGCTCGAACGCGGCGCGGTAGAGCGCCTCTTCGCTCTGGAGCACCAACAAGGTGATGTCGAACGCCTTGAGGTAATCAGCGAGGCTCTCGTGGTTGGCGCCGATCTTGGCGACCTTGATGAACTCCTCTTCTGTTTGCGGGTTGCCAGGGAGTTCGATGCCCTGCTCCTCTGCAAGCTCGAGGATGGTCTGTGGACGAAGGCTCCCGTCGAGGTGGACGTGGAGGTCCGTCTTGGGCATGCGGTGTAGGAATTCTCGAGTAATCTCCATGGGATACAACCTCGCTTATGAGATAAATACAACAATCCCCGTGGCCGTGACGGCTCGTTTTGCTGGTTCGTGCGCCGCTCGTTTTCGAGAGCGATCGTTGTGCCAGCGTCAACGTCAACATGGACGGGGAGAGGCTCGAACACCGCCAACGAGCGTGGCGGCGCGGAGAATATTGGGCCCACCATAGCGACTCGCGCACAGGTCGACAACTCTCTCTTTTGTTGCAGGAGAACGTCGGTCTCAGTTGAGCCAGGTTCCGTCGTCGAGCTTGCGCTTGTCGCGCTTCTTGCTGTCGGATTCAGGGGATTTGACGACGCGGAGTTTGCGGCGGATGCGCCAGCGCGTGAACCGCATACGCAGGTTGGAGATCCCCTCGGCGGCGGCGAGTCCAATCCCGGTCGCCACGAGGCGACCGGTGAGGATGGTGGGGTCGAGGGTGAGGATCGCGAGCAGGGCGTCGAGGGCGATGAAGAAGATGAGCAGCGTGCGGCCCGTGAGCTCGATGGTGAAGAAGCGCATCCGTTGATTCCAGATGCGCCAGCAATAAGCCGCGACAAAGGCGCTGATGGGGAGCGCGAAGCCAGAGACGGGGTGCGTGCTCCCGAACGCCCAGGCTACGAGCATCGAGGTCATCCCTCCAAACGTGATCGCAGCGAGCAGGACACCCCACCACTTCTTGAGCCCCCAGTCGCGCTCCATGTCGACGCCGAACATGTAGAGCATCGCCACATTGAAGACCAACATCAGGAAGTCGCGCGGGAAGAACGCGTGCGTGAAGGCGGCCCACAACTCGAGCTGTGGGATGCTCGAGGAGGTGAGCAGCAGGTGCGCTTCGACAAAGGTACGCAGCGGCGCGACGAGCACCGTCGCGAGCCATGACCCCACGAGGATCGCCGCGACCACGTAGAAGTTCTTTGTCGGTGATGACAGTCCCAGTGTGACGTCGCCTCTCATCTCTCTCCTCGCTTGGCGTCCACGATACCTCGATGTGATAACGACGCAGTGGCCTCTCTACTTCCCATCAAAACAATGTATCAGGAGCGCTCGATGCGTGAGACGAGGAAATCGACCACGCGCTCGAACGGATCGAACCCGAACGCTTCTCCGATGGGGCGGCGCAGGTTCGAGTTCGCGTTGATATCGTAGAAGACGCGGCGCCCATCGGGCGTCTCCAGATACTCGATGCCCGCCACGTCCAGACCTCCGAGCTTGCAGATGCGCTCGCCGATGGCGACCGCTTCCGCGGGGACCTCGGGGAAGGGCTCGAAGGTTGGCGGCGCGGTCTCGGGGATGGCGCATGCGCCAGGTTCGCCGTCGACCGGGTTGCACACCTCGGAGGGGCAGAGGTTAAAGGTCGAGCCTGCGGACTTGACCTTCATCGCGTAGAGCAACTCCCCGCCGAGAAACTCCATCCTCACGATGCCATCCTTTTCGCTGTCATGCTCGAGGTACTCCTGGAGCAACATCACGTGGTCAGGCTCCCAGAGGGAGTCATCCTGGCTGATGATGGTGGCGACCTCCTGGAAGGACTCGACCTTGAACATGCGCGCGCCGCTGCCTCCCTGGTTTGGCTTCAGGATCGCGGGGAAGCCGAGCTCGCCAGCGCGTGATTCCAGCGCCGCGAGGTCGTTAAACGCGAGCGTCCTGGGATAATCGATCCCCTGGAGCGCCATGACGCGCGCCTGGGTCGATTTGCTGAGCTCGAAGCGGAACGCGCGCGAGCCGTTGAGCACGGTCACGCCGCTCGCTTCCAGCGCTTCGATGTAAGCGAGCCCGAAGGGCACCGCGCGCGTGTTTCCTCGGAGGTATGCGCTCGGGCTCGCCTGGTTGAAGGCGAGCTTTGCCGGGGGCAGGTCTCGTTCGCCGAACACGCCTTGCTTGAGGTCAAAGGTCTTGTAGTTCACCCCGCGACGATCGAGCGCTTCGAAGAGAGGTTCTTGCCAGGAGGGGTGTTCGTAGATGACGAGGAGGTCTGCGAGGTTGTCGGTCATCGGCTTTGCTTCTTTTCAAGAGAGGGTGAGGCATCGCGTGGAATCACACGCGTCGCGATGTCTTGTTGATAACACTGACTTTGGGAGAGAATCGAGTTGAAACCATGAGAGGAAGGGGCAAAGAAGTTTCCTCGAGGAAACTTCTTTGCCCCTTCCTCTCATGGTTTCACGTTGTC
>JAYZVO010000070.1:0-25998 GCA_036155555.1 Myxococcota bacterium
GCAGGGTGACTTGCCCAACCTGCGATCAAAGTTTTTCCGCGGCCCTCGGTTGCGGGCGGAGCGTCGGTGGTTCGCGAAAAAACAGGGAAGTGTGCGCTGCTTTTGACTGTTGTTTTCTGGAATCCCGAGGTGTAAAGTTACACTATCCTACATGTAGGTGCCGGTAGGGGCACTGTCCCGACGTCGTGAGACGTATGCCAAGGAGCACGTTATGACAGCACGCGATCTTTTCCTCACGGGGCGCCGTTGGACGCGAGTCGAAGTGCATATCTACGAACAAAACGACGCGCGCGGTCACGTCGACAAGGAGCTTGGCACCGAGCATGGCTCGAGCAAGCCGTCTCCTGACCAACCCGTGACCTACGAGACGTTCGAGACGCGCGCCTACATCTTGACGCATATCCCGTCAAAGTCCGCGCCCGCCAAAGAGAAGGAGCGCGCGAGCTGGAACTTCCGCTTCGAGGAAGACGACGAGCAGCCCGAGCAGCGTGACAACCACGCCGCCTGATCAGAAACGACTCCCCTCCCCTACCTCGCTTTGACAGGCAACCTCGGGAAATCACTCCCTCACCCGAGCTCGAGCACGGGCCTCCCATTAGACATCCTGAAGACCAGTGAGAATTCTCTGGCGTCTGATTCGCGCGCGATAAAGTTCGCGAGCACCGCAGTGATCTGCGTCTCGACCGCCTGGCGCAAGGGCCTCGCGCCATAACGCTGGTCAAAACCGACCTCGATCAGGAAGTCCACCACCGCATCCTCGGCGTGCACGCGGATATCGCGACGCAACAACCCCTCGCGCGAGAACGCTTGCTGGAGCGCACGCTCCACCAACTTCCTCGCGGTCTTTTCGCCGAGCGAACGGAACGGGATCACGCGGTCGATGCGGCCAACAAACTCGGGTCGGAAGAACTCCTCCACGGCGCGCTGATAGTGCGTGGCCTCGCGCCGCTGTCGCGCGTCCTCGCTGACCATCTCGAAGCCAAGGCTCGGAGGACCACCCGCGCCGAGGTTCGAGGTCATCACGAACACCGCGCTCGAGAGATCCACCGTCTGCCCCAACGCATCCGTCAGGCGCCCTTCGCCGAGCGCTTGCAACAACAGGTCAAAGACCGCGCCATCAGCCTTCTCGATCTCGTCGAGCAGGATCACCTGGAACGGTTGCTCGCGAATCCTCTTGACCAGCTCGCCGGGCTCCCCCTTGTAGCGACCGACCAGACGACCTGCCGCCCATGGGTCCTGATACTCAGACATGTCAAAGCGCAACAACCTGTCCTGGCTGCCGAACAAGTACTGCGCCAGCGTGAGCGCGGTTTGCGTCTTGCCAACGCCCGTCGGTCCGAGGAAGAGAAACGACCCGAGCGGACGTTGCGCCGAGTTCAAGCCCGCGCGAATCACCGTCACCAGATCGACCATCGCCTCCACGGCTTCGGGCTGATCGAAGATCTGCGCCTCGAAGAAGTCGCGCACCTGCGCCACATCGAACGAGGTGTCCGGGTCGAGCAAGGCCGCAGGCATCCCCGTCTGCGATGCATACGCATCCACAGCGTGTTGAGGTTGCAGCAAGGGGCGAGGCTCCCCTTCTTCGATCACACCCTCCTTGCGGTGGGTGCGCGCCATGCGTTCGGCCAGGTCCACGGCAGGACCGGGCAGCGCCGAGGGGCCTCGAAAGCGCGAGGTTAGCTCGAGGATCTTTTGCCGCGTATCCACGGAGAGCCGCACACCGTGCTGGCGACCGAGCCTGAAGCTGACGCGCTCGAGGACGGCATCGGTGTGTTCTGCGTCCATCGGCTCGACGGGCAACCTGCGCAGCGCGCGCACGAACGAGGGGTGGCGTTGCGTCGCCCAGGCGAGCTGCTCGGGGCGAGCTTCTGTCAGCAGGACGATCTCGCCGGACAGGATGTGTGGGAGCAACAGGCCGGGGATGCCCTGCGCGTGTTGCTCGTTGCCGCTCGTTTCGAGCAGCTCGACGAGGTTCTCTGCGAACAGGATCGCGCCCGCCTCGCGGACCTCTTCGATAAGCGAGAGCACGCGCTCTTGCCACTGCCCCAGGAAACGCATCCCCGCCATCAGGCGACCGCCGCTGATTTGCCAGACCTCCGTGTTCTTGAGCGGCTCGGGGACCTCCTCCTGGATGATGCGCTGGATCGTCTCGTAGACCACCGAGGTCTTGCCGACGCCGCTCGGTCCCACGAGCAGAACGCTGCGCTCGAACCTCTCGGAGAGGTAGTCGAGCAAGAGATCGACCTCGACCTTGCGCTCGAACGCGCCGGGGGCATCCTTGCGGTCGAGCCGCAAATGGAGCGGCTCTCCTACCGATGTGAGCGTGGGACGAGAGATCGCATCCTCGACCTCTTGCTCCTGCCCCTCGGGGCGAAAACGCACGCGGATACGGCGCACGCCCATCCACTCGTCGGTGTCCTCGTTGGCGTCCTGCTCGAGCGTGATCGGTGTGGTCAACGCGCTCAGGCTGTCGAGCCTGGAACCGAGCGGGAAGCGATCGCGCAAGTGCTCGGCGCACATCACCTCGAGCTCTTTCAGGTCTTGCACGAACAGCTCCATCGAGAGCTGCGGGAGGTAGATGTCGAAGCCATCCTCGCGCGGGAACCCGATGGCGATCAGCGAGAGGTCGAGCTCGAGCAATCGCCCGTGTCCTTCTGCGGGCAAGGTCAGGCGCAGGATACGCAACGAGGGCTCCTCGTCCTGAGTGCGCGCCTGCGGTTGCCCGAAGTGCTGTGGAGAGACGCGGAGCAGACGCCTGGCGAGCTGCTCGAAGCGCTCGATCGCCTGCTCCTCGTTCTTTCCGAGCGCGGCGACGTTGTCCTGCGTCAAGCTCGCCACGTAAACGCCTACGGGCCGCGACCACACGAAGAGGTCGACATCGGCCACGATCTTATGGGGTGTCCGCGCCATCGAGATCCTCCTGTGTGAGCGCGCGGTGCATCCCGCTGCGCATGCTTTCGCCATAAACCCCCGCGCCGCTCGAAGCGACCCGAGGCATCACCAACCTGAGCGCGAACTGCTGCAAGTTCGTCGCGCGATCCTCGGGGATCGGCAAGAACCTACCCAGACGCACGTCCTCGAGCTGACCGCGCTGCTCGATAAACTCGATGCAAGCCTCCTCACCGCGCTCCTTCGAGGTCGCGAACTCGCCAGCATCCAACCTGGCGATAAGCTCCTCCTGTGAGACAAACCCCTTGTCGAAGTTCGAGAGCAGCGCCAGCGCGTGTTGTCCGTGCGATGGCAACCTCGGGCTCCAGGCATACCCCTCGAGCGTATCGAACAGGGCGAACAACCCGGGCGCTTCGGTCGAGACAGCGATCGCCTGCCGGTTGTCCTCGCGCTCTCCCAATGGGCGCCACTTCCCACCGGAGAGCTCGACCATGGTGAGGTCGAGCGAGAAGACCTCGTCGATGGCGCGCAACACGCGCAACCACAACGACAGCAGCGCTGGAAACGGGCCGCTCAGGCCCGCGACGACGAGCGTGGCGGAGTCCGCCTCGCGCGTGAGCAAGCTGCGAAGCTGGACCTCGAGCCAGAGCAGCTCGTGCTCGAGCTGGCTCACCAGCGAGGACCACGCGCGCTGCTTGCGGCGATCGATCTCCTGCGCGATCGGGAAGACGTATTCGCCCGTTCCTCTCGGATCGAGCACGCCATCCAGCCTGGAGCGAAGCACCGCGAGGCGCTTCAAGACGACCTCGCGCTGACGCAAGCGCTCCGCCAACTCGCCCTCTTCCAGCACATCTTCCTGCTGCTCGGGGTCGTTGAACTGCGCGAGGATGGAGTGATACTCGCGCGAGAGCGCGCGGATTTCCTTCCTCCCCTCGAGCGAATCCAACATGGCCGCGACGCGGTGGAGCGCGTCGACCAGTTGCTGCGCATCCAGCGCGGTCCGAGCGCCGTCCTCCCCCACCCATTGGGGCGCCGCCTTGTCCTCGGAGGTCATGGGGGAGGACGGCGCGAGGGCCTGCTGGGGCGCTCTGCGAATCACTTGCAGGTCGAGCGCGATGCGCTCCTCTTCACGATCTCCCACGCGCACCGAGACGCGCGTGAGCCCTTCCTCGGATTGATGCGTGGTCAACCTGCTGGCGAGCGGTGTGATGAGCGCACGCTCGATGCGACGACCGAGCGTCCTGGCGCCATAACGAGGATCGACCGCGCCCTCGATCAGGTAGTCGATAAGCGCCTCGTCGACATCCACCATGAGCTGCGCCTGACGCAACCCACGGCGCTCGAGCAAGGTCCTCAACGTGCGGCGCGCGATGCGACGCAGCGCGCCGTGGCCGAGCGGGTTAAACGGCACGATGTGATCGATGCGGTTGAAGAACTCGGGCCGAAAGAACGCCTCCACGCTGCGCTTGTAGTGGAGGAACCTGTCGGAGCGCACCTTCTCGTGGAACCCGAGCCAGTGATCCTCACTGCCCGCGCCGAGGTTCGAGGTCATCACGAGCACCGCGTTGCGGAAATCGACCGTCCTGCCCGCAGCATCAGTCAGGCGACCATCGCCCAACACTTGCAACAAGAGGTCGTGCACGTCGCCGTGTGCTTTCTCGATCTCATCGAGCAAGACCACACAAAACGGTTGCAATCGAACGCGCCCGGTGAGCTCGCCATCAGGTCGCGAGGGCGTCCCGATCAACCTCGAGATCGCCATCGGCGTGTTGAACTCGCTCATATCGAAGCGAATCATGCGCTCGTCGGAGCCAAAGAGTTGCTCGGCGAGCGCCTTGGCGGTCTCGGTCTTGCCGACGCCGCTGGGGCCGACGAGCAGCAAGGAGCCGAGTGGTTTGTTCGGGTCAGTCAACCCCTGCTCGATGGTGAGCACGAGCCCGGAGACCACATCAACGGCGGCAGGTTGCGCATAGATCCTGCGATCGAATGCTTCTCTGACCTCGGTCGGTGTGCGCCCGGTGCCAGGCTCGAGGATGGCGCGAGGCAACCCGGTTTGTTGTTGGAAGACCTCGGCCACCATACCTGCGTCGACGACCTGCTCGAGGTCGCGCGGTGATTCATGGTAGCGCCTGAGCGCGGCCATCTCGCACTGCTTGGTCAACCGAACAGCTTTCCCAGGGAAGGCGTCCTGCTTGTAAAAGCGACGCGTCAGGCCGAGGACGGCCTCGACGCCATCCGGGGTAAATCGGACGGTGTCGTGCCCCCCTTCGATGTGTCGGACGAGCTCGTTGATGACGCCGAGGGTTTCCTTCCAGCCAAGCTCGGGGATGTGCAGGCGGCGAAACTTGTCGACGAAGCCAGGAGCCATCGCGCGGGCCATGGCGTAGGCATCCTCGGTAGCCTCGGCGATGATGGAGAAGCGATCCTGTTCGAGCGCGGGCTCGATAAAGCGCGCGACGTTGGAGTCCCCCTGATAGGTTCGCCCGGCGCGCACCACACCGAGAAGATCCTGGAGCACGAGGATGTCTCCGCGCTCGGAGAGCTCCTCGACGATCGTCGAGACGCGCTGCTCCCACTGCCCGATGACGCTCATCCCGGCGATGATGCGATCGCCGCTCGTCTCCCAGAAGTCACGACGCGATTGATACAGCTTCTGCATCGCGAACACGCGCTTGACCGCCTGATAAATGATCGAGCTCTTGCCAACGCCAGGAGGTCCGACGAGGCAAATGTTCACCGGCTTCGGGCTCGTCATGACCTCGATCAAGCGCTCGACGAACTCCTCTCGTCCGTAGGCATCCGCGAGCGCGTCATCGTCAGCGCGGTGCGTGATGTTGGTCGCGACTTGTGATAGCGCGGCGGGCCTTCGCAGCCTCCCCTTCCCCATGCTCTCGGCGCGCTGGGATGGGACAGACTCGGGGAAGCCGAGATCGACCTCGACCTCCTCGATCTTTCCCCAATAAGGACACTCGAGCGAGGAGAGGTCCTCGACGAGGTTGCGCTCGGCCCAGTGAGAGACCCACTTGCTGGTTGCCGCGTAGACCTCCTCAGCAGATCGCAGCGCGAGACAGACGCCAGGCATCCTGGGCATCCAGAGGTGATCGATGGAGTCATTCTCCCAGCGCCCGATGATCACATGCGTGACGGTGCTCACAGAGGATGGAGCGCGAGAGGCATCCGTGCGGCGCTCGACCTCGACGTAGACCGAGACAACCTGCAAATTTGCAGGTGGGAGCATGCGGTCCATATCTCGCGGGGCGAGCCCCTCGTGGAGCAGCTCGAGCGCGCGGAACATCAGCTCTTCTTTGAGCTGCGCGGGGCTTGGCCCGCGGATCGGCTGCGCGAGTTGAGCGATCCAGGGGATCGACGCTTCGTATTGCCCTTGTTTGATCTGGGCGAGGTACATTTTGAGCTTCATGGCAGCCTCCTCAATCCCAGCGCGATTCGACAATCATCCATGCCACATCTTCGATCACAGGCGCGAGCACCTCCCATGGGTCCTTCTCGTGGAACGCGACGGACATGAAGTAAGGGATCGAGACCTCGCGGGTGCGTTTGTTCCAGACACGCGCGATCGAGGGGTTTCCAGAGCCCGCGATAAGCCGCGCGTCTGGAACAGGCCAGTACTCATCCTCGCCGAGCACGATCACATCGGTCACGGCGTTGCCCTCGGCAGAAATCAATCGATGCAACCCATCCTCTCCCAGCAACAGCGGGCGCGCGACAAAGCCCTTGAACGAGAGCACCAGGACCTCTGATGCGGGCACCTGGCCGTTCTTCCCGATCGAGCACGTGATGTAATAGAGCTTGTTGTCCTGCTCCAGCTCTCTGGGCTCGACGTCGGCGAGCTCGGACGGCGTCCTGGCGCGAAGCAGCTCGAGCTCGAAGCCGAGGCGCTCGGCGAGCATCGCGTACCAGCGCACGAGCTGCGCGCGCCATGGGTCTGTAGGTCGCCGCGAGGGCATCACCATGACGATCTCATCGGGGATGCGGAAGGCGGAGCGAAGGATGATCATAAACAGGTTGCGTACCGCGGGCGAGAGTTCGTCGGCGCGCTCTCTGAGGTCGTCATGGATGTCAAACGAGCGCGAGTGATACGCCTCGTGAGCAAGATCCTCGAGCGCGCCGAGCTCCTGCGCGATCTCGGTGGCGGGGCGCACGATGCGACGCGCCTGCTCGGCGCGTGAGGCAAGCTCTGGCGCGTTCGGGTTACGCCAAAAGTGCTCGGCCTGGCTGGAGACATCGAAGTTTTCGATCTCCCACTCGAGGTCGGAGAACATCTCGGTGTAGGTGTAGTTTTGCAACCTTCGGCGCAGCGTGGCGATGTGCTCGATGAGTTCGAGCAAGGACTGACGCGAGGCGTGATCATTGTCTGAAGAAGCCACGATCTCGAGCTTCCAGACGAGCGAACGCGCGTCCAGCCGTTTGATCGGGTCGTCCTCGACGCCAAGATGAATGGTGCGCGCCTGGTGAGGCTCGAGCTTGTGTTGCGTCTCGGCGAGTTGCCTGGCGAGCGGCCAGCTGATCTCGCGCTCGATCACGCGCTTGAGCGGCCTGGCGCCGTATTGAGGGTCCCATCCCCTGGAGGCGACCCAGGCGGCGACTTCTTCCTCGTAAGTGAAGCTCACATCGAGCCGCGCGATCCCCTCGCGGTGTTCGAGCTGGTCGAGTTCGCGGTGGGCGATCTTGACGACGACCTCCTTGGCGAGCGGTCGGAATGGGATGAACTGATCGATCCTGGCGAGGAACTCGGGCCGGAAGAAGCGCTCGGCCTCTCGCCTGAAGTGCGATGCCCAACCCTCCGCCATGTCCTCTTCATCGGCAAAGCCGATGGAGGGACGCAGCGAGTCGACGCCGAGGTTGCTCGTCATGATCACGATGGTGTTCTGAAAGCGCGTCGTGCGCCCGTGCGCATCGGTCAAGCGCGCCTCTCCGAGCACCTGGAGCAAGATATCGAAGACAGACGCGTGCGCCTTCTCGACCTCGTCGAGCAGCACCACACAGAACGGCTGGCGTCGTACAGGACCGGTGAGATCGCCTCCTGGGGTGTAATCGGCCTCGAGCGTCTGGACGACGTGCCCCTCTCCGATCAGGCGCCCGTAAGCATCCGGGTGGCTGTACTCGCTCATGTCGAGGCGCACGAGGCGATCCTCGTCACCGAACAGGAACTGCGCGAGCGCGCGCGCGAGCTCGGTTTTGCCAACGCCCGTGGGGCCAACAAACAGGAAGGAGCCGAGCGGGCGGTCAGGAGGAGCCAGCCCCGCCTTGGTGATCCCGATCACATCGGCGACGCGCTCGACAGCTTGGCGCTGTCCCATGACGCGGCGTTCGAGCGTGGCGATCACTCGAGACAGGTCGAGCGTGCGCTCGTCATAGAGCATGAATTGAGGAAGACCGGTGCTCTCGCAAAACGAGGTCACGAGGTCCTCGTCATCGAGGATCTTCCTGTAGGCGCTCGAGGCGCGCCTGGCGACGCGCGCCAGGAAGTCGATGGTGCGACCGACGGAGCTGCCCTCCGAGGCGAAGCGTTGCTGGAGGTTCCAGGCGCGCTGGATGGCTGCGTCGGTGACCTCGATCTCTTCTTGCTCGGCGATGCGGCGCGCGGCGGGCGCGACGATTTCTGCGAACGCGAAGGGCTCTGGAGGATCGTCGATGCGAACGACGTGAAAGGTCCTGGCGAAGCCGATGTCGCGTTGCTCGATGAGGTTCCACTCGCCAGGGGTAGCCTCGGCGATAACGCGCACGCGTTTGTCAGCCAACAGTGGCTTCAAAAACTGCGCGAGGTTGTAATCAGAGCCGACGAACTTACCGGCATCGAGCGCTTCGACGAGGCGTCCAACGTAGAGGATATCATCGGCGGTCTCGAGCTCTGCGAAGAGCTCGCGGCACTGCTGTTGCCAACCAGCGGAGAATGCCTCTGTGGCGCAGAGCCTCGGTGAAGAGGCAAACCAAAGGCGTCGCGCGCCGTCGTCTCTGCCGATGCGTTTGTAGGCGAGGTGGCGGATGAGCGCTGTTTTGCCAACGCGTGCCTTGCCGACGAGGACGACGGGCGTGGGGTTCTTCGTGGCGAGCAGCTCCTCGACCTCATCGACGCGGCGTTGTCTGGCGAAGATGGGGAGGAAGCCACGCTCGGCGGCCGCTCTCGGGGAGCAATTGGACCAGAGCTCGGCGGTGTCCTCGAGCGTGGGGGTGGCAGGACGCAGGCTTTCCTGTTCTTGTTCGAGGACCTCGTCCTCGAACTCGTCGAACCAGAGCATCTCGTGGGGGACGCGCAAGAGATCGAGGGGACGGAAGTCGATGACGAGCTTCTCGAGCCAGGACTCATCGGGCGAAGGTCTGTGGTGATAAGCGCTGCCGTTGGTCTGGCGCATGCGGGCCACGAGCGTCTTCTCGACGTCTTCCTCGTCGCGGCCTCTGGCGAGCATGCCGTGTTCGAGCGCGAACCAGGTCAGGAGCCCTTTGGGAGCATCGGGGTTGCTGCGCGTGGAGGCGACAGAGATCGTCTGCGAGGCCCAGTCGGGCTCCTCATCGGAGTCTTCGAAGGGATCATCGAAGAGCCCAACGACGCGGTGGATGTCGAGCTCGACGTCTTCGATCTCCCAAGTATTGCGTTGGAACCAGCCGATCACGGTGGAGGGGTGTGAGCGCTCGAGGGCATCGAGCAGCGCTTCTCTGAGGCGATCGAGGGCATCCTTTGCCGAAGCACCGGCCGAGGAGAGGAATGGGGGCTGGAGGGCCTGAGCGAGGAAGCAATCCTGGCCATAGCGACGCACTCCGACCGAGAAGGACATGCGCATCAGTCGATGCTCCACGAGTGAGGGGTAAAAGCAAGCGTGCAGAGCTTCATAACACAGGTGGTACGAGAGTGGGAGTGCGAGGGATGTGACGGAGAGGTTTACCAACCGCCACCCGCTTGTATCACGGTGAGGTTAAGGTTATGCTCGAATTGGATAAGATCCTCAATCATGATGACTTGCCCTGAATACCACATTCGCAGGGGGGCAGGCTCTTCAACCCAGTACCACCTCTTGGCATCTCCTCGGAGGACGTGAATCATGCACGCACCCAACCCCAAAACATGGCTCTCGCTGCTGTTGGCAGGCTTGCTCGCAATGAGCGCCTGCGGGCCTGATGAAACAGGCACCGGCACCAACAACGAGCAGAACAACACCTCCAACAACACCCCTGACGACATGGGAGGCGGCGAGAACAACACGGCGTCCCCAGACGACATGGGGGGCAACGACACGGATATGGAAGAGCCCGTCATGTGTGACGCTTCCGATCCGATGGGAGATGAGGACGGCGATGGGATCACCAACCGCCTCGACATCTGCCCGTGTGATTCCGACCCGGACCAGCGCGACACGGACTCTGACCTGATCGGCGATGTATGTGACAACTGTCCACAGATCGCCAACATCATGCAGATGGATACGGACGGCGATGGCATCGGCGATCGCTGTGAGGACTGGCAGGATGACGATGGCGATCGCGTCCGCAACCAGTTCGACAACTGCCCTCAGGTGGAGAACGCGGATCAGGCTGACGCTGACGGCGATGGCCGCGGCGATGTGTGTGACAACTGCCCCTCCTACTCGAACTTCGATCAGGCCGACGAGGATGGCGACGGACGCGGCGATGCGTGCGAGCGTCCAGTCAACCCGAACGCGGACACGGACGGTGACGGCATCAACGACACCGTGGACAACTGCTTCCTCGAGCCGAACCCGAACCAGGAAGACCAGGACGGCGACGAGGTCGGTGATGCCTGTGACAACTGCCCTGCCTACTCGAACTACGATCAGGAAGACGCAGACAACGACGGCCAGGGGGATGCATGCCAAGGTCCCGACCTGACCGCCGATGCAGACGGTGATGGGCTCCGCGATGTCGAGGACAACTGCCCCGACGATCCGAACCCGAACCAGGAAGACGCGGAAGGGGACGGCGTCGGCGATGCCTGTGACAACTGCCCTTCGGTCGCGAACAACGATCAGGCAGACAGCGACGGCGATGGCCAGGGCGACCTGTGCGACGAGCTGGCGAACCCTGACGGCGACGTCGACAACGACAACGTCCGCAACGCGGATGACAACTGCCCGAGCGACGCGAACCCGAACCAGACTGATAGCGACGGCGACCGCATCGGCGACGCGTGTGACAACTGCGTTAACGTCGCCAACAGCGGCCAGGAAGACGCCGACGGCAACAACATTGGCGACGCCTGCGATGGCCTCGCTGATCCAAACGGCGACGCTGACGGCGATATGGTGCGCAACGGCATCGACAACTGCCCGAACACCTCCAACTCGAACCAGGAAGACGCCGACGGCGACACCATCGGTGACGCCTGCGATAACTGCCCTGCTTACGCGAACTTCAGCCAGGCAGACACCGACGGCGATGGCACCGGCGACGCCTGCGAAAGCGACGCGCTCACGCGTGACACCGACGGTGACAACGTGCGCGATGTCGAAGACAACTGCCCGATGATCCCCAACGGGAACCAGGCAGACAACGACAACGACCGTCGCGGTAACGCGTGCGACAACTGCCCTGACATCCCCAACTACGACCAGGTCGATGGCGACAATGACGGCCAGGGCGATGTCTGCGAGCCAGGCGCCATCTACGACACCACGCAGGACAGCGATGGCGACAACGTCCCTGACGTCAGCGACAACTGCGGCATGACCCCCAACGGGAACCAGGCAGACAACGACGGCGACAAGCTCGGCAACGCGTGTGACAACTGCCCAGATGTGGCAAACTACGACCAAACCGACAGCGACAATGATGGCCAGGGCGATGCTTGCGAGCCGCTGCCAGCAGGCACGACCTGTGGCAACCAGAACGCGGTCTTCGAGCAGGTCAACCCCAACGTCCTCATCCTCCTCGACCGCTCCGGCTCGATGGGCTCGGCGTCCAGCGCGACCTCGAACTGGTCGCAGTCAGTGACCGCCATCGATGATGTCGTGCGCGGAACTCAGGGTGGCACCACGCAACCCTTGTGGCAGTCGGTCAACTTCGGCCTGATCACCTACCAGAGCTCCACCACGCTCACGACCATCGGACCGGTCAGCGGACGCGCTGTCGCGACTCGCAACCAAACACAGATCAACTCCATGATCAGTGACCTCCAGGCGATCACCGGCGGCAGCGGCGGGACGCCCACGACCTACGCGCTCGAGCAGACCGAGAACAACTCGTGGTTCAACATCCCCAACGATGCTCAGACCAACCTGCGCGCCAAGGCGATCATCCTGATCACCGACGGTTGCAACAGCGGCAGCCAAACCAACGCAGAAGCAGCCGTGACGAGGATGAGGATGCTCAACCCGTCGGTGAAGACATACGTGGTCGGCTTCGGCTCGGGTGTCTGCGGTGGCGAGCTTGACGGGCTCGCGACCGCAGGTGGCACCTCGCTCGGCAACCCTGGCTACTACGACGCGTCGAACGCGGCGGGGCTCGCCAGCGATCTTCGCACGATCATCACCTCGAACATCTCGTGCTCCTACAACATCTCCACGCCCACGAGCCAGTTCGACCCGAACAAGATCTGGGTCTCCTACACGATCAACGGCCAGACCACGCAGGTCGCCGAAGGTTCTGCAAACGGCTACACCTACAACGTCAACTCCAACACGCTGACCATCAACGGCAGCAACTGCACCTCGATCCAGAACGCTGATCCGAACCAGACCAGCGTCGACATCGTCGTCGGTTGCCGCACGGACTGCACGCCGAGCATGGAGATCTGCGACTACATCGACAACGACTGCGATGGCGACATCGACGAGATCGCTGCCTGCCAGGGCTGCGTGCCCGAGGTCTGTGATGGCGTCGACAACGACTGCGACGGCGTCGCGGACAACGGCTGTCCTCCTGCTGAATGCCAGCCCGAGCCTGAAATCTGCGGTGACAACATCGACAACGACTGCGATGGCGACGTCGACGAGGACTGCGGCATGATGAGCTGTGTGCCTCAGGCAGAGATCTGCGGCGACGGCATGGACAACGACTGCGATATGCAGATCGACGAGGGCTGCCCTCCCCCACAAGGTTGCGTCCCCTCCGCCGAGATCTGCGATGGCGTCGACAACAACTGCAACATGGTCGTCGACGAGGGCTGCCCGATGAGCATGTGCATCCCAGCACCCGAAGTGTGCGACGGCGTCGACAACGACTGTGACATGCAGGTCGACGAAGGTTGCGCGCCTGTCTGTCGTCCAGAGAACGAGATCTGTGACGGCCTCGACAACGACTGCGACGGCGTCGTCGACAACGACTGCATCGAGTGCCCCAACGGTCGCGCTGACGAGGTCTGTGATGGCGTCGACAATGACTGTGATGGCGAGGTCGACGAGGGCTGCGGCTCCATGTGCGTGCCACAAAACGAGATCTGCGATGGCATCGACGATGACTGCGATGGCGTCATCGACAACGACTGCATCGAGTGTCCGTTTGGCCGCAACGAGGAGATCTGCAACGGCGGCGATGACGACTGTGACGGCGAGGTCGATGAGGGCTGCTCGAACGGTTGATCGATTCCCCGTGGTGAACCACACATCACCACTTGGGGTCTTGTAAGACCCGATGTAAGCTGTGGGGGTTCACCCCCGTGATTTTCACCGCCGGGGTGCGCGAGCGCGCATCCCGGCGGTTTTCTTTTGTTTGAGAGCAAGCCTGTGTCCAGCGTCACGCTTCAGAACATCCACAAGACCTACGATGGCGAGGTGGAGATCATCAAAGGGGTCGACCTCGAGATCGGCGATGGCGAGTTCCTCGTCCTCGTGGGGCCCTCAGGATGCGGCAAGTCCACGCTCCTGCGCCTGATCGCGGGGTTGGAGGATATCACTGGCGGCGAGCTCTCGATCGGGGACCGCGTGGTCAACGACGTCGCGCCAAGGGATCGCGGCGTGGGGATGGTCTTCCAATCCTATGCGCTCTACCCACACATGACCGTGCGCGAGAACATGGCCTTTGGCTTAAAAATCAGGAAGGTCGAGCGCAAGATCATCGACGAGCGCGTGAACGAAGCCGCGGCGTTACTCGACCTCGAGCCTTACCTCGATCGCTTCCCCAAGCAGCTCTCTGGAGGACAACGCCAGCGCGTCGCCATGGGCCGCGCGATCGTTCGACAACCTCGCGTGTTCCTGTTCGACGAGCCGCTCTCGAACCTCGACGCGGCGCTGCGCACGCAGATGCGCGTCGAGCTCAAGAAGCTGCACCGTCGCCTCGAGGCGACGATGATCTACGTCACGCACGACCAGGTCGAAGCGATGACGCTCGCTGATAGGATCACGATCTTGAACAAGGGGCTCGTCCAACAGGTCGGCACACCGGACGAGGTCTACAACACGCCCGCCAACGAGTTCGTCGCGAGCTTTATCGGCTCTCCAGCGATGAACTTCTTCGATGGCGAGATCCATGGCGCATCATTCCAGGGAGACAGCTGCACCTTCCCTCTAGGCGAGGCGCAAAAGAAGGCCGCGCGCGTCGGCGTCAGGCCGCAACATCTCGACATTCTCTCGGAAGACCAGGAGATCCCCGAGGGTTGGGGGAAGGTCGAGGCCGAGGTCGACGTGATCGAGCCGATGGGCTGGGAGGCTTACCTGCACCTCAAGCGCGGCGAATACACGATGGTCGCGCATGTGGAGACAGAATCACTGGGGGAGATTTCGGCAGGAGACAGGCTCACGCTCGTGGTCGAGCCAAACAAGATCCACGCGTTTGACGCGGACGGCGCCAGGCTCGGTTAGAGACCGAGCGATGACTTCATCCTGCGCGCCGCCGCTTCAGGATCTTCACTCGAAGCGATCGCGCGAATCACCGCGACGCCGTTCGCGCCCGCGTCGATGACCGCGCGGGCATTGCTCGCGTCGATCCCACCGATGCCCACGAGCGGCAACCCACCCACAACCTCGCGCACAGACGCGATCACGGCAGGACCTCGCGGCGCCGAAGCGTTCGCCTTGCTCGCCCGCGCGTCATAGATGGCGCCGACGCCCAGGTAATCGACGCCCTGCTCGACGAGCGCCGTGGCGCTCGCGGGATCGCCAGCAGAACCTCCAATAATCAACCGTGGCGCGATGCGTCTCGCGTCCTCGACGCGCATATCCTCAGGCCCGAGGTGTACGCCATGAGCGCCTGATGCGAGCGCCACGTCCACGCGATCATTGACGATAAAGCAGACGCGATGAGCCTCACACAACTCGGCGAGGACGCGCGCTTGCTCGACAAGTTGCCGCACGCCGCTCTGCTTGTCGCGAAGCTGGATGACGGTCACGCCACCAACGATGGCCCTGGCGGCCACGTCGAGCAAGCGCGCTCCTTCGGGGAGCGCGCCTGGATCGAGCACGAGGTAGAGAGAGAGATCGAGGTTCACCTGGACTTCTCGGCGATTTCGATCGCTTGCAAATCAGCGCGGTAGCTCGAGCGAACCAGCGGCCCAGCCTCGATATGCTTGAAGCCCATGCGCTCCCCTTCCGCCTTGAGGAAGTCGAACTCGTCCGGGTGAACCCAACGCATGACCGGGAGGTGGCGTTTGCTCGGGCGCAGGTACTGACCGAGGTTGAGCACCTCGACGCCCACGCCCACGAGATCGCGCATCGTGTCGAGCACCTGCTCGGTGGTCTCGCCGAGGCCAAGCATCATGCCTGTCTTGACCAGCGAGCCGCCATGCTGTGCGGCGCGCTCGAGGACAGCGAGGCTGCGCTCGTACTTGGCTTGCGGGCGCACCGTGCGGTGCAGCTCGGCGACGGTTTCGACGTTGTGCGAGAAGCAATCGGGGCCTGCGTCGAGCACGAGGTCGAGATCCTCGAGCTGACCCTTGAAGTCTCCCGTGAGGACCTCGAGGCCCATGTCGGGGCACGCGGCCTTGACCTTGCGGATTGTCTCCGCCCAGATGAACGCCCCGCCATCCGGGAGATCATCGCGGTCGACGCTCGTGATCACGCAATACTTCAGATCGAGCGTGGCGAGCGTCTTTGCCACGCGCGCGGGCTCCTCGTCATCGACATGAAGCGGACGCCCGGTGCGAACATCACAGAACCCGCAGCTGCGCGTGCAGATGTTGCCGAGGATCATGATCGTGAGTGATTTTCGACCCCAGCACTCGTGGATGTTGGGGCAGGAGCCAGACTCACAGATGGTATGCAGGCCAGCCTTTTCGACGAGATCCTTGGTCTCGAAGAAGTCCTTGTTAAAGCTCAGTCGCTTGCGAATCCAGCGAGGCCGCGGCCCTGCCTGATCCTCCTGATACTTGAACTCGGGGCGCGCGGGACCGGACGTGCGTTCGTCGCCCTTGGGCTCGACGCGCAGCTCGTCTCGGTTTGGCACCTCGTAGGTGGGGTTGACGATGGGGAGCGCGATGCGCTTGCTCTCTGTCATGGCTCGACCTCGACGGCGCTGGCCTGAAGAAATTAAGAAAGGAGGCATCCTCTCGTGTTCGAAGAGCAACCTCTGCTCGATCCTTGCAACATGAAACGCCGCCCCGCGTCAAGCGACGTGGCGCTCACTGGGGCAACGAATGAGGTCGTGAGGTTGTTTCGTGGCATCTTCATGGCAAGGACGCCAACCGATGCTCTCGAGCGCCAGCAGCGCCGTCCTCTGGTGCTGGAGGGAAAAGAGGGGGCGCGTTTTTTTCAGCGCCAACCCTTCGGAGCGCGCGAGGTCGGCTCGTTGAAAAAAACGCGCCCCCTCTTTTCCCGCGCCGCCATGGCGCAAAAATCAACGCATGCCCACGGTCAGCGTGACGACCGAGCTGATGCCGAGCAACGCCGACAACATGATCGATGTGGGCGAGTGCCCTGCAGACCAGATGGTCACGCAGCTGACCAACCACAGGATGATCAAGATCCCCCCGAGAGGTCGCGCGAGCAGCTTCGGGAGAAAGCGTCCGGCGAGCACGAGGATGGTGAGGCCAAAGCTCGTGTAGATAAGGATCTCGAGGCGCGGCGGGTAAGACTTGGTGATCGGACCGAGGACGGCGAACGCGAGCAGCGCCGCGCCCTGGGTGCCGAGCAAGAGCAGCGTCTCTCGCCCGTGGCCAAGAATACGAAAGATCGTGGCGATGCCGATCACGGAGGCAGACCAGGCCCACCCCTTGTCGATGGGCCAGCGCACCACATCGGCGAACTGTCGAAAGATGGAGAAGGTGTTCGCGCCGAGTGTGGCTAGCGGCTGCTCCCAACTGATGGTCTGCTGCTTTTCGATCGCATACCAGAGCAGGAGCAAGGCAGGGATCATGAGCGCCGAGGTGCTCTCGATCAGTCGCTCCCCGCGAGGTTGTGGTTTGACTTCCATGCGCACTCCCCATTCTGGATGAAACTGCACAGGAAGATAGCAAGCCGCGAGCGCAAAAAGAAAGAGGAGATGGCCATCTGGCCACCTCCTCTTTGATCGTTCTACTCGGAGTTAGAGAACCAAGGGATCAGTTCTCGATCTCGAGGAAGTAGATGCCTTCGCCGGAGATGCCACCGACGAACACGGTGAAGGTGTCACCAGCGGTGACGCCGGAGATGGTCTCGGTGATGCGGTTGTTCATCGACTGACGAGGAGCGCCGGGAGCGCCAGGGCCAGTGACTTGCATGCCGAGCGAGACATCAGCGGGGTCGTGGCTGACGGTGAAGGTGATGTCTCCATCATTGGCGGCGACGACGGTGAAGAAGTCGCTGTCTTGCGTGCCGCAGCTGGCCAACTGGTAGGAGCCAGGGACCGTGGGCAGCGGCTGGGCGCCAAACAGGTTGTTGTTTGGCTCGTAGGAGTCATCCACGCAAGGAGCCGCGGTGCGATCGAGGATGAACGTGTAAGGCGACTCGATGGCGTTCATCGCGACGTTCTCGACGTTGATGAAGTACGTGCGAGAGCTGAGCGCGTTGAAGGTCACGAAGGCGTCGTTTCCGGTTCCTGTGGCGCTGCCAACCGCGGTGCCCTGATCGTCGACGATGGTGACGTCGAGGTCGAGGCCAGGTTGCTCGTCGAAGAAGACGCGCAGCGCGTAGGAGGTGCTGGTGAGGCCGCTGACCGAGTACCAGTCTGCGTCCGCGCCGCAAGCGATCATGTCATCGTAGATCTTCTTCGAGGCGATGTTGAGCGTCGCGGCACCCTCGCGGGCGTCGTTGCGCTCGTACATGTCTGGACAGAACGGCGCCGATGGCGTGACCGAGGTCTCGAACCACAGGTCGTAGGCGTTACGGATGAAGACACCGTTGCGCGAGAAGACGCGCAGGTAGTGGTCACCAGCGGTAGCCGCGACGTAATCGATCGCCTCGACGTTTCCGTCGGTGTTCGAGGTCGCGACGACCGCGCCAGTGTCATCGAGGATCTCGATGTCGATGTTGCCGAACTTGTTGTTGAGCTCGACGCGCACGTTGAACGCTTCGCCAGCAGTGAGAGGCACCTCGAACCAATCCTCGGTGTTCTCGCACAGGACGAGGTCAGGATAGTTGTCAGGAGCGGTGTTCCCTGCGGTCGAGGCGTCGATCAGGCTCGGGGAGCCGACGGTGTCCTCGGGGCAAGCGTCCGCGAAGGCGAGCTCGAACTCGAAGTCATACTTCGTGGTGAAGAGCCCCACGCCGTAGAGGCGCGCGGTGTAGATGGCGCCAGCGCCGGTCATGTTCGTCGCGGAGACGGTCTCGTTGTCGGTCGCCGTGCGGCTGTTGGCCACAGGAAGCGCCGTCCCTTGACGATAGAGGTCGAGCTGGATGTCACCGTTGGCGTGAGTGAACGTCGCGGAGGCCGTGACAGTCGCGCCGTTGGGCACAAAGATCGAGTAGTAGTCATTGTCGTTACGCAGACCACCCTGCCAGCAGAGGCGGAGGTCGTTGATCGCTCCGGCAGCGAGCAAGTTGGCCGTTTGTTGCGTGTCGTTGTTCTCGTAGGGGTCAGGACAGATCCTGTCAGCGTTGCCTTCGCCAATGCCAAAGGAGCCGTTCCCATCGAGGTCACGGTAGAGCAACAGGTCGTAGCTCCCGAGACGCGCGCGCGTCTTGGTGTCGATCTTCACCCAGTAGGTGTAGACCGTCTGCGTGTCTGCGCCGGTGGTGTTGGGATCATCGGGCGCGGTGAAGACGAGTGACTCGGAGTCGCTCGCGGTGCCCGTCGCGCTCTGGACAGGCGTCGCGGCGTCGACAGCATCGTAGAGGAAGATGTCGAGCTCGGTGTCAGTGCTCCTGAAGTTGACGTAGACCTCGGCCAACTGGTTTTCGACCACATCAAACGTGATCCAGTCGTCGTCGTCCTCGCACTTCGCGAGCTCGGTGTAGAGCCCAGGAGCGGTAACCGAGGCAGCGGTCGCGGCCGTGTCATCGTCTTCCTGATCATCATCCGAGCATGGAGGCGCGGGGGTGATGGTCGTCGTCAACGTGTAGGTGTTCGAGGCCACACCGGAGTAGGTGTTGACCTTGATGAACATGTCCTGTGCACGCGCTGTGGTGAAGGTGACCTCTTCGAAATCTGCCGTGGTTTGCGAGCGATCGACGGTCTGAGTCGAGCCCGTGTCATCGAACAGGAAGAGGTCGATGTTGCCTTGCGAGTGCAGGAAGTCGAGGCGTGCGGTCAGCGTCTCACCAGGCTCGAGCGAGACCTTGTACCAGTCATCATCGATGGGCTGGCCACAGATCAGAAGATCGTAGGTACCCTGAGCGATGGAGACCGCGTCAGCGCGCGTGTCGTTGTTCTCGAGGGGGTCGGGGCAGTTCGGATCGAGCGGACCGACCTCCATGTTCGAGCCAGAGGGCGTGATGTAGGTGAGCAACCTGTACCCGACGCGGGTCGGAGACTTGCCGTAGACGCGCAAGGTGTGCGTGCCCGCGACGCTCGCCGTATACTCGACCTCCTCGTCATCTGTCGTGGTGGTGCCGCTGACAGGGTTGGAGCCATCGGGGAGGATGATCGTCGCGTCGAGATCAGATCCACCGGCGACGGAGTGCTTGACCACCCAACGAACCTTGTCGCCAGGTTGCAGGTCGAGGCTGTAGAAGTCCTCGTTCAGGTCGCAGTAGCGCAACCCGATGAGTGCGTTCTCCTGGCCAGCGAGTGCGTTGGTACGGTCGATCACGGTCGCGTTCGCGACGTCGTCGTTGCCACCATTGGTGTCGAACTCATCCTCGAGACAGGGAGGACCTTCGACGACCTCGATGTCGAGGTCGTAGTTCACCTGACGCCCTTGATCCAGCGATGCCGTCACGTAGTAGGTGCCGCCATTGGTGGCCTGCGCCTCGAGGTACTGGATGACGACGTTGGGATCGTTGGGGTCACGCGAGCGCGTGTCATAGGACGAGATGAAGTCACAATCGTTTGGACCGCGCAGGCGCAGGTCGATAAGACCTGCCGAGTTGAGCGCGTCGTAGGATGCCGTGACCTTGATCATCTGGAGCGGAAGCAGCGTCACTTCGTACCAGTCGGTGTCGGTGCAGACGTTGAGGTCTGCAAACGTCGTGGTTTGACCGCCAGGGGTCATGAGCTGGGTCGAGTTGGCGCAGGTGTCGTTTGGTGGAACCAGCGGATCTGCGGGGTTGTTGCTCTCGAGGCTGTCGGTGCACTGGTTTGGCACCTGGCGCCAGCTCAGATCGTAGTCGATGTTGCCGACGCCATCGGCGACGACGATCTCGACGGTGTAGAGGCCACCAGCGTTGGATTCGAAGTAGAGCTTGTTCTCGGGACCGACCGCAGGAGCGACGGGCATGCCATCAGGGCCGGTAGCGTAGATGTCCACGTCCCCGAGCTCGATGGGCGCGACGGTCGTCACCTCGACGATCTGGTCCGGGAGCACATCGAGCACGTAGAAGTCGCGATCGGTGCCACAAACCTGGAGGTTCTCGTAGTCGACGTTCTCATCGATCTCGACGGCCGTTTCGGGGGTGTCGTTCTCCTCGAGCGCGTCGTCGCGACAGGGTGGAGGCTCGGCGACGTCCACGATCAGGGTGTAAGGGATATTCTTCTCGACGATCGAGCCGCCGATGCGAATGTAGTAGTCATCGCTGTTCTGAGCACCGAAGACGACCTCCTCGTCCCCATTATCCGAGGTCGGAGGGAGCGCCGAAGAGACGATCTCGCTGTTGTCGGAGCCACGGAGGCTGAGGTCGAGGTTTGCGCCAGTGGTGTCGTACTCGACGCGCACGCTGATGACCTTGAGGGCATCTGCGCCGACCACGAACCACTCGCTCGAGTTCTCGCGGCAGAAGAGCGGCTGATTGATGGGGGTCATGTCCTCGGCCATCATCGTGCCGTCAGCGACAAACGGGAAGCTCTCGATGCGGTACGCGTCCGCGAGCTGGTGGTTGTCGCCATAGCCGTCGTCTGGACAATCGGGAGGAAGATCGGTGCAGAGCCCGAGCGCGGGGTCCGCGATATCTTCTTCGCTGTAGCCACGCGCGAAGTCACAGAACTGCGTCGCGGGGCACTGGTTGTCATTATCACATGCCTGACATGTACGAGGTTGCCCCGTACAGATCTGACCATCCGAGCAATCATCGAGGTTCTGACACTTGGGGATGCACTTGAGCTCCTGACAGGAGTAAGAGCCCGAAGGGTCGTTCAGGAGCGTGTTGCAGTCGTCATCGGTGACGCAGCCACGCAAGCAAACGAGGTTCTCGTACTCGGCGCCTGCGGGGAGGAAGCTCCCATCGTCATCACAGAACTCGCCGACCGAGCAATCATCATCGCCGCGGCAGCCTGGGCGGCAGCGGTTGCGCTCGCCCTCGCGGACCTCGCAGATGTCGCCGACCTGGCAGTCCTCATCCCCCATACAAGGGGGCTTGACGACGCAGGTCTCCTGGGCGGTGTCACAGACGTAGTCATTGCCGTCATTCTGGAAGTCCGCGAAGATCGCGCACTGGCCCTGGTTCTCACAGCGACCCGTCGGGATACAGCGCGGCACGTCGGCGGTCTCGTCGCACACCTCGATGACGTCCTGGCACCCTGTAGAGAGGCAGCCAGCATCCTCGCACCTGTTGGTGGTGCCGTTACAGACCTGGTCCTCACAGTCGCTGTTTTCGCGACAGCCCGCGCGACACTCGTTGGCGAGGTCATCACAGATGGCGCCCTCTGCGCAGTCATCATCGCTCTGACATGCGGACTTGGCGCAGACCTTACTCGCGCAGTACTCATCAAAGCGGCAATCCGAATCGACCTGGCAAGAGCCAGGAGGAGGATTGCTGCAGACGTCATCGATACAGAGTTGATTGCCAGTGCAATCATCGTCCGTGGCGCACTGGTTGGCTGACGTGTTGTTTTCATCGGAGGGTTGCGAACAACCGATCGCGAACAAAAACAGCGACGCCATCAAGCCGAGCGAAAACATGCTCAAGGGCTTTTGCATCATGGATCATTCCTCGACGTTTCGAGTCACTCCCCCGGTAGAACGCGTGAACACATCCATCCGTCACGCAGGGGGGAGGCTTTCTTTAGGGGTTTGTGAACGCATTTCACGCTCACGCCGCGGTAACATAACAGGTTTGTCGTAAAAAGCGTAGACGTTCTCAAAGGCCCGCACAGTATCAGGACAAGCCCACGCTCCTCCTTGCGAGAAGCGGAGGAGAGGCGCGCTCGAACCCGAAAACAAACGAGGGGAGGAGCAGCCTTTTTGCGCCATTTTGGCACATCAGGCTGCTCCTCCCCTCGCTATCTTCCTGGCCGGGCTTTAGCAGTGAGGATTCACGCGTCCTCTTCAGCCTCGGACTGCGCCAGCTCGAGCTCTGCGATCACCCTGAGCATCTCGCCCTCGCTCAGAAGACGCGAGCGCGGGTTGCCCCAGATGTCGTTGACCGCCACGAGCTCGCCATCGTCGAGCTTGGGCGTGAGGTAGACCGCGTAGTAGTGGCCCCCCTCTTCGGTGCGGAGCTCGGCGATCTCGTCGAGGGGCTTGCCCGTCGACGCGCAGAAGAGCTCGCAGCGCACGCCCTCCTTGAAGTCCACCGTGTGGATCTTGCTCGGGTCTCCGAAAAATGGACTCAGGATGACCTCGTCCTCGAGATCTCCCTGGACGACCTTGAGCTTGATGCCGGGCTCACCGCTGAAGCGATGCTCTCCATCATCCATGAGGCTCTCGCCGTCGGGGCCGTAAGCCTGCGTCACGATGATCACCTGGTTCCCATCATTGAGACCTGAGAAGCGGCTCATCGTATCGGGGCGCTCGCTAAAGGGGTTGTTCTTGCTCGCCATCTCTTCTTCCTCGCTCGAAATCTAACGCTCGCGGCTTGTGATTTCTCCCTACCTCACATGCCTAACGCTTTGCAAGAGGTCGCTCCAAAACTTCACTCAGCTCGCGTGTTCCTGGATCATCATCTTGGCGATCGTCTGGAGCTGCATGTTCGAGGTGCCCTCGTAGATCGAACCGATCTTTGCGTCGCGGTAGTACTTCTCGGCAGGGAACTCCTTGGTGAAGCCGACGCCGCCGTGGAACTCCACGCACTTGCTCGCCACGCGCTCTGCGACCTGGCTGGAGTAGAGCTTGGCCATGGCGGCCTGCTTCAAGAAGGGGAGCCCCGCGTCCTTGAGGCGCGCGGCGTTGTAGACGAGCAACCTGGCGCACTCGAGATCGGTGGCCGCCTGCGCGAACTGGAACTGCAAGCCCTGGAAGCTGTGCAGCGGTTGTCCGAACTGCGTGCGCTCGCCCATGTAACGCATCGCGTTGTCGAGGGCGCCTCTGGCGAGCCCGATCATCTGCGCGCCGATGCCGATGCGCCCCTCGTTCAATGTCTCGATGGCGACCTTGTAGCCCTTGCCGACCTGGCCGAGCACGTTCTCTTTGGGGACGATGCAGTCCTCGAAGATGAGCTCGACGGTGGAGCTGGCGCGGATGCCGAGCTTGTCCTCTTTCTTGCCGACCGAGAACCCTTCGAAGTCACGCTCGACCAGGAACGCCGTGATGCCACGATAGCCCGCATCAGGATCGAGGTTCGCGAAGACAATATAAAGGCCAGCTTCCTTGCCGTTGGTGATCCAGAGCTTGGAGCCGTTGAGCTTGTAGTGATCACCACAATCATCAGCGCGCGTGCGCAACGCGAAGGCATCCGAGCCCGAGTTCGCCTCGCTCAATGCGTAGGAAGCGACCGTGTCACTCACCAGCCTCGGGAAGTACTTCTCCTTTTGCGCCTCGGAGCCCCAGCGCAGGATGGCGTTGTTGACGAGTGTGTTTTGCACATCGACAAACACCGAGACGCTCGGATCGACGGCGGCGATCTCTTCGATGGCGAGGCAAGCGGCAAAGATCGAGTACCCCGATCCGCCGTACTGCTCGGGGACCTCGATCCCCATCAACCCCATATCGAAGCACCCCTGGATGATGCGCTTATCGAGCTCTGCTTTTTCGTCCATCTCCATGACGAGCGGCGCGATCTCTTTCTGAGCGAACGCGCGGACGTGCTGCTGGAGCATCTCTTCGTCTTCGGTCAATTTCGTCAACGGGTTGGTCATGACTCTCTTCACCTTGTCAGAAATACGGTTTCGCACGAAGCCTCGTGCTGCCTGGGTTTGGCCAGCGCTGATAGAGAAGCGCACCGCGCCCACGCTTACCAAGTTCAAACTCTGCGGACCCTAGTGCGCTTTGCGGTTTGTCTGCAAGTCCCCACTTTGCAAATCAAGCCGCTTGGAGTATCGAAGGCACTCGTTTGGAGCGCGCCGAGGCGACCTGCGGTTTGCACAGGGGAACCTCTTATTAGAGGCTTGGCGAGCATGGCAAGACGCAACCATTTTTACGGGAGCCAAGGAATCATGAGCGATCAACGCGTCCCTATTGGAATCATCGGCGGGAGCGGCCTGTACGAAATCGAGGGGATCAAGATCCTCGAGGAGCGAGAGGTCGAGACCCCGTTTGGCGCGCCGAGCGCGCCGCTGACCATCGGCGATCTCAACGGACGCCGCGTCGCCTTCCTCCCGCGCCATGGCAAGAACCACGAGTTCAACCCCTCCAACGTCCCCTACCGCGCCAACCTCTGGGCCTTGAAGAGCGTGGGCGTCTTCTGGGTCGTCGCCGTCAACGCCGTCGGCTCGCTGCGCGAAGAGATCGTACCTGGCCACTTCGCCATCCCCGATCAAATCATCGACAAGACCTGCAAGCGCCCCAACACGATGTATGACGAGGTCGTCACGCACGTGGGTCTCGCGAACCCCTTCCACCCGATGCTTCGCGAGGTCCTGCTCGAAGCCACGCGCGCAGAAGAGATCACGGTGCACGATGGCGGCACCTACGTCGCCATGGAAGGCCCCGCCTTCTCGACGCGCGCCGAGAGCCACATGCACCGCGCATGGGGCGCGAACCTCATCGGCATGACCGCGATGCCCGAGGCGAGGTTGGCCCGCGAGGCCGAGATGTGCTACGCGTCCGTCTGTCTCCCCACCGACTACGACGTGTGGCGTGAGGGCGAGGAAGAGGTCGACGTCACGAGCGTCCTCGCGATCCTTCGCCAGAACATCTCCAACGTCAAAAAGGTCCTCGCGCGCGCCATCCCGATGATCCCGCTCGAGAAGGAAGCCGAGTGCGACGCATCGCACGCGCTCCAGTACGCGATCATGACCAAGCCCGAGGCGATCCCCGCCTCGGTGCGCGAGAAGTACGCCCTCGTGCTGGACAAATACCTGAGCTAAGGCGCTTGCGCCGACGCGGGGCGCGCGGCACAATCGCGCCTGTCGCGTCAGAGCGCGCATCCTTGCATTGCAGGAGCGAGCGGCGCGACCCAAATCACGCGCTCGAGCACAACGATCTGATCTGGAGAAGAGGCACATGAGCTTTAATGATCCTTACATGCAGGCGATGCTGTGGACCTGCAAGAGCTGCGGCTTTCAACTCGAAGGGGGACAACCTCCCTACGAATGTCCGCTGTGTGAGTCCTACAAGACGAACTTCATCGACATCCCACAGCACATCGAGAAGGAGCTTCGCGAGGAGCACGCCGATGTTCCTCCAAATCATGCCAGCGCCCGCGCACGCCGCGTCGAGTTGATCAAGGAGCGCGGCCTCGACAGGAAGAGCCGCGCCGCAGGTCGCATCCTTCCAGCCGCAGCAGGCAACCATATCAACCCGAGCAAAGATCACTGAGACCTCGGGTTCTCATTCGAGCGCGAATAAAAAGGAGCGGGGAGCGGGGGGGGTTTTTTGGGGGA